>NZ_JBAKHX010000051.1:0-57030 GCF_036906915.1 Micromonospora sp. CPCC 206061
GCATGGATCAAGGGCAAACGCACGCGGAAAAGAGATCCAACCACGTGCATTTGCCCTTGATCGGCGGGAAGAGGCGCGCGGGCGGGCGCGCAGGACGCGCGGGCGGGCGCGCAGGACGCGCAGGGCGCGCGGGCGGGCAGGGCGCGCGGGCGGGCAGGGCGCGCGGGCTAGGAGGGGAGGTGGTGCGATAGGAAAGGGTTGTGGAAGGTGGCGTTGGGGTCTAGGTGCCTTGCCAGTGCCGCGAAGTCGGAGAGGCGGGTGTAGCGGGCGGCGACCACCTCGGGGGCCATCGTGAAAAGCTTGCCCCAGTGGGGGCGGGCGTCGAAGGGGGCCAGAGCCGCCTCGATCTCCGCCAGCACCGGCAGGACCGCCTCTGTGTCCTTCACCCACGTGAAGTGGAACGCCACGGTGTCCCGGCGGTACGACGGGCTGAGCCACAGGTCGTCGGCCGCGATCGTGCGCACCTCGCTGATCTGGAGCACCGGCGCGATCCGGTCGCGGAGACCGTCGAGCGCCGCCAGGCCAGAAACGGCCTGGTCGCGTGGCACGAAGTACTCGGATTGCAGCTCTTCGCCGCTGCTCGGCGTGAACTCCAGCCGGAAGTGCGGGAGCCGGGCGTGCCACGGGCCGGGGGCGCCCATCTGTTCGGTGCAGTGCTCGGCCGACATGCCGGGCACGGGGTGGCGGGGGGCGTCGGCGAGCGTCGCGCCATGCCACCGTCTCGGGGGCGCGGGAGCGGGAGCGAGCTGCTTGACCCATACCTGGTTGAAGCGCGGCCCGGCCCAGTCGGTGAACAGGCTCACGCTGTATCCGCTGGTCATGATGGCGTCGAAGCCGTCGAGCGCGGCGGAGTACGGCAGGTCGTCGTACACGCACTGGGCCACGTCGAACGCCGGCCGCAACGCCAGCGTCAGGCTCGTCACCACGCCGAGTGCGCCCAGGCCCACCACGGCGGCCGGAAACAGCTCGTCGTCGCGGCCGATGGTGCGCAGTTCGCCATCGGCGGTGACCAGGTCGAGGGCGACCACGGCGGATGCCAGGGTGCCGTTGCCGACGCCGGAGCCGTGGGTGCCGGTGGCGCAGGCACCGGCGATGGAGATGTGCGGCAGCGAGCCCAGGTTGTGCAGGGCGTACCCGGCGGCGTGTAGCTGAGGCACCACCTCGCCGTACCGGAGCCCGGGTGAGACGGTGACGGTGCCGTGCACCTCATCAAGGGAGATCACGGGTGGCAGGTCGGCGAGCGAGACCAGGTACCCGGTGGTGTCCGCGATGTGGTTGAACGAGTGTCCGCTGCCCAGTATCCGGAGTTTGTCGGCGCCCGCGACCAGCTCGCGCAGCTCGGCGACGGACGCCGGGCGGTGCAGCTGACGCGCCGAAAAGGTGACATTGCCAGCCCAGTTCGTGATCACCACGCCCGCCAGCCTAGGGCCCGTACCGTAGACGGGACCACCGGAGGGAGTGCAGATGGACCTCAGCGCCGAGTACGAGCGTGCGAAGTTCTACGTGGCGCTCGGCAAGCCGACCGAGGCCGCGCGCATCCTGGAGCCGGTCGCGGCGGCGGAGCCCCGCAACTCGGAGGTGCGGCTGGAGCTGGCCATGGCGTATTTCGCGTCGGCGCAGCTCACGCACGCCGAGCGCGAACTGCGGGTGCTCATCGAGCGCGATCCGAGCGACGCATACGCCCACCATCTGCTCGGCCGCACCCTGGAACGGCAGAACCGCCTGACCGAGGCCCTCGGCCATCTGCGGATCGCGGCGGCGATGTCGACGGTGCCCGAGTACGCCGAGGCGGCCCGCCGGGTCGCGGAGCGGCTTGGACGGCGCCGACCGGGCGTGTAGAGACTCCACGGCCCGCTCCGACCTTTGGGTGAAGACCCAACCTGGAAGGGGACGGACCGATGGACGACAAGGCCGGGCGTAGGGAGTGGATCGGGCTGGCGGTGCTCGCCCTGCCCTCACTGCTTGTCTCGATCGACATTTTCGTACTGCTGCTGGCTCTCCCGCGGCTGAGCGCCGACCTGTCCGCCAGCGGCACCGAGCAGCTGTGGATCCTCGACTCGTACGGGTTCCTGCTGTCCGGGTTCCTGATCACGATGGGCACGCTGGGCGACCGGATCGGGCGCCGCAAGCTGCTGCTGGTCGGTGCGGCGGCGTTCGGCGCCGCGTCGGTGCTGGCCGCCTACGCGACCAGTCCGGCGATGCTGATCGCGTCCCGCGCACTGCTGGGCGTGGCCGGGGCGACGCTGACCCCGTCGACGCTGGCGCTGATCACCAACATGTTCCGCAACCCGAAGGAGCGGCCGGTCGCGATCGGCGTCTGGCTGATGTCGCTGATGGGCGGCATCGCGCTGGGCCCGGTCGTGGGCGGGGCGCTGCTGGAGCACTTCTGGTGGGGCTCGGTGTTCCTGCTTGGCGTGCCCGCCATGGTGCTGCTCCTGGTGCTGGGGCCGGTGCTGCTGCCGGAGTACAAGGCGCCGCGCGCCGGGCGTATCGACCTCGCGAGCGTCGCGCTGTCGCTGGCCGCGATCCTGCCCGCGGTCTGGGGTCTGAAGGAGCTGGCCCGAAACGGCCTGACCACCGCGCCGCTCGCCGCGCTCGCGGCAGGCACGGCCGTGGGCTTTGCGTTCGTACGCCGGCAGGTGCGGCTGCCCGATCCGCTGCTGGACGTGCGGCTGTTCGCCGATCGGGCGTTTACCGCGGCGCTGGTATGCATGCTGGTCAACACGATGCTGCCGGGCGCCACGATGGTGCTGATCACGCAGTACCTCCAGCTCGTCGAGGGGCTGTCGCCGCTGCGGGCTGGGCTGTGGCTGCTGCCGACCGTGGCGGCCGCGATCGCCACGCTGCAGGTGTCGCCGCTGCTGGCCCGCCGGGTGCCGCCCGCGCGGCTGATCGCTGGCGGGCTGGTGGTGTCGGCGAGCGGGCTGGTCCTGTTGACCCGGACGCCCTCGTCGGATGGGCTGGCGTACGTGGTGACGGGGCTCGCCCTGATCAACCTGGGTGCCGGGCCGCTGCTCACCCTCGGCACCAACCTCGTCGTGGGCGCGGCACCACCTGAGAAGGCCGGCTCGGCGGCGTCGATCTCGCAGACCAGCAACGAGTTCGGGTTCGCGCTGGGCATCGCCACGATGGGTACCCTCGCGACCGCTGTCTACCGTTCGCGGGTCGACGCGCCGGACGGCGTACCGGCGATGGCGCGTGACACGCTGGCCGGCGCCTCCGCCGCGGCGGCCAACCTGCCCACCCAGGTCGGGACCGCCCTTCTGGAGTCCGCGCGGGCCGCCTTCACGGCCGGGCTCGCGACGGTGGCCGGGATCAGCGCCGCGCTGGTCCTCGGCACCGCGGTGCTGATCCTGGTCGCGATGCGGCATGTGCGCCCGGTGGGTGCCGCGCAGCCGTCGCCGGAGATGCCGGCCGGCGAGCCCGTAGAGAACGTTGTCTAAGCGGCCTACGATCCAGCAGTGGCCCGACGTTCGAGCGAAGACACCGGCAATCACCGCATGACGGTGAAAGACGTTGCCGCGCGCGCCGGGGTCTCCCCCGCGACCGTCTCCCGGGTGCTCGCCGGGGACTACCCGGTCAGCGCGGCGACCCGGGCCCGCGTGCAGCGCGCCGTGCGCGAGCTCGACTACGTGGTGAACGCCCAGGCCCGCGCTCTCAAGGGCGCGGGCTCGCGGATGGTGGCGTTCGTGATGGACGACGTCACCGGCCCTTCGTTCGCGTTTGTGGCCAAGGGCGTCGAGCAGCAGGCCACCGCCGAGGGGCGGCTGTGCCTGATCTGCACGACGCACGGCGACCCGACCCGCGAGCTCGCGGTGGTCGAGGCGATGCGCGAGCAGCGCGCCGACGCGGTGATCCTGGTGGGCAGCGGCTACCTGGGCGCCGAGTACCAGGAGCGGATGATCCACTTCGCGCACGCGCTGGACAAGGCGGGCTCGCGGCTGGTGCTGTGCGGCCGACCCCCGCTCGGCGAGGGCGTGCCGACCACGGTCGTCGAGTACGACAACGAGGGCGGGGCGTACGCGATCACCAGTCACCTGCTGTCGCACGGCCACCGCCGGATCGTGTACCTGGGCAACGTCCGGGTCGACCACACCACCAGCCGCGACCGCATAAAGGGCTTCACCCGGGCGCACGAGGCGTACGGCGTACCGCTGGATCCGGCCCTGGTCGTGCCCGGCGAGTACAGCCAGGCCTTCGGGCACGCGGGCACTCGCAAGCTGCTCGCGGACGGTGTGCGCTTCACGGCGGTCTTCGCCGCCACCGATATGGTCGCGGCCGGCGTGCTGCTAGCCCTCCGCGAGGCGGGGGTCCGGGTGCCGGAGGACGTGTCGGTCGTCGGGTACGACGACATCCCGCTGGCGACCAACGTGGTGCCCGCCCTGACCACGGTGCGGGTGCCGACCGAGGAGCTGGGCCGCACGGCCGTCCGGCTGGCCCTTCACCCCGACGAGCCGCAGCACGTCGTGTTGGGAACGCATATCGTGGTGCGCGATTCCGTGGCGGCCGTGGTGCCCGCACGCACGATCGGGTGATCCGTCCGCCTCGCCCCGGTACGAGGTACACGATCGGGGTGAGGTGGTGACATGAACCAACCCGCCTCGTCAACGGGGCGCCCGTGGGCGACTCGCCGCGGCAGCTGGCGAACGGCGACCACATCGGAGTGGGCGACGTGACGCTGGTCTTCCGGTTCACGGCCGAGATGCAGGACGAGGCGTTCGCCTGGCTGGACGCCGCCCTGGACTGTTAGGGCCACTGCGGACCGGCCGCCAGGCGGCGGTCGAGCAGCGTACGCAGCGGGATCGACTCGCCGTCGCGACCGCCCTCGCCGACCACCAGGCGCGGCTGGTGGGGCGCGACGTGCGCGCCCGCCAGCCGGGCGCGCAGGCTCGCGGGCACGGTGAGCAGGTACAGCTCACCGTCCGTGCCGACCGCCAGCGAGCGGTCCGCCTTGAGATACCAGCCGCGCAGGGCCGTGCGATAGCGGCCGCCGCCCTGGTACGGCCGCGCGGTGAGCCGCGTCGCGGGCAGCGCGCGCTCTTTCGCGGTCCGCACGAATCCGGCGATCAGCTCGTGCGCGGCGGCCGCTTCGTTCGCTTTACGCCGCTCCTCGGCAGCAGCGTGCCCTTCGACGGCCCGCCGCCGCGCTTCCGCCCACTCCACCAGCCGAGGCTACCGCGCGCCCATCAGCCGGTTACGGTTATGCGGTCCAGGCGGGGCGTCCAGTCCGCGGGGTTGTGGAAGTAGACGCTGTTGGCGCCGGCGCGCAGGTCGAGTTGGAACGTCGCCGACGACACCGTGTCCCAGCGGCCCGCGCGGAACGTCCACGCCTGCGACTGACCGTTGTTGAGCCGCACGTACGCGGTGCGCTGCCTCGCGTCGACGTAGTACACCGTGACCGCGTACCTGCGAGCCGTCGGCGCGTTCACGGTGAACTCGATCGCGCCACGCTCGACGTACCCGTATGGGTTGCTGCCGGTGCCGAGCTTGTGCACGATGCGACCACCGGACGAGCCGGGCATCGTCATGGCCTCGGTCGCACCGACGAAGCGAGCCGCCTCCGCCTCGTACGAGGTGGTGACCGGCGGACGGGCCGAGGGCGTGGGCGCCGCGGCAGTGGTCAGTACCGGAGCCGGCATCCGGTCAGGCGCGACGGCGCGGCCGGGTGGCGTGAAGCCGCTCGCGGGAGGCGTGCCCGGGACGGTCGTGACCGCTGCCGGCGACGGCTCGGGCGCGGCGGTCGTGGCGGCTGGCCCCGGATCGTGCACGGGAGCGGCGGAGCGGGTGGCCTGGTTGGCGACCACCGCTACGACCACCAACATGACGGCCACCAGTGCGACGAGGATCGCCTGCCGGGACAGGCCCGCCGGCCGGAACCGCCGCCCCCGATAGGTGAGGGCCGACGTGGTGTCGGCGATGTGGCTCGCCAGGCCACGCATCGAGGCCGCGCCGCCCGTGCCGGCCGCGTCCGCCTGGACGGCGAGGCGAGCCAGCCTGCTGCGGACGCCGGCGATGGCGGAGCCACCGAGGCTGGTCATGGCCCGCAGGCCCGGTGCCGCGCCGCGGTGGCCCGCACCCGGCCCGCTTGAGGTAGCCATCGCGCCGCTCCTGGCGGCGCGCGAGCCGGCGGCTAGGGAATCCGGGCCAGGGACGGGAGATTGGGAGTCGGCGGCGACCGTGTCCGCCCCGCCCATCGCCAGGTCGCCCCAGCTCGCCGTCGAGTTGCGGCGGCCGGTGAAGCGGCGTGCGCCGGCCGAGCCGCGCGCGGCAGCCGGGTCGCGTATGGCGGGCGCGGTGGCGACCGCGTCGCGCGGTCGGCCGAAGGCGGGCGCGTTTCGCCGCCGGGTGGAGGAGTCCAGGCGCGATGCGGGCGCCGAGGACCGGGGCGGTGCGGACGCGCGCGACGCGGATATGGCGGGTGCGGGGACGAGCCCGAGGGAGCCGAGCAGCGGCGGGGCGGGCTCCAGTTCCGTGGCGCATCGCGCGCACTCCGCCACGTGAGCGGCGAGGCGATCGCGGCGGTGGGGCTCGGGGCGACGGGCCGCACCGCCGGCCAGCAGCGCCAGGTCTGCGCACACCGGGTCGGCCGCGAGCGCCGCCACGACCTGGCGCGCGGCGTCGAGGCGGGGCGCCATCCGGCGTACTCGAGCATCCGCGTCGGAGGGTGAGTCACCGGACGCGGCCGCGACCTCGGCGGACGTCAGCTCGCCGGTTTCGGCGAGCCACCAGAGCGCGAGCGTGTCCCGGTCGTGCGGCGCCAGCCACCGCAGTGCCTCGACCAGGTGCCGCGCCTGCCCGGTCAGCCCCAAAGCGGCGACGGCGGTAGCGGAAAAGTCTGGGCCGTCAGGCCCGGTCGCGCCGGGACGGCGGGTCGAGCGGACCTGGCGCCGCGCCTGCGTCACGAACCAGGCGCGTACCTGCTCCTCGCCGGGCACGGTGTGCCGGAGCCGCGCGGCCAGCGCCGTGAGCGCCCGGTCGACGTCGGAGTGCTCGACGAGGCCGCAGCCGACGATGTGGTGCACCACCGTCCAGTGGCGTTCCAGGAGTTCGTCGAGCGCGCGTCCGTTTCCGGCACGCGCCAAACCGGCCAGCCAGGTGTCCCGCCCGTCACGCACTGTCATGATCCCCCCGCACATGAAAACCGCTCATTGAATAGGCGTCGGCGGGGCTCAAAATGAAACACCACTATAGTGAAAAGACACGTACCATAGCGGATGTGCTCAATCTTCCCGAGCTTGGCGGACGGATCCAGGCGCTGCGGACAGAGCGCGGGATGACGCTCCAAGAGCTCGCCGACCGGTCGAAAGTCAGCGTGAGCATGCTTTCCTCGGTCGAACGGGCGCTGAAGGCACCCACGGTAGTGGTGCTCGACCGGATCGCCGACGGGCTGGGAGTGTCGCTAACCCGACTGCTCGCCGACCCCATTCCAGACCGCGTCGTCGTCAGGCGGGCCGATCGGCAGGACACGGCGGCGTACCCGAGCGGCTGGCACCGCACGATCCTGTCGCCGGTGGTGCCCGGTGTGAACTTCGAGCTGATCCGGGTCACCCTGCCCGCCGGGTGCGACGCCGGCGACTTTCCCGCATACGCGGCGGGGTCGCACGAGTACATCGCGGTGGAGTCGGGCGAGGTGCGGGTGACCGTCGGCGACCAGGCGATCGACCTGGCGGCCGGCGACTCGCTGTACTTCGCGGCCGACGTGGCGCACGGATACGCCAACCGCAGCGGCGAGCCGGCCACCTACTACGTCGCCGCCCTGGTCATGCGATCGCGCGAGCAGATTACGTAATTTCACGGAGGCGGGCGCGGGGCACCCTCCGTCACAATGAGGGCACCTTTGGTCGTCGTCCACCCCCGTGGCGACACAGGGGAGTCGCCGCCGGTCTGGCCACCGGCGGCGACTGTCAACTCGCCTTCGTGTCGACCGGCGTGCCGCTCTCGATCGTGCGGGAGACGGTGCAGAGGCGGTCGTGCGACATCTTCGCCGCGCGCGGCAGCATCTCCCGGGCCGCGTCGCCGGCCTCGCCCTCTCCAAACGCCACGCTCAGCTCCACGACGAGGTTGACCAGGCGATTTCCGCCGCTCTCATCGCGCACCTTGTCGGCCGTCACCCGCACCTCGAACCGCTCCGGCTCGGCGCGCTTGCTCGTGATGTGGTCGACGTCGGCGCCGGTGCACCCGCCGAGCGCGGCGAGCAGCAGCTCGACCGGCGTGAAGTCGGGGCCGTCGCTGGAGCC
This sequence comes from Micromonospora sp. CPCC 206061, assembly GCF_036906915.1. Lineage (NCBI taxonomy): Bacteria > Bacillati > Actinomycetota > Actinomycetes > Micromonosporales > Micromonosporaceae > Micromonospora > Micromonospora sp. CPCC 206061. The sequence continues at coordinate 8,238 of NZ_JBAKHX010000051.1, forward strand.
GATGGTCAGGGTGCCGCCGCGGGCGTTCCGCACCTCGTACCGGCCAAGGCTCGTGCGTTCGATCGTCACGGATCGCAGGGTTTCGCCACTCATGACCATGAAACTACCGCCGAACCCGCCGGCGTCTACCCTTCGGTAATGGCTGAGCGGGAGTTCGACGTGGTGCTCTTCGGAGCGACCGGGTTCACCGGCACACTGGTCGCCGAGTATCTGGCGGAGCACCGGCCGGCCGGTACCCGATGGGCGGTTGCGGGCCGCGACGGCGCGCGGTTGCGCGCGCTGCGCGACAGCGTCGGTGAGGCCGAGGTCATCGAGGCCGACGTGAGCGACGACGCCGCCATGCGGCGGCTCGCGGAGTCGGCCCGCGTGGTGATCACGACCGTCGGCCCTTATATCCGGTACGGCGAGCCGCTGGTCGCCGCCTGTGCCGCCGCCGGCACCGACTATGTCGACCTGACCGGCGAGCCCGAGTTCGTCGACCGGATGTACCTGGCCCACCACGCGACCGCCGAGCGCACCGGCGCCCGGATCGTGCACGCCTGCGGCTTCGACGCGATCCCCGCCGACCTGGGTGCGCACTACACGGTGCAGCAGCTGCCCGAGGGCGTGCCGATCCGGATGCGCGGCTACCTGACCGCGAGCGGCCGGCCGTCCGGCGGCACGTTCGACACCGTGCTGACGAACTTCGCGCGCTCCGGCCAGGCGGCACAGGCGCACCGGGAGCGGCGCCGGCAGGAGCCGTCCGACCGGTCCCGCCGGGTGCGCGGGGAGCCTGGGCGTCCCGGGTACGACAAGGCGATTGGCCGGTGGGTGCTGCCACTGCCCACGATCGACCCGCAGATCGTGGTGCGCTCGGCGCGGGCGCTGCCCCGCTACGGTCCGGACTTCTCGTACGGGCACTTCGCGGCCCTGCGGAACCCGCTGGTGGCGGGCGGCATCGCGGTCGGCGCGGCCGGTGCCATGGTGCTGGCCAAGGTCGGGCCGACCCGGCGCGCGCTGCGGCGGCTCCTTCCGGCCGGCTCGGGGCCGAGCCCGGAGCGGCGGGCGCGGTCGTGGTTCCGGGTCCGGTTCGTGGCCGAGGGTGGTGGCCAGCGGGTGGTCACCGAGGTGACCGGTGGCGACCCGGGGTACGGCCAGACGTCCAAGATGCTCGCCGAGTCCGCCCTGTGCCTGGCGCACGACCCGCTCCCGGAGACCGCCGGCCAGGTCACCACGGCCGTGGCGATGGGCGACGCGCTACGCGCCCGCCTGTCGAACGCCGGAATGACCTTCCGCGTGGTCGAGTAGCTTGACGGGCGTGACGGACGAGCTGGACGGCAGCCACTGGCGGCCGCTGCGCGTGCTGCTGGAGGCGATCGACCGCGACATCGCCGCCCTGTACGAGGAGGCCGGTCTCGATGAGGTGCGCACCCGCTTCGTCGGCCCGCTCATCCAGTTGGGCCGGCACGGCCCGCTGACCATCCGCGAGCTCGCCACCCGCGTCGAGGTGACCCACTCGGCGATGAGCCAGACGGTCGCCGCGATGCGCGCGGCGGGGCTGGTCGAGAGCGCCTCCGGGCCCGACGGGCGGACCCGGCTGGTGCAGCCGAGCACGCGCGGGCGCGAGGTGCTGCCCTTCCTGGAAGCGGAGTGGCGCGCCACCGAGGCGACGGTCCGCGAGTTGGACGCCGCGCTCCCGTACCCCTTGACTCGCGTGGTCGCGGACCTGGAGGCCCTCCTCCGCGACCGCTCGTTCGCCGATCGCCTCCGCGCCCACCTGGCGCGTCACACCGAGGTCGGGACCGGGGCTGGCACGGGCTGAGCGATGTCGTCGCCCTCGCGGCGGGCCCAGCGGCCGGCGACGACCGCGTACCAGGCGCCCAGCACGGCCATCCCGATCGCCACGCTCACGACCGCGAAGGGCGAGTGACCGTTGGCGGGCAGTATGAGCGCCGCGATGAACATGCCGGCCACGTAGGTCAGGTTGAAAGTGGTGTCGTTGACCGCGAACACCCGGCCCCGGTACTCGTCTGCGCACTCGTGCTGGATCGCGGTGTCCACCACGATCTTCATGCCCTGCGACGCGATGTTGACGAAGTACACCGCCACGACGAGCAGCACCTCGGTGAACGGAAGCGCGAACGCCAGCAGCGCGACCGCGAGCCCGAGCAGCAGCACGCTGACCCACCGCCAGCCACCGATCCGGCGGGTGACCGGCGGCGTGACCAGGGCGGCCGTGACCACGCCGGCGCTCGCGGCGGCGACCACGAACACCAGGCCGGTGATCGAGTCCTGCACGTCGTTGTCGGTGACGAAGTAGTTGCGGTGCAGCAGGAGCATCGCGAGCGTCAGCACCCCGAAGAACACCCGGAACCCCGACTTGGCGGCCATGGCGTACGCGGCGCCGCGGCGGCGGCCGAGGTGTCGCAGCCCGTCGCCCATCCCCCGGGCCACCGCTGCCAGGGCCGACCCCATCGAGGTCTTGCACTCGCGCTCGACGTGGTCGGGCCCGAGCTCGTCGACCCGGAACGAGCGCCGCGCGAGGACGGCGGAGGTCACATACCCGATGGGCGCGACGGCCGCGAGGACCGCGTACCCGCCGTCGCCGACCGAGACCGTGGAGTGGACCAGGAACGCGGCGAGGCCCAGCCCGGACGAGAAGCAGATCGAGCCGAGCGTGCCGGCGAGCGAGTTGGCGGTGACCAGCCGGCGGTCTTCGACCACGTGCGGGACGGCTGCGGACAATCCGGACAGAAGGAACCTGTTCAAGCCGATGACCGCGAACGCGCAGACGATGAACCCGAGGCCCTCGCCGCCCGCGTTGATGAAAAGCGCCGTGGGTATGACCAGCACGGCGCGGAGAAGGTTGGTGCGGACGACGACCTGGCGACGACTCCACCGGTCGAGAAAGACCCCGACGTACGGACCGATCAGCGAGTACGGCGCCACGAGCAGCGCGGAGCCGATCGCGATGCCGAGCGCGCTGGTGTGCCGGTCGGGGTTGAACAGCACGCTGCCGGCAAGCGCAGCCTGGAACAGCCCGTCGGCAAACTGGCTGGTCAGACGCGTTCCGAGCAGCCGCCGGAACCCACGCACCGCGAGTACCGCGCGCAGGTTGTGTGTGTCCCGGGACGCCATGACGGTCAAGCGTAGGCGGGCTCTCCGGGAACCGGATGCCTTTGTCGCCGTTCTAGTGTTTTATCCATTTTGCGGACCGCTCACAGCGTCCGCCACGGCCGCCGCTGTGTCTGCTGCCCTCGCTTCGCCCGGCTCCTTCGCGCGCCTTGGGAGCAGTCACTAAGCGGTGATCCACTCAGTCGCGATACGCCCGCCCCGCAGCGTGCACTCGATCCGGATCGGACCTCGCCGCCGCGCCGGAAAGGCGAAACATCCCACTTCGTCGGCCGTGGTGGTCTCCGCATCGGCCCCAGAAGCCGTCACCAGCCGCACCTCACCCGCCTCGGGCGGCACGAGCTGCCCCTCGATGCCGGCCTCGCTGACCTCGATCTCGACGTTGACCGGCCCTCGCCCGAAGACGAGGGTGCGGGGCGTGCCATGCAGGGGCCCGCGCACCAGAACGCTCTGGTCGAGGTCGGAGTCGTAGAGCAGCGACGCCAACTCCACGTCGGCGTCGGCCGTCCGCCACCGAAACGCCGCGCGCGCCGCCGCCACGACATGCTGCTCCTCCGGGTGAGGAAGCAGCGCCTCGCGAAGAGCGCGCATAAGCTCGTCGTCGTCATTCCAGTTCCGCGAGGGCATGCCGGGCACCTCCTGTCTTCGCGGCCTTCCCGTTCGCCCGGAGATACGCCTGGACGGCTCGCGTCTCGCGCAACTTCTCCAGCGTGCGGATACGGGTAGGGCCGATGCTGCCGATCGGCATGCCGAGAATCCGGCTGATCTCGGCGTACGGGCACGGCGGGTCGGAGACGAGCAGCGCGAGGAACCGGCGCTGCTCGTCAGTCAACTCCGCGAGGCCGGCGAGGAGCACCTGACGCTGCTCGGCCGCCAGCAGGTCTTGGTCGATGTCGTCCGCCCCGGAGCTGAGCTGCGACATGGTCGCCGGGTCGGTCAACACGCTTCGACTGTTGAGGCGCAGGTGGCGCTGGCACTCGTGGCGGGTCGTGGTGACCAGCCAGCCGGGCAGCGCCGCGGGCTCGCGGATCTTCGGCAGGTGCTCGATGAGGTGCAGCCAGACCAGCTGGCTGACGTCCTGGGCATCGGTGGTCGACAGGCGGAAGCGCCGGATGACCGTGGCGACGAGCCCGGCGTGCCGGCGAACCAGCTCGTTCCAGGCCGTCTCGTCGCCGGCGACGCTGGCCCTGACGAGCGAGGCCAGGTCGTCGGAAATCGGACGCCGGACGACATCACTTCCCACGACATCCTCCCTTCGCCGGAGGACCCGGAAGACCAGGCGGACGGCCTCAGCGTACGCCCTCCAGGATCTGCATCGCGCTGCCGAAACCCGGAATGGGCTGACCCCGGCTGGCGAGCAGAGCGACCGCCTGGCGCGGCGTCGTCCCCGGAATCTCGCGGCAGATCCGGACGAGCGCGCCGGCGACCTGCGGTGCCGCGAAAGAGGTTCCGCTCCACAAGGCCCACGCGTCATTCCCGAACTCCTCCGGCTCCCGGTCGAACACCGGCGACTCCTGGCCGGTGACAAATGTCGATCGGACACCCTCGGCGACTGTCGAGAATTGGACATCGCCGTGGCTCGACCACTGCGCCGGGGACAGGTCAGCTTTCAGGCCCGCCACCGCCTCGACGCCGGGAAGCGCCGCCGGCCAGCACGGCGCGTCGTCGCCGAAGTTGCCGGCCGCCGCGATCATCACAACCGCGCCGCCGGAGTCCTGCGCGATGTACTCCGCTGCGGCCGCCAGCGCGGGCGGTGGCTCGTCGTCCGCGGTCCGCATGCCCAGCGACAGGTTTATGACCTGGGCGCCGTCCTCGTACGCCCGCAGCAGCGCGTCGGCGATCATGTCGTCGGACGCGAAGCCGTCGCTGTCGGCCGCCTTGTAGACCCGCACGTCGGCGCCCGGAACGACCCGCTGCACGATGCCGCTCACGAACGTGCCGTGCCCGGCCTGGAAGTCGAGGAACCCGTCTGGCCCGGCAGGCAGCACGTCGAGCTGGTCGATGTCGCTGCCGGCGCGCGGCACGTCGTTGAGCCACCCATCGCTCCGCTGCGCCATCGGGATGCCGGTGTCGATCACCGCCACCCGCGGTCCGGCCGCGCCACTTGGCGCCGTGTACGTCTCGCTGTACTCGATCGGCTCGGGGCCGCCGATCCCCTTGCCCACCGCGGCCATCGTGGCGACGTAGTTGGTCCAGCCCTGCGTGCCCTTGCGGGAGCACTCTTCGATGGCACGCTCCACAGTCGGCAGCAGCGCTGTGCCGTGGCGCAACCGGCACAGCCCGCCGCGTCGCTCGGCCACGTCGTCGAAGCCGCGCGACTTCATGACGTCGAGCAGCGCGCGCGCTTCGACGGTGTCGGAGCGCATCACGAGCTCGCCGCGGGCGACCAGGCTCTCGCGGCCGCGTTCTCGCTGGCGTACCTCGATCTGTGGAAGATCACGCCGCCCACTACGCCGTCCACGTAGGATACCCAGCAGCTCAGCGCCTCGCGGCGAACCAATCGAGTTGAGCTCGGACACCTGACGCGCGACGATCCGACGCAGCTCTGGCACGCGGTTCCCATAGGATTCCGAATAGTCACCTTTGAAGGCGTACCCTGCAGGCCCGTCCGTCAAGTTCATGTCATCACCCGGCTTCTCTCATGTGCGACAGCGGAAGTTTGATCCGTTGACCGAAACAGAGACTCCAAGAGACCTCGTGATACACGCTAAGCGTGTACACGAGGGTGTCGTAGCGGATCCGCGCCGGTACCACCCGGTCGCGGCGGCTCTGGTCACCCGCATGAGGCGGGCGGGAGCGCCCGAGGCGCTGGCGCTCGCGCTGCGGGCGTTGGCGTGGGCCGAGCGGGCCAAGCTCGCCGACGCGGCCGCCAAGCGGCTGCTCGACGAGGCGGCCCGGATCGCGCGCCGGCACCGCCTCGACCACACACTCGCCGACGTGCTGATGAGCCGCGCGGCGGTCAACCAGGAGCTGGGCGCGATGGGCGCCGCGCAGCGAGACCTGGACGCCGCCGGGCCCCTGGTCGCGCCGGACCGCGAGGTGGAGCTGGCGTTCCAGCGGGCGGTGCTGCACCAGAACATCGGCCGGCTCGCCGACGCGGCCACCACCTACCGCGAACTGCTAGCCCGGGCCGACACCCCGGAGCGGGTCAAGGTGATCGCGGGCAACAACCTGGCCATGATCGAGGCGCAGCACGGCCGGCACAGTGAGGCGCTGCGACGCCTCGACGACGCCGGACGGCGCGCCGAGCGGGTCGGGCCGGCGCTGGTCGCGATGGTGCTGGAGACGCGGGCGTGGGCCACGGTGCAGTCCGGGCGGCTGGCCGAAGGGCTTCGCCTTTTCGACGAGGCCGGCCGGGCGCACGAGGCCGCCGGCCTGCCGCTGGGCGAGCACTATGTCGAGTACGCGGACGCGCTGATCGACCTGCGGCTGCTGCCCGAGGCGGGTGCCGCCGCCCGTACCGCCGCAGAGGTGTTCCGCCGCAACGGGGTGCCGCTGATGGGTGCCGAGGCCGAGCTGCGGGTGGCCCAGCTGGCGATGCTGGCCGGCAACCCCGAGGAGGCCGAGCAGGCGTCCCGGCTGGCCGCCGACAGCTTCGGCCGGCAGGGACGGGGCCTGTGGCGGGCGCGGGCCGCGCTGGTGTCGGCCGAGGCGCGGCTGCGCACCGGCACCGCGTCGGCCGCAGACCTGCGCGAGGCGCGCCGGGTGGCCCGCACGATGGAGACCAGGGGCACCTGGTCGGCGGCGGTCGATGCGTACACGGTCGCCGGCCGGATCGCCGCGCACCTGGAACGGATCCGCGACGCCGTCGCCGCGCTGCGGCGGGCGGCGGAGCTGGCCCGGCGCAGCCCGGTCCTGGTGCGGCTGCGCGGTGCCGTGGCGGCGGCGCTGGCGGCCCGGCTGTCCGGCCAGGACGACGAGGTCCTCTGGCACTGCCGGCGCGGCCTCGGCGACCTCGCGCGGCACCGGGCCGCGCTGCCGTCCGTGGAGCTGCGGGCGCTGGCGTCCGGGCACGGCGCCGAGCTGGGCCAGTTCGGCCTCGAAGTGGTCGTGCGCGAAGGTGCGGCCCACCGCGTCCTGGAGTGGATGGAGCGCACCCGCGCCGCCGCCCTGCTGGCCGCCGAGCCGGCGGGGCCGGCCGGCACGGCCGACGTGCAGGACGACCTGGAGGCGCTGCGCGCGGTGAGCGCGGAGCTGGAGGCGGCGCCCGCGCAGCAGTCGGAACGCAGCGGTGCCGCACCGCTGATCGCGCGGCAGCTCGCCCTGGAACACCGCATCCGCCGCGCCACCTGGCATCGGCCCGCACGGGCCGAGAGGTCCGCGGCCGGGGCCACCGCGGGCCTGCGCGAGCTGCTCGACGGGCGGGTGCTGATCGAGTACGGGTTGCTCGGCGACCGGCTGCTCGCGGTGGTGGTCGAGGCCCGGCCCAGCAGGCGGAGCCGGATGGTCGAGCTCGGACCGGCCGGCCCGGCCCTCGAACAGCTCAAGACGCTGTACTTCGCGCTGCGCCGGCTGACCCAGGACAGGCCACCGCAGTCCCTGGCCGCCGCCCGCCTGAGCGCCGAGTCACGGATCACCAGCCTGCGCGGACTGCTGATCGAGCCGCTGGGCGTCAAACCCGACGCCGAGCTCGTCGTGGTACCGGTCGGCGACCTGCACGGCGTGCCCTGGGCGGCGCTGCACGACGGCCCGGTCTCCCTCGCCCCATCGGCACGGTTCTGGACGAGGGCGCGGGAGTCCGCCCTGCGCCGCCCGCCCGGCGAGTCGGTGGTGCTGGTCGAGGGCCCGCACCTGACCGGGGCGACCGCCGAGGTGCAGCGCCTGCACGCGATGTACCCGCACGCCACCGTCGTCACCCCACCGCACAGCACCGCCGAGGCCGTCATCCGCCTGCTCGACGGCGCCGACCTGGTACACCTGGCCTGCCACGGCCGGCTACGCGCCGACAACCCCCTCTTCTCCTCGCTCGTACTGGCCGACGGGCCGCTGACCATGCAGGAACTGGAGGCCCGCGGCGCGGCACCACACCGGCTCGTGCTCGCCTCCTGCGAATCCGGCGCCGACGCCACATACGCCGGCGACGAGGTGCTCGGCTTCGTCAGCGCCCTGCTCGCCCGCGGCACCGCCGGCATCGTCGCGAGCGCCGCCGCGGTGCCGGACGTGGCCGCCATCGACCTCATGTGCGGCCTGCACGAGCACCTGAACAAGGGGCGCACGCTCGCGCACGCCCTCTTCGAGGCGCGCGAGTCGCTCGACCGCGACGACCCCGGCGCGTACGTCAGCTGGTGCACGTTCGGCGCACATGGAGCAGCCTGATTATTGACGTAGGTACATGTTTCCCCTACGTTGACGGGCACGGCAAGCGCTTTCCCGCCCTCCCGCTTGGTGGTGGTCCGATGAAACGTCTCAAGCCGATCTTCGCGTGGACGGGCAAGGGGAAACCACCAACTGTCCACCGACACCACCAGCATCAGGCGGGTCTCGCTCATGCCGGACCGGCAGTACCGCGTGGCGGTCGCCTGGCAGAACACCGCCTACAGCCAGCCGCCCCACCCGAGTTTCGCCAGCCCGTGATCGAGGTGTGCGGCGGCTGACGTCGCGGGCGGGGTGTGTGGCGCACCTCGCCCGCGGCGCCCCTTCCACGCGCCGCTCCGTTTCGCGCGCCGTTCCCTTCCGCATGGAGCCTCGTTCCGCGCCGCTTCGTTTCGCCACCGCGCTTCGTTTCGCACCGCGCTTCGTTTCGCACCGCGCTTCGTTTCGCACCGCGCTTCGTTTCTGAGTGCGCGCTGAGAGCTTCGTGTGGTCGATGGCGCCGCAGGGGTGTCATGCTTCGGCGGTGACGGCGAGTGAGGCGGCGGTTGCCGCACCTTCGAGACGGTGGCTGCGGGCGCTGCGGTTCGGCGCGCTGCTCACGACGATCCTCGGCCTGCTTTTCGGGGTTCCCTGGTGGACCCTGGTGCTCGCGAGCGATCTGCCCATCGGCCTCACCGCCACGGGCACGCTGCTCTTCGTGGCCGCCCTGGTCGCGTTCCCCGTGTTCATGATCCTCGGCCACGGTCCCCGGCACCTCGACTGGGCAGCCCGCACCGGCGACACGCTCCTCGGCGTCATCTGGGTCCTCTTCGCCTGGGCCCTGCTCGGCAACGTGCTCCGCGCCGCGCTCGCCGTCGGCGGCGTCGCCGACCCGACACGCTCCCGGATCGTCGCGGCGGCGGTCGCGGCGATCTCGATCGTCCTGTTGGTCTGGGGATACGTGGAAGCGATGCGCGTGCCTCGCGTACGCCGCGTCGACGTCACACTCCCCCGGCTCGGCGCCGGCTTGGACGGCGTACGCGTCGTGCTCCTGACCGACACCCACTACGGCCCCATCGACCGCGCCCGCTGGTCCGCCCGCGTCATCGACGCCGTCAACGACCTCGACCCCGACATCGTGTGCCACACCGGCGACATCGCCGACGGCACCGTCGACCAGCGCCGTGAGCAGGCCGCACCGCTCGGCGCTGTCCAGGCGCGATTGGCCAAGACGTACGTGACCGGCAACCACGAGTACTTCGGCGCCGCCCAGGGCTGGCTCGACCACATGCGCGACCTCGGCTGGCAGGCCCTGCACAACCGCCACGTGGTGGTTTCCCGAAACGGCGCGGGCCTTGTGATCGCCGGGGTGGACGACATAACCGCCGCCGGCTCAGGCGCCCCCGGCCACCGCGCCGACCATGCGGCAGCTTTGGCTGGCGCCGACCCGGACCTGCCGGTACTTCTCCTCGCCCACCAGCCGAAGCAGGTCCGCGACGCCGTCGAGCACGGCATCGACCTCCAAATCTCCGGCCACACCCACGGTGGCCAGATCTGGCCCTTCCACTACCTGGTCCGCGTAGACCAGCCGGTGGTCCAGGGCCTGACCAGGCACAGCGAGCGCACGCAGCTCTACACCAGCCGCGGCACCGGCTTCTGGGGCCCTCCCTTCCGAGTCTTCGCCCCGTCCGAGATCACCCTGCTCACCCTCCGCGCGCCCTAACGTCCCGCCTTCCCCTCGCCCTCCTTCCCGCCGATCAAGGGCAAATGCACGTGGTTCGATCTCATTTCCACGTGCATTTGCCCTTGGTCAATGCAGATCTCCTTGATCGACGAGCCGATCGGCGCAAGCTCCGCGCGGTCTGAGGCGCGGCCGGGCCGCGAACCAACGCTCATCCAGCCGCCGCATGGTCGACGAGGCGCCGGATCTTGGGCTGGGCCGTCGCCATGGGAAAGCAGCCAAACCCCAGAACGCGGCGTGCTGGTTCCGACCCAGCCGCCGGGCCGTTCAACTCGATCGGCGCTGACCCCTTGAACTGTGACAGGCTCCGCGCCGGGAGGCAGCCGGACCACCCGCGCACAGCGGCCCCACGCCGACGACCCGTGCGAGCGCGGCGCGCGCCTACCCCTGACAACCCCGTGCCAGCGCGGCGCCCGTCCCACCACCTGACAACCCCGTGCGAACACAGCGTCCCGCCACGCCGCCAACAACCGCGCGGATGCGACGCCCGTCCACCGCCAACAAGCCCGTGCCAGCGCGGCACCCACCCGGTCTCCCCGCCGACCCCGACAGCGGGTCGCAGCCCAGCCGCAGCAACCTCAAGACCCCCGCCGTCACCACCCGACAACCCGCACGGGAACCAATTTCGTGGTGTCGGCGTGTCGCCTCCGGCGTGGCGGCCGCGAGGGCAACGATCATCGCACGAACGTACGAGAATTGATGTGTGCGGGAAACGTTGCAGCAGCTCACAAGCGCCGCCGGCCAATGCGCCAGCACCGCCGTGTGGTCGCTGCCCGACGATCATCTCGTCTCCGCTTTGCATGCGGTGCATGACGCCCAGCAGATGCTCACCGCCGCCCAACTGCACCTGATCCGGGAGATCGACGGCCGGAACCTGCCCATCACACAAGAGGCCAGCAGCACCGCCGTCTGGCTCCGCGGACGCTTGCACGTGAGCATCCAGACCGCACGCCGGATGGTGGAGTTGGCCCGCATCGTGGATCAACGACCCGTCCTGGATGCGGCGCTGTCGACCGCGGCGATCAACATCGAACAGGCACACATCCTCGCCAAAACCATCACCGACCTGGCCGGGCAGGTGCCGACCGATGTGGTGGACCTGGCCGAAAAGACCCTGGTCGACCAGCACACCGACTGGGAACCAGCCATCCTCAAAAAGATCACCGCCCGGATCCTGACCCACCTCGCACCAGACATAGCCGAAGACGCCGACCGACGAGCCGCCGAACAGGAGGAGAAGAAGGCACAACAGACCCGCGGTTTCACCCTGACCAACACCGGCGACGGCCGCTACCGGCTCACCGGCTGGCTCGACACCGAAGCCGCCGCCACCATCAACGCCGCCCTCGACCCACTATGCAAACCCGACGAACGCACCGCCACCCAACGCCGCGCCGACGCCCTGGTCGAAGTGTGCCGGCTGGCGCTACACACCGAACAACTACCCGCCAACGGCGGGGATCGGCCGCAGATCGTGGTCACCGTCCCCTACGACCTACTCCACCACCAACTCGGCGACGGGCAACTCGACACCGGAGAACGGTTGACCGCCGAACAGGTGCGACGGCTGGCCTGCGACGCCCACATCATCCCCATGGTCCTCGGCGGAGACGGGCAGATCCTGGACGTCGGACAATCCCGACGACTGTTCACCGGACCACTACGACGCGCACTCGTCGCCCGGGACGGCGGATGCGCGTTCCCCGGCTGCGACCGGCCACCACGCTGGTGCGACGCCCACCACATCACCGCCTGGACCACCGGCGGCACCACCGCCCTACACAACGGCGTCCTGCTATGCGGCTACCACCACCGACTCATCCACCACCGCGAATGGGAAGTCCGCCTCGGCGCAGACGGCAGACCCGAGTTCATCCCACCACACTATGTGGACACCGAACGCAAACCCCGCCGCAACCTCTACCACCGACGAACATGAGTGGACCGATACCCCGCGCGCCCCGTCGCCGTACGGGCGGTGACACGCTGGGGCGGTGACACGCTGGGGAGGCGAAGGTGGACGGCGAGCGGCGCGGGTCGGCGCGGGTCGGCATTTGGTGGGAGGTTAGGACGTGCGAGTTGATCGGTTCACGGTGGTGGTGGATGAGTACGAACCCGCTATCCGGTTCTTTACGGAGGTGTTGGGGTTTGAGTTGGTCGAGGATTCGCCTTCGCTGACGAACGACGGGCGCCCGAAGAGGTGGGTGGTGGTGCGGCCGCCGGGGGCGGAGACGGGCATCGTGCTCGCGCGGGCTGACGGCGAGCGCCAGGCCGCCGCTGTGGGCAACCAGGTCGGTGGGCGGGTCGGGTTCTTCCTGCGCGTGGACGACTTCGAGGCCACCTACCAGCGCATGGTGGCGGCGGGCGTGGAGTTCGTGACCGAGCCGCGCGCAGAAGCGTATGGGCGGGTGGTGGTGTTCGTGGACGTCGCCGGCAACCGGTGGGATCTCATCGGGCCACCGCCTAGCTAGCCAGTTGCTCGCCGAGGCCGGTGCGCAGGTAGCGGAGGCGGCGGCCGGTGCGCTGGCCGACGACCAGGCCGGCGTCGCGCAGGGTGGTCAGGTGGTGGGAGGCGGTTGCCGGCGCGAGCCGCAGGGCCTCGGCCACCTCGCCGGTGCTACATGGCACGGCGAGCAGGGTGAGCACGGCCGCGCGGGTGGGGCCGAGCAGCGCGGCGAGGGCTGCGGGAGGTTCGGCGAGGTGTCCGCCAGCGGACCACAGGTCGGCGTAGCCGCGCGGCGGATACCACAGGGCGCGGCCGCTCGGAGTGCCGGTGGTGGCGTACACCATCGGGCCGGCGAACGCGGCGGGCATCAGCGCGAGCGGGCTGCCATCGTGTGCCCAGTCCTGCCTTTTGGCGTACCCGAGAAGCAACGCCGAACCGTCCCACCGCAGCTTGGGATGGAGTCCCGCGAGCAGCGCTCGCGGGCCGTGTTCGGCGGCGGCGAGCGCCCGGTGTGTGATCTCGCCCTCGGCGGTCGCGCGCAGGCGCGGCCAGATCGGGGCGATGGCGAGCCTGAAGTACCGGCGGACCTGCGCTATCAGCTCGGCCAGCGCGCCCGCCGGGTCGGTCTCGAACCGGGTGATCTCGGGCGGCGCACGGTGGCCGGCCCAGCCGGCGGCGACCTCGGCGGCGACCCGGTCGAGCGGGGTGCCGGCGATGGTGCGCAGTTCGTCGTCGAGGCTGGGGCGGGCGATGTCCGGGACGGGTGTGAGGAAGTCGGGGACGTAGCAGGTCGGGCCGCGCAGCAGGGCGAGGAAGGTGTCGACGCCGGCGAGGCGGGGGCGTACGCGGGCGCGCCAGGCGGAGTGCATCCAGTGCCGCTGGGGCTGGCTCAGCGCGAAGCCGCTCGCCACGACCTCGACCATCGGCGAGTGCGCGAACCTTAGCCCGGCCAGGTCGGCGGGCGCGAACTCGATGCGGATCACGTTCCATTCGAGCACAGTCGAACGGCAAACGACCAGGCTGGGCCGCGTCCTATGGTCCTTGTCATGGAGTACAGCAACCTGGGTCGCACTGGGCTGAGCGTGAGCCGGCTCTGCCTTGGCACCATGAACTTCGGCTGGCAGATCGACGAGGCTGCCAGTCACGCAGTCCTGGACAAAGCAGTCGAAGCGGGCGTCAACTTCGTCGATACGGCGAACATGTACGGGCGCGTGGACTACGACGGGACGAGCGAAAAATTCATCGGCAGTTGGTTCGCGGGCACAGGGCAGCGCGACAAAATCGTGCTGGCGACGAAGGTGTACGCGCCGATGAGCGATTGGCCCAACGATCGGGGGTTGTCGGCGCGGCACATCATCGCAGCCTGCGAGGCGTCGTTGCGGCGGCTCCGCACCGACTGGATCGACCTGTACCAGATGCATCACGTGCAGCGCGAGACGCCGTGGCAGGAGATCTGGCAGGCGATGGAGACGCTCGTCGGCCAGGGCAAGATCCGGTACGTCGGCTCGTCGAACTTCGCCGGCTGGCACCTCGCGGCGGCGCAAGCCGCGGCGGACAAGCGTCACTTCCTGGGGCTGGTGTCGGAGCAGTGCAAGTACAACCTGCTGACCCGGCACGTCGAGTTGGAGGTGCTGCCCGCGGCGATCGAGCTGGGTATCGGGGTGCTGCCGTACTCGCCGCTGCACTTCGGCGCGCTGTCGGGCGCACTGCGCAAGCAGCGGGAGGGCGTCAGCGGCCGGAGTGTGCTGCACGCCCCGGAGCGGGTCGAGCCGCACCGGGCGGCGCTCGAGGGGTACGAGAAGCTGTGCGCCGAGTTGGGCGTCGAGCCGACCACGGTGGCGCTGGCGTGGCTGCTGTCGCGGCCGGGTGTCACCGCGCCGGTGATCGGGCCGCGGGCGCCTGAGCAGCTCGACCTCGCGTTCACGGCGGTGGAGACCGAGCTGGCGCCCGAGACGCTGAAGCGGCTCGACGAGCTGTTTCCACCCGTCGGCAAGGGCGGCCCGGCGCCGGAGGCGTGGGCTTGGTAAATACGGTGCGGTCTCGGAAACGCGGAAGGTAGCGTCCGCGTCGTGCCTCCCCTTCGCGAACGCCCGCCGCTCACCGCCGACGAACGCACCGCATTGGTCGGCTGGCTCGACCTGCAACGGTCGATCGTGCATTGGAAGTGTGAAGGGCTGTCCGATGAGGACGCCCACCGGGCCGTGCTGCCCGACTCGCCGCTGATGACGGTCGCGGGGCTCATCTCGCACCTGCGGTGGACCGAGCAGTGCTGGTTCGAGGTGCTCTTCCTGGGCCGGCCGGCGACCGGGCCATCGTTCGACGAAGAGGTCGAAGACAAGGACTTCATGGTCGAGGGGGTGCCGCTGGCGCAGCTCCTCGACGAGTACGACCGGCAGTGCGCGCTCTCCAACGAGATCGTGGCGGCGCACTCGCTCGACGACGTGGGTAAGCACCCGGACTTCCGTTCGAGCGGCGCCAACCTGCGCTGGATGCTCATCCACATGGTCGAGGAGACCGGGCGGCACGCCGGCCAGCTCGACGTGATCCGCGAGCTGCTCGACGGGGGCAAGGGCTACTACTGAGCGGCGCACCCCACGAGGTGGTCGTCGTCGACCTCCACCAGACCAGGCTCTCCGGCGCAAGCGTCGTCGTGGATCGCGCAACGACCGTCGACCGTGCGGGCGATGTCGGCGCGTGTCCACTTGCGGTGCATTTGCGGCACCGACGACAGCAGGGTCCGCGTGTACGGGTGCCGCGGGCTGCCGAACACCTTGTCGGTGCTGCCCATCTCGACGACCACACCGCGGCGCAGGATCACCGACCGATCGCTGATGTAGTGGCCGAGCGACAGGTCGTGGGTGATGAAGAGGATGCCGAGGCCGCGCTCCTTGAGGTCGGCGAGCAGGTTGAGCACGTCGATGCGGGTCGAGGCGTCGAGCATACTGATGATCTCGTCGGCCACCAGGAGCTTGATGTCGAGCAGCAGCGCCCGGGCGATCAGCATGCGCTGGAGCTGACCGCCGCTGAGCTGGTGCGGGTACTTGTCGAGCACCTGCCGGGGATCGAGCCGCACCGACTCCAGGGCGGTGTCGATGCGCTTGCGCCACTCGGCGGCGCTCGCCTCGGGAAAGAAGCTGGGCCGGATCGTGTGCAGCACGCGGTCGGCCTTGAAGATCGGGTTGTAGGTGCTGAACGGGTCCTGGAAGACGCCCTGCACCCGCTTGTAGTACCCGGCGAGCTGCCGGCCCTTGAGCCTTGAGACGTCGGTGCCGTCGTACCGGATGTGGCCGCCGCTCACGGACGCGAGCCGCAGCACCATGCGGCCGATCGTGGTCTTACCGCTGCCGCTCTCGCCGATCAGCGACACGACCTCGCCGGGTTTGACCATGAAGGTCGCGTCGCGCACGGCGGTCAGCTCACGCCCGCCGAAGGCGCCGACCCGGTACTTCTTCGAAACCCGTTCCAGCGACAGCATGCTCATTGGGCCTTCCAACAGGCGACGTGGTGGTCCTTGTCGACCTCGACGAACGGCGGCTCCTCGACGCACCGCGCGAACGCCAGCGGGCACCGGTCGCGGAACCGGCAGCCCGCCGGCGGGTTCAGCAGCCCTGGCGGGCTGCCGGGGATGCCTGCCAGCTTGCGGTCCGCGTACCGGACGCCGACTTCGGGCAGCGAAGAGATCAAGAGCTGCGTGTACGGGTGCCGGGGCGCGTTGACCACCACATCGGCGGGCGCCTTCTCGGCGAGCTTGCCGGCGTACATGACCATGATGGTGTCGGCGATCTGGTACACCAGCGAGATGTCGTGCGTGACCACGATCATGCTCTTGACGAACTCGCGGTCGCGGAACTCCACCAGCGTCTCGGCTACGGCTCGCTGGGTCGACACGTCGAGCGCCGAGGTCACCTCGTCGGCGATGAGCAGGCTGGGGTTGAGCAATGTGGACAGTACGAGCACCATCCGCTGCTTCATGCCGCCGGACAGCTCGATCGGGTAGTTGCCCAGAACGTCCCGAGACAGGCCCACCAGGTCGAGGCGGCGCTCCAACTCGGGCTTGATCTCGCCGTACTTGACGCCACGGGAGCCCAGCAGCTCGGAGATCATCTTGCCGATCTTCCGGGTGGGGTTCAGGGCGCTCATCGCGTACTGCGGGATCAGCGATACGGCTTTGAACCGGTACGCGTTCATCGCGTCCTGGTCGCCGATCGGCAGCGGCTTGCCGTCGAGCTCCACGCCGCCCTCGACCAGCCGCATCCGGGTGTCGAGGCGGATCAGGCTCTTACCGAGCGTGGACTTGCCCGACCCGGACTCCCCCGCCAGCCCCATGATCTCGCCGTCGGCCAGCGCGAAGGTCGCGCCGTCGAGCGCCTTCACATCGCCGCGCAGCGTCCGGTAGTACACCCGGAGGTTGTCGACCCGCAGGCTCATGCCTCACATCTCCCGCAGCTTGGGGTTGAAGACCTCGTCGAGCCCGACGTTCATGATGTACAGGGCGCCGACGATCGCGGTGATACCGAGCCCTGGCGGCAGGAACCACCACCACAGGCCGAGCTGGAGCGCGCTCCAGTGCACGGCGTTGTTCATCATCAGGCCGAGCGACATCACGCCGGTCGGGCCGAGCCCGATGAAGTCGAGGGTGGCGGCGAAGAGCACCGAGCCGCCGAAGAGCAGGATGAACGTCATGAACAGGTAGGAGCTCATGTTCGGCGCGATCTCGCGCCGGATGATCGCTCCGGAGCCCATGCCGCTCAGCCGGGCAAGGTCGACGAAGTCGCGGGTGCGCAGCGAGAACGTCTGCGCGCGCACCGCTCGCGCCACCCACGGCCAGGAGAAGATCCCGATGAAGAGGGCCTGCGAGGGGACGCTGCTGATGCCGATGTACGTATGCAGGATGATCAGCACAGCCAGGGCGGGCAGCACCAGCACGATGTTGGTGAGCATGTTGAGCGCCTCGTCGACCAGGCCGCCCACGTATCCCGCCACGAAGCCGATCGTCATGCCGATCAGCGCTGCCAGCCCGCCACCGAGCAGGCCCACCAGGAAGGTGGACCGGATGCCGTGCACGAACTGGAGGAACACGTCCTGCCCGAACGTCGTCGTGCCGAACCAGTACTCGCCTGACGGCCCGGTGCTCTGCGGCCCGACGTACTCGCTGTGGCCGTAGTCGTAGAAGAGCGGCGCGATCATGCCGAGCGCCAGGAAGGCCAGGACGACGATCCCGCCGCCGACGACCTTCTTGTTGCGCAGGGCGAAGTGCAGCGCGTCGCGGGTGCGGCGCGCACCCGGCGCCGCGGCCGCGACCGGGCCGGTGGCCAGCGGCACCGCGGGCGCCGACACCACCTCCGCGACGTGAGCCGGATCGCTGGCAGACGCGGCGTCTGCCCGCGCGCTGTCAACGTCACTCATGCGGCGCCTCCCGTCATGCCGGTCCGGGTACGCGGGTCGACCAGGACGTAGATGATGTCGATCACGAAGTTTGCGATCAGGACCCCGATCACGATGAACAGGAAGGCGCCCTGGAGCAGGAAGAAGTCCTGGTTCTGGATCGCCATCAGGATCAGCCGCCCGAGGCCGGGATAGCCGAACACGATCTCGGTGACCAGGGCGCCGGCCACCAGCACACCGAGCTGGAGCGCGAGGCCGGTCAGCTGCGGCAGGAGAGCGTTGCGGAACGCGTACCGGCGGATCAGCCGGCGTGGCGCGCCGAGCGCCTCCAGGTAGTTGGCGTAGTCGGCCTCAAGCTCATAGATGATCATGTTTCTCATGCCGATGGCCCAGCCGCCGAACGCCACCAGGAACAGCGACAGGAACGGCAGGAACCAGTGCTGGAGCAGGCTGTTGAAGAACACCAGCGACCACGACGGTTGCAGGTCGAAGCTGTAGCCGCCGGCGACCGGGAAGATCCCCGCGATGATCGCGAGGCTCCAGGCCAGCACGATCGCGATCCACATGTACGGCGTGGCGGTGAGCGCGTACCCGAGGGGCAGCACCGTGTTGTCGAGCCACCGGCGGCGGGCGGCGAGCGCGCCCACCTTGTTGCCGGCGTACCAGCTCAACAGGATGGATGGGATGAGGAGGGCGAGCGTGTACGGCACCGCGTCGAGGATCACCTCGGTGACCGGCGCGGGAAACAGCCATACGCTGATGCCCATGTTGCCCTGCAACAACTCGGCCCAGTAGTTCAGGTACTGCCGCCACAGCGGCACGTCCAGGCCGAAGACGTTGTTGTAGTACTCCCGCATCGGCGCGATCGCGTCCGGATTGGACACTGACGTCCGGGTGAGCATCCGCAGGACCGGATCGCCCGGCATGAACCGGGGGATCAGCCAGTTGAGCGTCACCGCGACGAAGAACGTCAGCAGGTAGATCGCTACCTTTCTCGCGAAGTACCGGCGCACGCGCGCCCTCCCCTCATTTGCCCGTGCGGTTCGTTACTTCGACGAGGCGGGCTTCAGCTGGGTCAGCATCTTGATGCTTCCCAGTTCCCACATGTTGTTCCACGTGCTGGGGAAGTCCTTGGGCGCGCCACTGGCCTCGGACGGCCAGTTCGTCCAGGTGGACTCGGTGTACTGCGCCCACATGCCGTTGTACCAGAGCGGGATCGCCGGCAGCTCGGCCAGCTGGATCTTCTGGAGTTCGGTGATCGTGGTCTTGTACGCCGGGTCGTCGCTGGGCGTGCGGGCCAGCTTCTGCACGAGCTCCCACGCGGCCTGGTTCTGGTACCGCGAGAAGTTGGCGCTGAACTGCTGCGCCTGCACCGGCATCTGGAAGACGTAGTTGTAGTACGTCCACGGCGTGTTGCTGACGCCGGTCCAGTTGTTGAGGAGCAGGTCGAACTTGCCGGCGGTGCGGGCGTCGTCGAGCGCGGCGGCGTCCGGGAATTCCGCGACGATGTTGAGGCCGGCGGCCTGCGCGCCCTCGGCGATCACCCGGGCCGCCTCCATCCAGTCGGTCCAGCCCGACGGGACGATGAGCTTGAGACTGATCGGCTTGCCGCTCTTGTCTTCGACCTTGCCGTCGCCGTTGGTGTCCCGGTAGCCGGCGCTGGCGAGAGTGGCCTTGGCCTTGGCGGTGTCGAACGTGAAGCCGGACGAGGAGACCGTGGCCTGGTCGACGTACTGGTCGTAGACCGGGAGCAGGCCCGTCGGGTTCGACGCCTTGACGATGTTGCCGTACACGCCTTCGACGATCTTCTTGACCTCGATCGACTGGGCGAGGGCCTTACGGAAGGCGACGTCGTTCATCGGCGCCTTCGTGGTGTTCGGGATGAGCATCGCGGTGTTGGCCGACAGCATGTAGGGCGGCTCGGCGTAGTACGTCTTGACCTTGAAGTCACCCTTGAGCAGGTTGGCGACGCCGGGCAGGAAGTTGTTGCTCAGGTCCAGCCGGCCAGAGGTGAGCAGGCCCAGCGCCACCTCGTTGCTGGAGTTGACGATGTCGACGATGTACGTCGGCGCGACCTTCAGGCTGAGAGCCTTCTCGGCCCACCAGCCTTCCTTCTTCTTCCAGACCATGCGGTCCTGGGCGTGCGCCTGGTACACGTATGGCCCGCTGCCGATCGGCTTTTCGTTCTTGTGGGTGGTGATGTCTGCCTCGGAGCGCGACTCCCAGATGTGCTTCGGGACGATCGGGTTCTCGTACAGCCAGTTTTCCCACTCCTGGACCCGCGGGTCGGAGAAGGTGAACTTCACGGTGCGCGCGTCGGGGGCCTCGACGCTGGCGAGCCAGTTCCACAGGTTGCTGTAGGGCACCGCCTTGATCTTGCCGAGCTCGACGGTGTACTTGACGTCGTCGGCGGTCAGCGGCTTGTCGTCGCTCCACTTGACGCCGTCGCGCAGGGTCACCGTGTAGGTCTTGTTGTCGGCGCTCCACTCGCCCTTCTCGGCGAGCCACGGCTCCAGCTCCAGCTTCTCCGGGTTGAAGATGAAGAGCGGCTCGTAGATCAGGCCGACGGTGCCGGTGGCGTAGCCGGGCACGATCGGGTTCCACGTGGTGGGCGGACCCCAGGCGCTGCCGCTCGTGTAGAGCGTCTCGTTGCGGGGGTACTGCCCGCCGTTGGACGAGTTGCCGCTAGATCCGCCGTCGCCGCCTTCGCAGGCCGTCGTCGCCAGCAGCACCGCCGTGAACAGCGCGGCGATATATCGAGGTCGGGTTCGCATCGGGTACGTCCTCCTCGTGCGTGGTTGAGGGATGGGTACGCGCACGCGCGCCCAGCCGAGGGGTTGCGCCCCGGCACGGACGATTGTGTCGTTAGTCGATACGTTTGGCGGGATTGCTGAACCGCGTAAGTTACGTCAGCGAAACATGAGGTATGGACAGCCGTCAAGACCACCCGGCCTTGTCTGCGAAATTGATACCTGCGAAGGGCTTAACTGAACCGGTTCGGTTACCCAGGGCGGTCGACGCGTTCCATTGACAGACATCGAAACCATGCGGTAGATGTGTTGCTAGATCGCGTCACCGGGCGGGACGTGACGGCATCACGCTGCGCCAGCGATGTACCCGTTGGTCACCCACCCTCCCAAGGAGACGCCGATGAAACGACTACTCGCCGCCGCCGCGGCCATGGGGCTCGCCGCCGCGGCGTTCGCGACCGCCACCGCCGGCCCCGCGGCGGCCGCCACCGCCTGCAGGGTCACGTACACGATCGGATCGCAGTGGCCCGGCGGGTTCACCGGCAACGTCAACCTCACCAACCTCGGCGACCCGCTGAACGGCTGGACCATCCGGTGGTCGTTCGCGGGGGGCCAGGCGGTCACGCAGGCGTGGAACGCGGCCGTGACACAGAGCGGGGCAGCGGTGACCGCCGCCAACGTGGGCTGGAACGGCAACGTCGCGACGAACGGCAGCGTGTCCTTCGGCTTCAACGGGTCGTGGAACGGGTCGTCGAACCCGGTCCCCACGAACTTCTCGGTCAACGGCGTAGCCTGCAACGGTCCCGTGCCGACCCCGGGAACCACCACGCCCACGAGCGCGCCGCCGACGAGCACGGCCCCGACCAGCCCGCCGCCGACCACAGGGCCGCCGACCACAGGGCCGCCGACCACAGGGCCGCCGGCCACGCCGCCGAACGGCACCATCCGCGTGTACTGGCTCAAGCCCACCGACGTGGCCTACGACCAGCGGTACCCGGACGGCATCGCCAACGTCATGCGCGAGGCACAGCGCTACTACCAGCAGGAACTGGGTAAGACATTCCGGCTCAACAACCCGGTCGTCGAGGTCGTCAACGGCGACCACCCGCGCTCCTGGTACGAGAACACGCCCAACGGCAACGAGTGCTACTGGTGGGTCGTGTTCAACATGCAGCAGGAGCTGATGCGCAAGCTCAACCTGCGTGCCCCCGACAGCCGCTGGATCAACGTCGGCGAGATCAGCGCCGAGGCGTCCTGCTCCGGTGGTGGCGGTGGCAGCGGCTGGGTGATCCTCAGCGGTCACGACGCCGACGGCGCCGCGGGCATCGGCGGCAACATGAACCGCTGGTACGGCGGCATGGTGCACGAGCTTGGCCACGCGTTCGGTCTGCCGGACTCCTCGTCGACCGACGGCACCCCGATGTCGGCCTCCTTCTACAACTACCCGAACACGCACTTCAGCCAGGCCCAGAAGAACAACATCCTCAACGGCCCGTACGGCAGCTTCCTGTACTGAGGCCTCGCTCAGCTGTTCGCGGGGATGTACCGGATCGTCCGGATGGCGGCCGGCGGCGGATCGTCGCCGGCTCCATCCGGTACACCCCGCACGACCACGAAGTCGATCTCACCGCGACGCTCCTCTGTCGTGAGGATCAGGTCGTCCTGGATGCTCCGGTTCCCGTTCTTGTAGAACACTTCCATCTGCCGCCGGTCGTCGCCGGCCACGATCACCTGGATCGCGGCGATGTCCCGGAGCCCCTCGATGCTCACCGGCACCGCCTTGCAGGCCGTCGCGTCGTCCTGCTGCGACGCGGACAGCGACCGGCCGTTGGTGGCGTCTCCCGTCACCGCCACGGACCTCGCGTCGTCGCAGCCGTCGGGGCTGTTCCGCTCCGGCCGCCCGGTCAGCGCCAGGTCGAACTGTCGGAATGCGTCGCCCGGCAGTACGCCGTTCGCCGGGTCGCCGAAGGGCCGCGTCGCGTCGACCGTGATCGGGTCGGCCGGCGGCGCCGCGGTCGGCGACTGCGCCGGCGCGGTCGTGGGCGCGGCGCTCGGGCTCTCGCTGGGCGACGGCGCCGCCGACGTGGCCGGCGCCGGCGCGCCGGACGTCGCGGCCGGCGGCGTCAGGTTGTTGCCGGCCTGGTTCTGCTCGTCGTCGTTGCCCGCCCGCGCGATCAGTGCCGCAGCCAGCACGGCGCCGGCGACGACGAGCACCGCGCCGAGCATGCCAGCGGTACGCACCAGCTTCGACGCGAACCGGGGCAACTGCACGAACGTGGCGGTGCCCTTACCTCGTACGCCGCCGCCGGCTGCCTCGACGGTGAGGACCCGCTGCTTCTCCTTGTTCCACGGCACGGGCGCGCGCACGCTCAGGAACGAATGCGCGATCGCGCCCTGCGGCAGGTCGAGCACCGGCGGGTCGAACGCGGACGTGACCCGCTGCTCCGGGTCGGACAGCCCCAGTGCCACCCGCGCCCCGAAGTTGCCCCCGTTGGTGATCTGGACCGTGTACCGGGCGCTGCGCCCGCCGGTCGCGACCTCCGGCTCGACGCGGACCGTGACGTCTTCGACGGCCGCGAGCGAGAGCGGCAACTCCTCGCAGCGCGACACCTCCTCGCGGTACTTGGAGTGCACCAGCACGCCCAGCGTGTACAGGCCGGCCGCGGCTGGTGCCTGCACGGGTATCGAGACCTGCACCGCTGCCGTGGCGCTCTCGCCGGGCCGCAGCTTGGCCACATCCGGCTCGGCCCGCGAGGTGGCACCCGCGGGGAGCCCGAGCATTTCGACGACGTAGTGCTCGACGATGTCGCTGGTATTGCGCACGGTGACGTCGAAGTTGAACGTGTCGCCGGGTGCCGCGTCGATACGCTCGATCGACACGGTCACCCGCAACGGCACCGCCATCGCCTAGCCTCCACTTCCATCCGGTACTTCGAAAACGACCTCGGAGATCGCGACGTCCTTGAAGGTCGTGCCGGGATAGACCGCCTCGACTTCCAGCGTCACCGCCGACACCTGGCCCGCGTCGACGTCGATCGACTGCGGTTCCGTGGTGTCCTTCAGCTCCCAGCTCGCCACCCACGAGCCGGCACGCACCTGGAGACGCCGCACCCGCTCGTTGTTCGTGAAGTCCCGCTCCGACCGGGCGTCCCCGTTGACGATTGTGATGCGGGCGAGCGGCACCTCGCGGGCGAACCGGTACGTGAGGCTCACGCCGACGTTGCTGGGCAGGCGCTTGCCGTCGCTCTGCCACGTCGTCTCGTTCTTACCGTCCACTGTGTTCGCCACGTTGAAGCGCGGATCGTTGGGGAGCGTGCTGGACGCGCTGGCCTGGATGTCCTGCTGAGCGACCCGCACCAGCCCGCCGTTGCCAGCGGGCGGATCCTGCTCCTGCGAGTTGCTCGGGTCGGGTCCCCGGGTGGCGAAGTACGCGGCCGCCGCGATCAGGACCGCGGCGATCACCAGCGCCCAGCCCACCGGGATCATCCACCGGTTGCTGCGCCGGGGCCTCGGCGGCTCGGGTTCGAACGGTATGACCGGCTCAGGCAGCGGCGGTGCCGCCACCGGCGTTAGGTGCCGGCCCCGCAGCTCCAGGCCGCAGCGCTGGCAGCGCACCCGCTCCAGCGGGTTGCGCTCGCGGCAGCGCGGGCACTCCACCTCGTCGAGCCCCGGCGGCGGCTGGTCGTCCACTGTGGTCGCACCGCGCGCGAAGAGGCCGGTGCGCAGCACGTCGGTCGCCTCGCCCTGCTCGCCCGGCACCCGCGCCGGGCCCGCCTCGCCCTCCACGGGTGCGGAGCGCAGGAGCACCAGCGGGTACCCGCAGGTGGGGCAGAGCCGTTCGCGGTCCGGCCGGACGGGCGTGCCGCAGTCCGGGCACGCCACCGTCTGCCGGCCGGCGTACGCGTCAGCCACCATCCGCTCCTCCCTCTCCCGGCGCCGCCTCCGGCGGCCGCTGTGACGCCTGCGGCGGCCGCGCTCGGCCCCTCGCGGTGCCCGGCGCCTGGCCCTGCGGGGGGAACGCGCGGACGCTGGCCCGGCCACGGCTCGGGCTCTGCGGGTACCGCACGTCGAGCTCGACCTGCGCGCCCAGCGGCAGCTCCACCTCCAGGAAGCCGCGCACCTGCTGCTCGCTCAGGTGACCGGTGTGGTCCAGGGTCACCCGCACCACCGGGTCCGCCGGGGGCACCTCGTCGCGTATCCCGTAGACGCCGCCGCCGTCCGACACGGTCACGCGGGCGCCGGTCGCGGCCTCCAGCAGCCCTTCCACGCCATACCGGGTGCCGCGCCAGCCGAGCAGGCGGCCCACCTGCCGCACCAGTGCGCGCCGGTACGCGGGCGGGTCGGTCGGCTCCAGCACCAGCCCCAGCCAGGACGCGATGAACTGGAGCATCTCCGGCGTGGCCAGCCCGGCGTCGACCTGGTGCTCGATGCTGTCGACACGGGCCAGCACGCTGTCGGCCACCTCCTCGAACGCGGTGGCGAACCCGGCCAGCACCGGGTCGGCCGCCATCGCCCGCGGCAGCTGCTCGACCAGCCACCCGCTCACTGGCGCACCTCGACCCTGTGCTGGAAGGACATGAACAGCGCGCCGGGCTGCAGCCGCACCCGCTGGTCTACCTGCTCGATGGCCCGCTCGCGGCGCAGGTCGGCGGTGATGAAGTGCACCGCCTCCACACCCTGTACGCCCAGCGCGCCATGCAGCACGCCGTAGACGTCGCCGAGCTGCAGGTCTATCCCGAACGGCCAACCCTGGCCGCCCGGCCCACCGGTCAGCGGGTTGATGTACTCGTAGAGGGCCTGCTCGGCCCGCTCGCGCACGGTCTCGGGGCGCATGCCCGGCGCGGCGCGCACCTCGGCGGCCACCTTCACACCCTGGTACCGGGGCGTCTCGACGCGCAGCCGCATGGTGAGCAGCCGGCGCGGTTCGAGGTACGCCTTGATCTGCTCCTCCAGCTCCGGCGGGATGATCAGGTCATCCAGGACCAGTTGGGCGGGGGGCACGTCGACGCGCGGGATGACGAGCAGGCGTGCCGGGTCGCCGGCGTTCTCCGGTGGCAGGCAGCGAGCCCGTGCGACGGCTGGTGCGGCGTCCAGCGTCAGCCGCTCCACGTCCTCGGCGGTGACCGCCCGGCGGGCGCCGCGCAACAGCATCGGCCCGCGCAGCTTGGCGTTCGCCACCGTCTCCGGGTCGACGCCGCCGCGGCTCGGGTCGAGGTTGGTCACCGAGGCGACGAACGGGATCGAGGTGTGCAGCACGGTCAGCCTGTTCGCCGCCACGTTGCCGCGCCGCCCGCCGCCGAAGCGATACCCGGTCACCCACACCTGCGCGTCGATCGGCGGGATCGCGCCGTGCTGCTTCACCCGGCCGTCCCGATCGATCACCTGCGGCCCGAAGCGGATCTCGCCGGAGGCGCCCGACCACGTGAAGACCTGGTCGTCCTCGGTCGCGTCCGCGAGGTCGGCGACCTCCGACCAGGTCTGCTCCTCCGGGTCGGTGGCGCGGTCGTGCCGAGGCAGCACGACGCGGACCGTCTCATCTGGACGGCGCGGCAGCACGGGCACGCGGCGTACCTGGAAGACCTGGCCGGGCTTACCGTCGCTGGTGCCGATCAGCTCCGCCGGCGCGGGCTCCGCGTGGTACCCGGTGACCGCCCCGCCCAGCGCCACCACCGACAGGGACTCCAGCTGCGGTGGGTTGCGGTACTCAGGCTGGCCGGGCTCCGGCCGGGTTAGCCGGCACCGCAGCCAGTGCGCGCGCCTGGCGCCGAGCGCGAGAGTCTCGTGACGCGGCGGCATCAGCAGCGTCACCTGGCCAGGGCTGTTGAACCCGGCGCTGGTGTCGTCGAGGATGCGCACGTCGCGCCACTCCCGGCCGTCCCACGCCTCCCAGCAGCGCGGCGGGCGGCGCGGGTCAACGCCGGCGCCTTCCGGGCCGGTGGTCACGTCGAGACGCAGCAGGTGCGAGGCCACCGAGTCGGCGAACCCGAAGTACACCGCCTCGTCCGGCCGGAGCGTGGAGAACAGGCGCACCGACGTGGCCGCGCGGCGCAGGTCGTCCCACCGGTCCTCGTACCGGTCGCCGGTCGGCGTCAGGCAGGCCACCAGCTGCGGGGGTACCAGGCGCAGGTCGGACTCGGTGAGGAAGACGACCGGCTCCTCGTCGCCGCTGCGCTCGGTGCTCACCTGGCTGCCGGCCGGAATCCGCATCGGCTCCTGGCGGGGTGCGGTCAGCGTGAAGAGCAGGTCGGCGCGCGACGGCACCGCCGAGAACAGCTCGACGCCCACCAGCTCCAGAAACTTGACGTACAGCCGGTCGGGCACCTGGTTGAGCCGGTACAGCGTCATCTCGGTCATCCACGCGAACAGCTCGATCAGCGCCACGCCCGGGTCGGACACGTTGTGGTCCGTCCAATCGGGACAGTGGCGCGGGATGCGGCGCTTCGCCTCGTCGACGATGTCCTGGAAGCGCCGGTCGTCGAGGTTCGGCGCGGGAAGGCTCATGACGCTCGCTCCTCGGTGGGGATCGTGTAGAAGGGGAAGACGAGGTTGCGGGTGTCGTTGGTGGCGCGCACCCGGTACGCGATCTCGATGAAGACCGCGCCGCTGGCCTGCTCGGGCACGGCCGTGACCTGGTCGAGCCCGACGCGCGGCTCCCAGCGCTCCAGCGCCTCGCGCACCGCCTGCTCGATCATGCCGAGGGTGGTGGGCGTCAGCGGCGAGAAGACCAGATGCCACATCGCGCAGCCGAAGTCGGGGCGCATGACCCGCTCCCCCGGCATCGTCGACAGGATCATCCGGATGGCGCCATCGAGCTCCTCGGTGCCGGTGAACAGCCGCACCGCGCCGGAACGGGAAATAGCGGCCGGGAAACCCCAGCCGTTGCCTACGAAGTCGCCATTCTCGTTCATGCTGTGTCTCCTGATTCGCTCGGTCGCGCGGCGCTAAAGGCGACCTCGCTCATGCCAACACATCCGGGGAGCCAGCGACGATCTTGCCGACCGGGAGGTCCACAGGGTCGTTGCAGGTCATCGCCGTGTCGCCGAGGCGGGCCAGCGGCTGGCCGTTGACCAGTACCGCCGGGGCGCCGGTGATGACCCGGCCCAGGTTGGTCGGTGGCTTGCTGAACGACGTGCCCGGTGGCGGGATGTGCGGCGGCGTGTTCTGCGCGATACTGCCGACTGTCGCGGCCGGCACCCCGTTGACGAGGACGTCCGGCGACAGCGACATCAGCAGCGGGCCGGAGAACGGCAACGGGACCGGCGACGGGCCGCCCGGCGTGATCACGATATGCGTGTCCATCGCCACGACCCGGTCGTTCTGGCGAGCCACCGGCTGGGCCATCTCTCCCCCTCAGTTCAGCTTTATGGGCTTGCCGGACGCGGTCAGCGGGCCGCTCGCGGTGACCTCGATCTGGGCACCGCTGAGCGCCAGCTTCTGCGTCGCCTTGATCTCGATCTGGGTCGCGGAAATGACCAGCTTCTGCTCGCCGGTCACCCTCGACTCCGTCTTTTCCAGGTGTATGTGGCAGTTGTCGCCGCCCAGCGACAGGTGCACCGACGGCGTCGGGTCGTCGGTCATCACCAGGCGCGAGTCGCCGCGGCTGACCAGCGCCCGCGACTGCACCACGCCGTTGGCGCAGGGATCCGGCTCGGGCGGCGGGTCCTGCCTGTTCCACAGTCCGCCGAACACCACCGGCCGGGTCTTGTCGTCGAGCTCGAACCCGATCAGGACCTCGTCGTCGACCTCCGGCAGCCACTGCATTCCGCGTTTCGCGCCGCCGCCGGGCGTCACCACACGGGCCCAGGTGCTCTCGTCCTCTTCGGACAGGGTCGGGAACGTCACCTTCACCCGGCCCAGCTTTTCGGGGTCGGCGTTGTTGGTGACGATCCCGATGACGAGGCTTCCCCACGAACGCCGCTCCACGCCGCCGTTCGACAGCCCGCCACCACCCGCCGCCCCGATCAGGTCGGCCAGCCCAGCCGACTCCTTGCCACCGCAGACGAACCGCGTCACATACGGGCGGCCGGCGCCGTAGACGTGCTCGACGCTCGTGACCCGGTACTTGCCGGAAAGGCGCGCGCCCACCTGCTCGATGCGCACCTCACCGCCCGCGCCCATGAGCGGGTCGCCCACGGCCTCGCCCTTGAGGATCACCTCGCCACCGGAGGTGCGCAGCAGGAACGAGCGCGCCAGCGCGTCCGCCTGCGCCTGGTCCGCCACCGGAAACTGGCCGGCGGAACGGCGTACCCGGCCAAAACCCTGCCGCGCGGAGGCCGCCATCTCCAGGGCGGCGGGCGCGTCGGTGCCCGGATCACCTTCCGTGGCTCGGCCGGTGACGGCCCGCTTACCCAGCGGATCCCACCCACGCACCTGTACCTCGTCGCAGCGCTCGCCCGACGCGAACCGCACGCTGAAGCGGCGCAGGTTCTGGCCCCACTTCAACGGCGGCGGCGTGCCGGCGCCAGCGGGCTTCTTCTTGAAGTGGAACGTCTGGTCGGTGATCCAGAAGTCGAAGCCGATCCGGCCCGCGCGCCGCCGCAGGAACGAGTAGTCGCTCTCGCTCGCCTGCAACACGTAGTCGTGCACCTCGCCGGTGCCGTCCACATCGGGTGTGAGGCTGTACTCGCCCGCGATGCGGGATGCGATGTCGGCGTCGGTCACGCGCTGGAAGCTGCGCGACTTCGGCACGCGGGCGAGGCGGTGCGTCAGGTCGAGGCCGGTCAGCACCAGCTCGTGACGGCCGGCGAGCCCCTGCTCCACGGCCAGCGCGGTCACCTCGCCGGCCGTGACCACGACCGGGTCGCCCTCTGCGCGGAAGGCCACCTCGATCCTGGTACCGACGGCGAACATGGCGCGGTCGAACAGTTCGAAGTGTGGGTCGTCGAAGCGCAGCTCGAAGAAGTCCGGCAACTGGACCGACTCCTCGACGCGCGCGAGCGTCAGGTTGGCGTACATGTCAGGCGGCAGCGGCCGACCGTCCACGGTCAGCACCACACCGTCGAGGCGCTTCTGCTCAGCCACGGCGACGCACCGGAAGCTCGGGAATGACCAGCAGCGAGCCGGCCCGAACCGCCAGCGGGTCCACGACCGAGTTGGCCTCGGCGATGAGCCGCCATCGGGTCGCGTCGGCGTAGTGCACGGCGGCGATCCGGTCGAGCGTCTCGCCCTGCACGACGCGGTGCATGGCGTGCAGGGTCGGCGTGTGGGAGGTCGGGTTTTGCAGCGGGAGCAGGCCGTCGTCCATCCACTGCTTGAGGCTCAGGTCGGCCTTCGCGCGCAACGGCATGCCGCTGCTGGCGAAGTACGTGTACTTGATCTGCAGACGCTCCACAATGGCCTTGAACGAGTGCAGGGTTCCCCAGTGGAACTCGACCCACGGCGGACGCGCCTTGTTTCGGCTGGAGTCCGAGCCCGGCAGCGCGGGATTGACCTTGAGCAGGTCGAGCAGCTTGCTGGTGTGCTTCGTGACGTCCTTGCCCTCGTCGGTCGTGTCGAGCGTGAGGCTCAGCGCGATCGTGCCCGGCTGACCTGCCTGGAAACGCAGCTCGGGTGCGTTGCGTCCCTTGCCTTCGGCGGCGTTCCACGTGTTCGCCTTGGTGATCGTCAGCTCCGCCGGGTTGAACAGACAGATGATCTCGCCACCGCCCTCGATGCGCAGGCGCGCCTTCGCGGGTCCGGCCACCTCTTCCGGTCCAGGCATCCTTAGAACACTCCCGCCCATCGGCCGCCGCGGCGCTCGATCTCGCGCAGCAGGCGCTCCTCAACCGCTTCCACGACCATGTCCATGTCGACCCCCGCGTTGCCGCCGGCGGTGCCCGCGACCGCGGCGCTCGTGTTGTCGTTCGCCGCGACGGTCCCGCCGCTCACTGTGCCGCTCGTCCCGCTCTCGGGCGCGCTCGTCGGCGCATTCGTCGCCGCACTGTTGCCGCCACCGCTGGGGAATCCGCCGGCCAGGTCGCCGAACCCCATGCCGCCCAGCCCCATGCCGCCCAGCCCCATGCCGCCCAGCCCCATGCCGCCCAGCCCCATGCCGCCCAGCCCCATGCCGCCCAGCCCCATGCCGCCCAGCCCCATGCCGCCCAGCCCCATGCCGCCGGAGGGCGACGCGCCGGCCTCGATGACCGCCGCCCGCGCCGCACGCGTGGCCACCTCGGTCACGGCGCTCACGGCACCCACGCCACCGCCGACCGGCAACCGGTCCACCAGCCCGGCGCCGGTCTCCGGCCCGCCACCGCCGGCAAGGCCGGCGGCACTCGTTCCACTCGTGATGAGGCCGCGGCCGGCGGCGAGCGCGCCGCGCTCGTCGTCGTCGACCGCGCCGGACATCGACGCGAGCAGGAACCGCGGCCGGCTGACGGGCTGCCGCGCGTGCGACAGCTCGTGCGCGAGCACGGATACGGGTACGCGTGCCGGTGGTGCCGGAAGGTGTACGACCGAACCCGTCGTCGCGCCCAGCGCACCCGCCGACGCGAGCGCGTGCCGCGTGGCAGGCCCGGTGGTGTATCGGGGAGGCAGCGCGGCACCGGTAGCGGCCGACGCCAGCGCGTGAAACCGTGCCGGCAGCGCCTGCGGTGCCTCCAGCGGGCGCGCCGCCACAGCCGCCTCCCACCGCCGCTGCGGCGACAGGCTCTCCGCCTTGTGTCCACCCGCAGACGCCACCGGCAGCCCACCCACGATGTCCGCAGACTGCTCCGGCGACGCCGCAGCGGCCCGCCGCACGACAGGCGCACCGTCGGCTCCCGCTCCTGTACCACCGCTGGCGCCACGCCCGCCCACCGGCGCCCCCACGCCGGTGGAAGCGCCGCGCCCCGCCAGATGGGCCGCCCGGCCGCCGATTCCAGTGGGCGAGCCGGGACCGGCCGTGATCCCGCCTCCGCCCGGTGTCCCCGACAAGCCGCCGCCCCGGGACGCCGGTCCAGGCCGAACCGATGCCCGGCCGGCGACGGACGCGCCAAGGCTCGACGCGCCGAAGCCCCCGGTCTCGGCCGAGGCGGTTGAGCGGCTCGCTGGCGTGAGCCAGGCGGCGGCACCGGGTCGTACAAGGGCGTCGCCCGCCGCGCTCCCGGACCAGCCTGCCCTCGCGGCCCCGGACGGGCTCGCGGCCCTCGACGCGCTCGCGGCTACGGACGCGCTCCCCGATCGGCCGGGGGGCATCGGGCCGGCCGCGCCCGCAGACCGGGCGCCGACGCCGCGCAGGCCACCGTAGCCGGCGGACAGCGCCATGCCTGCGGCCATGCCCGCGAGGCGGGCCTGCGTCTGGCTCGCCGATCCAGCGGTGGCGGCGCTTGACCACGACGCCGTGCCGGACGCCGGCGATGCGGCGGGCCGCGTTCCGGCCGCCCGCCGCAGGTAGACGCTGGAGAGCGTCGACTGTTCGAGCCGGCCCACGGTGCGCGGCACGCGGGCGGCCGTTCCCTGCTGGCCGGCCGCTGTCGCGCGCCGGCCGGCGCTCGCGCGGTCGAGCGGCGGCGCCGGCCGGAGCTGCCGCGCCGGTGTCTCGGACCGGATGGCGCTCGCTGGCCGCGCCGGGCTCGTCTCGACAGCGCCGGTGGGGTCGGGCGTGGTGCCCGGCGGCAGCAACGCTCCGCCGAGCACCGGCAGGTCGCCGGCACCCTGCGGCGGCCGGAAGGCCGGCCCACCCGCCTTGCGCGGCGTGCCGGTCGCAATCTTGAATACTTGTTGCTGCCCTGGCGACAACAAGTATTCAAGATCTCCGCGAACCGCCGCGCCGCCGGCGAGTGTGCCGCTGCGGCGGGCGGCGCCCGGCGGCGGCCGCATGGGCTGGTGCGCCGCGATGCCCGCGCCGATCGCTGGCACCGCAGGCGCCAGCCGGCGGGTGGCTCGTGCGGCCGCCACGGTGGCGCCGATAGCCCCCGCGCCTCCATCAGCAGGACCGGGAAGCGCGCCAAGGCCCGCCGCCCGCGCGACGAACCCCGGCGAGGCACCAACTCCCGCGACGCCGCGCAGCGCGCTCCCATGCGAGGCGCGCGCCGGCAAGGCGCCTCCATGCGAGGCGCGCGCCGACGAACCCGTGCCGCCAGCCAGGCCGCGGGCGAAGCGGATCGCGAGCATCCATGGTGGACGGACGGCGAGCGCGCCGACGACGTGCGCGGCCCGGCTCGGCAGTGCCGGCGACCGCTCGGGCCGGACAGGCCCGTGCCGCGCCGCCACAGTGCGGCGGCGCAGCAGGCGGGTGACCGTGCCGATCGTGCGGCGCACGCGGGAGCGCAGGCGGCGCGAGAGCGCGTCAGGCGTTGGAACGGAAGCCACAGTGGCACACCTCCAACTCCTCGACCGCCAGCTCCCGCGACGAGGCGGCGAGCTTGGGACCGCTCCACCGCACCGGCCGCGCGTCGAAGAACGACCAGATGCGGATCGGGTCGCCGGCGGCGTTGAGGACGCTGACGGTGCCGTCGAGCGGTGTGACCTTGTTGCCTTCCTTGGTGAATCCCTCGCCGGAGAACCGCATCAGCCATTTGAAGAGCGCGTCGGTATCGGTAAGGCCGCGCTTGAAGATCAGGTTGGGCCACTTCATGCGGCCCAACAGCTTGTGGGTGTACGCGTTCTGCCCGCCCTCGGCCAGATCCTCCACCTCGATCTGCACCGAGAGCCCGGACACCTCAGTGAAGAACCCGATCGGGTCGGGGCCGACCTCGAACTTGAACTTCCCCACGAAAGGTGGGTCGATGGTGCGTGCGTTAGCCACCCTGGACTCCTTGCCAAGCGCGTTCGTTCAACCCGCCGACCTCTTGCAGCAGCCTGATCCGGTCGCCATGCTCAAGGTCGAGCAGGCTGTCGAAGGTCCAGTGCAGGTGGTACGCGAGGTAGGCGATCTCCTGCCACAGCTCGTCGTGCGCGTAGTGTCCTAGGCCACCTCCGCCGACTCCATCGGGAAAGGGGTCCCTGGCTCCATCGCCTCGAGGATGCTCGGGTCCTGGAAATTGATGATCCGGTACAGGTCCTGCAGGTACCCGAAGTCGCTGACGAACAGCGACTCGATGGTCTTCGTCGACACCCGCGGGACGGTGCCGAGCTCGGTGACCACGCGGGCGAGGACGATGACGGTGGCGTACGCGTCGTTTTCCTTGACCCGCGGATCACGCAGCGGCTCGATCTCGTCGCGCGCGCACGCCAGCCGCATGGTGCCGGTGCGGTGCAGCGTGCCGTGGTCGTCGACGAAGCCCTTCGGGAGGGTGAAGGGGTATTCGGTGCGCAGGCTCATTCGCGCCTCAGCCCTTCGTGGGTGATGGTGAGCTTCTCCGTGGCGATCTCGTTGCTGCCAGCGTCGAGCTCCGCGCCGGTCCACTTGGACGGCCAGCCCATGTCGAAGGACCACCGGGCGACCTCGACCGCCGTCGAGTCCTTGATGACGATCGAGCCGTTGCGCCGGGCGTCGTCGATTGCGCCGTTCTCGACCTGCTGGCGCCACTCCCACAGCGCCTTCGACTCGTCGATCCGGCGCTCCAGCGTGATGTCGCTCCACTTCATCGCACCCGGCACCTTCCGGATGATCATCTTGCCGTCCTTGGTGGCCTCCTTGTACTCGATCGTCTCGGTCTCCGCCTCGACGCCCGAGCACTTGCGGAAGCTGGCCATCTCGACCCCGTCCACCTCGAGCACGAAGCTGAAGGTGGTCATCAGGTCAGGCATCGTGAACCCCTATCCCTCGCTGGCAGAGCCGCCGCCCTGCCACTGGCTGATCCGGAAGATGACGAACTCGGCCGGCTTGACCGGCGCGATGCCGACATCGACGACCAGGCGGCCCTCGTCCACAGAGGACGGCGGGTTGTTGCTGGCGTCGCACATCACGTAGAAGGCCTGCTCCGCGGTGGCGCCGACGAGCGCGCCCTGCATCCACAGCCCGCGCAGGAACGAGGTGATGTTGCGCTTCACCCGCTGCCACAGGTCGAAGTCGTTGGGCTCGAACACCGCCCACTGGGTGCCGCGCCGAATCGACTCCTCCACGAAGTTGAACAGCCGCCGCACGTTGACGTACCGCCAGCTCGGGTCGGTCTTGGCGAGCGTGCGGGCACCCCAGATCTTCGTGCCGTAGCTGCCGAACGACCGGATGCAGTTGACGCCCTCGGGGTTCAGCAGGTCCTGCTCGCCGTTCGTCACCTCGGACTCCAGCCGTGCGATGCCGCGCAGCGCCTCATTTGCCGGCGCCTTCCAGACGCCGCGGGTGGCGTCGGTGCGGGCCCAGACGCCGGCCACGTGCCCGACGGGCGAGACGGTCAGGAACCGTTCCCCGTTGGTGGCGCCGGGCCGCGCCAGCGGGTTCGCGACGACCAGGTTCGGGTAATAGAGCGCACCGAACGCGGTGTCCCGCGCGAGCTTGCTGCGCCACTCCAGGGCTCGGGTGGCGTTGAGGCCAGGAGGCGTGTCCAGTACCGCCATCCGGGTGTGGCTGGCCTCGCACCAGTCGACGATCTGCTTCTGCACCGCGAGATACGTGTCTTCGTCGAGGCTGCCGTCCTCGTTGGTGGCGATGGTGACCAGGTCGGGGATCGCGACGATGGTGACGTTGTCGGCGATAGCCAGTCCCTGATATCCGGTGCGGTCGGCGACCGATCCCTCCAGGTCGGCCGGTGTCACGGCGACCGGGTTGGGGGAGGGAGCCTCCAATGTGTACCGTCCGGGAGCCGGCACCCGGTCGGCGAGCGCGACACCCTGTACCGGCTGGACCTCGACGCGCAGGACCTTGGAGCGCTCGTTGACCGTGCGCTCGATGGTGCGCGCGCTCTTGCCGCTGAACGCCAGGCCGCCGATCTCCTCGCGGAGCGCGCCGTCCTCGTACACCCGCAGGGTGTACTCCTGCTTGTTGTCGCCGCCCTCCTGGCCCTCCACCGGCGCCGCCGGCGGCACGACCTCGACCTCGACCCGCGCGCCCGCGTTGAGCGCCGAAACCTTGAGGCTCTCGACGTCTGGGCGGCCGGCGGCCGGCAGGTGCAGCGTCGCATGCCCGTCGCCGTTGTCGCTGTTCCCCCCGGGTACGCGCACGACGTAGCAGGCGCTGCCACCGTTCTCGAAATACCCCCGCACGGCGTGCGGCAGCATCGCGCCGCGCACGAACCCGCCGTATACGCGCTCATACTGCGGCCAGCTCGTGACGAGCTGCGGTTTGACGCCGTCGGGGTCCGTCGGGTCCCCCTGTTCGGTGTCGTACTTCTCGGTGAAGCCGACGAATGCCGCGATCGCCGTACCCACCCCTTCGATCGGCATCGAGCCGCTCGGTTGCTCCTCGATGTAGACGCCAGGCGCCCCGTACGACGCGGCCACGGCCACCCTCCCCCTCGTTGTGTCAGGCTTGCACCGCGCTGGTCAGCAGCGCGGGGTCCAGCTCGGTCGAATAGAACTCGCCGTAGTGCAGTGGCGGGTAGACGCGCATCATGGGCTGCTCGGACGAGCACGCCAGCACCTTGACCTTTGGAAACCGGTGCACGATGAGCGCCACGAGCGCGGCCGTCTCGCGCTGGTCGAGATCGAGTACCACCACGTCCGGCAGTACCTCAACGAGGCGGCCCATGACGTCGGCGGCAGTCGTCGCGACCAGCTCGATGCCGTCGACGCGGAGGATGTCCTCCAGGCCGGCCCGGTGCAGCGCACCGAAGTCACCCATCAACACCCGCGTCACGTATACGAGCGTCGCGCCCGACGGCTCCCGCCGTAAGGCTCAGCGGTGCAGCCAAAGGTGCAGTCTCGCGCGGGAGAGATAGGAGCGGCGGCTCGGCTGCGCCATCATCGATGGCATGTGGCATCGCCCGCCCGACGGGGGAGCCTGGACCGGCGCCCTCCCCAGCGGCACAGTGGACACTCAGTTGTAGACCGTGCCGGCCTGGTCGCGGATGACGATGCCCAGGCGGCGAGCCCACGTGCCCAGCTCTTCAGGGACCGGGACGCTCTGGATCGGCACCTCGAGGATCAGCTCACCCTGCAGGCGCTGCCCGACGAGGGGGCCGTAGAGGGACCGGTTCCGCGGCGTGTCGGCGATGACGTTGCCGGGGCCGTACTTGTCGAGGAACTCGTTGACGTACCGCTCCGCCTGCTCGGGCCGGATGCTGGCGAGCTGTGTCTCCTTGCGCGAGACGATCGCCTGCCCCGGGGTGTACCCGTCGACGATCATCCCGTTCCCGAGGCGGAGCTCTTCCGCGGCGTACACGCCACGCCGCGCGGCGTTGAAATCGTTGCCGCGCATCACCCGCTCCGCCCAGCTCTCCGCGGGCTCACGCGACTCGAGTTCCGGTATGCGGCCCGGTTCATCGAGGTCGGAGGCCGCGGTCTCGTCGACGGCGGACGAGGGCGCCCGGCCCTGCTCGCTGACCTCGGCCCGGACGCTCACCCCGGTCGTGTCGGCGCGCCGCGACAGCAGCGTCTGCAGCTCGGCGTCCGTGCGCGCGCCGGCCGCGAGGGCGTACAGCTCGTCCTCGTTGCGCAGGCCCAGCATGTACAGCGCGTCCTCCCTGGACAGCCCGTGGCTCTCCACCCGCCGGAGGAAGTCGTCGGCCAGCTCGCGGCTCGGCGCGAGCCGGGCATTGGCGGTCCGGCCGAACTCGGCGAGGGTGCCCTCGGTGACGCCCTCGGCGTGCGCGACACTCACCTGGGGCGTGCTGGTGTTCAGCTCGGTCACCGTGATCCGTGTGGCGCCGGCCTCGGCCTCGACGGCTTCCAGCACGGCGTCCGCGCCCGTGCCGGAGCGGACCAGCCGGACCGTTCCAAGCCCCGCCGCGGTGATCCCCACGACGCTGAGCACGATGTTGAGCGCACCCATCGCGATGAGGCCGTGCGCGGCCTCCTGCTGCTGCGCGTCGAGCACGGTCGACCCGATACCCAGGCTGAGCAGCTGCCCCT
The DNA here is from genome assembly GCF_036906915.1 of Micromonospora sp. CPCC 206061. Lineage (NCBI taxonomy): Bacteria > Bacillati > Actinomycetota > Actinomycetes > Micromonosporales > Micromonosporaceae > Micromonospora > Micromonospora sp. CPCC 206061. Next base: position 45,811 of record NZ_JBAKHX010000051.1, read on the forward strand.
GCTCGTACTGCTCCAGCCCTGTCACGATGCCGTAGCCGGCCAGCCCGATGTCGAGCGCGATCCCGATGGGTGCCGTGGGCGGGAAGATCGTCAACAGGAGCGCGGCGACGGTGGCGAGGCCGATGAGGACGGCCTCCGCCTCGGCGTCCGACGCGGCCCGCGCCAGGTCGTGCTGGACGACGGCGCGCACGTCCGGCGCCGCGAGCGGCAGCATCTCGCGCAGCACCGGGCGCGGGATCGTGTAGTCGAACCCCGGTTCTCGGGTGCGAGCGGCCAGCTCGGCGAAGTTCGCGCGCCGGGTCTCGATCGCGGCGTCGATCCGGGCGAGCAGCTCGGCGTCGGAGAGCCGCGAGTTCATGAGATCGGCGGGCAGCACCTTGAAGCCCTCGTCGCCGAGCTGGCGCAGCACGGGACGGATCCGTTCGAGCGCGGCGGCCTCCGCGCTGACCCCCGGATACCCGCCGAGGGGCTGGCCGCCCACGTCTGGCGCTGGCGTGTTCGGCTGGAACCCGGGCGGTGGCGTGGGCGCGACGGATTCCGCCGCGGCCGCTTCCTCCATGGTCTCCAGCGGGCTCGGGGTCGCGCCGGACAGGTCCGGGTGGGAGTACTCGAAGTTGATCGCGCTCTGGATCTCATGGCAGTACTGGCAGCCACCGCCGATCTGGTTGCGCGCGACGCGGCCCTCGACCCGCCGGATGGCCGCGCTGTTCGACCGCGATCGCCGCTCGGCGGCCTCCAGCTGGATCGACGCGCGCGGGCCGGTGGCGGCGCCCCTGATCAGCGCGCGTTCCTGCTCGGCGAGCACCTGCCGGCGCAGCTCCTCGGGGCTGAGCTGCTGGTGCAGGTACGTGCTCCACTCGACCAGCGCGGCGCGGTTGCCTTCGAGGCGGACCGCGGTGGCGGCGAGCACCAGCTTCCGGAACGCCTCGTGATCGGCGTGCAGCCGCTGGACCATGTTTTCCAAGCTGGTGCGCGCCTCCCGGGCCTGCGAGGCCACCGTCGCACGCTCCGCGAACATGTCCTCGTTCCACGGCACGCCCCCGGGCAGTGGACCCTGCTCGGCGACCTGCCGCTCGATGGCGCGTTCCCGCGCGACCTCCGCGTCGATCCGGTCGGCCTCCTGGGTCAGCGCCGTCGACAGGAACTGGGCGCCGTGCAGGCCGTCCCGGGTGACCAGTTCGAGCAGCAGCGCGCGCCGGCCGGCCTCGTCCGGGGGTACGACGACGCCGGCGACCTGGATGGGTGCCGGCTGTACCGGCACTCCGGCGTCCTCTGTGGACGTGACCGTGCCGGCGGCGGGCTGCCGCTGCACGCGCGTCCCCCCGCCGGCCTGCTGGACCACGTGGGTGAGTTCGTGGGCGAGCAGCCGCGCGCCCGGCGCGGTGGCCGGCTGGTAGCGGCCCGGCGCGAACACGATGTCGGTGCCCACCGTGAACGCGACCGCACCGAGCCGCGCGGGTGCCGGGCTCTCTGGGTGGATCCGCACCGCCGACAGGTCGGTGCCGAGCCGGCCCTCCATCCGCCCCTGGGTGGCCGGATCGAGAGACCGTCCTCCGTTTCCCGACGGGCTCGTGATGGCGGGGCCGGGCGGGGGCGCGGGCTCGACGCAGGCGGCCACCCGGTCGGCTTCCCGCTCGTACTCGTCGCCGGGCGGGCCGACGGCCAGCTTGGGCTGGAGCAGCCGGGCCATCGAGGCGTTGCTCAGCGATCCCGCCGGGTGCCGCGGCGGACCGGGTGCCGCGGGCTCCGGAAGGTGGGGCCGGTCGGCCGTGGCGGCCCGCTCGCGCTCAGGCGCCGTGCCCGGGCGGGCGCTCACCCGTCCGTCGACCTCGTGCGAGTACGACATTGATCGGCTCCACTTGGATTCGCCCGCCGCCCCGCCGAGTCTGCGCCCAAACGACCGCTCGCGGGAAGGGCGCGGGCAAACTGTCGCGGGCAAAGGGCCGCAAGTCTGCACCTTTGGGCGAGTCGACCATAGGGTGCGCTCCGTAGGCTGGCGGCATGGCCGCACCACGGAGAGCGCGCCAACAGTCAAACGTGGCGCACGAGCCTGAGAAACCAGCGACACCGGCACCCGACGACGTCCGCGCGGCTTTGACCGCCGTGGGCAGCGCCGCCATCGCGCGGTGGGCGTCCGGCGAGCACGCGGACGCGTCCGCCGGACCCGTCATGTTGAGTGAGCCGGCGGTGAGCAACCGGGTCGCCGCCCGCTGGGCGGAGCGAAACGCGCCCGCGCCCGGCACAGCCAGTGACGCGACCGAGCGCGACGCCCACGACCTGGCCGGGCGGGCCCTTCGCGGCTCGGAGTCCACGCCGGGGGCAGACTCGCCCGCCGCGCGCAGCGGTGATCGCCTGCCCGACGGGGTACGCGGCCGCATGGAGAGTTCGTTCGGCGAGAGCTTCGACGACGTACGCGTGCACGACTCGGAGGGGGCGCACTCGATCGCCCAGTCGCTGGACGCGCGTGCCGTCACGGTCGGCACCGACATCTACTTCGACCGGGGGCGGTTCAAGCCGGGCGGTGCCACGGGCGACTCGTTGATCGCGCACGAGCTGGCGCACGTCGTGCAGTACCGCAACGGGCAGATGTCTCCCGAGACGGCGGGGCGCTGGCAGAACCTGGGCTCGGAGGGCTGGTCGGTGCCGGGGTGGGGCCGGCACCAGTCGACGGTGTGGGTCGGCAGCGAGGCGGAGTGGCGCGGCGTGCTCGACGAGGCCGACAACGACGAGGTGTACACGGAGTCGCTGCAAGGCTTCCTGCGCGCCGCGTGCGATCCGGGGATGATCGGGCGCAAGAACCACGAGCTCGGCTGGCCCGACTACCACAACGACGTCAAGCGGGCGCCCACCCGCGCCGAGATCATGGAGTTCCTCAAGGCCCTGTACGGCCTCGGCGAAGACCTCGACCTGTCGCCGAACTGGTTGTTCGGCAGCGGCACCCACCTGCGGCTCATGCGCGGGGAGCTCAGCGCCTTCGTCACGAAGTACCAGGGCGACCTCATCCAGCTGATCTCGCGTGAGGGTGTCGGCGGCAGCAAGGTCATCGACCAGGGCGACGTCGGCGCGGTCGCCGAAGAGGGCGGCAAGGAAGTCCGGGTCAACATGGTCAACTCCGCGATGACCACCGCGGTGGAAGGGCTCGCGCAGCTCATCCGCGCGCACGCCGAGGGCGACGAGGGCGCCAAGAGCGACGCGTACTCCGTGATCAGCAACTCCGGCCTGGTCATCCGCCGCACGCTCGACGTGCACGAAGAGGCGATCAAGTTCGAGGGTGAGGTCAACATGTTCCTCATCGACCTCGTGCTCGACGTGACCAAGCTCGACGAGATGCCCGGCGTCCAGTCGCTGCTGCGCCGCACGCCGGCCGTCAAGGGCCTGCTGAAAAACACGATCAAGAAGATGGGCGCCGGGGCGGCCAAGAGCGGCAACCCGATGGAGCAGGCGGATGCCATCATGGCGGCGTTCGAAAACGACGTGAAGGAGCTGGGCCCGGCGGCCGGCGTCGACAGCGTGCTCGACGCCAACACCGAGCGCCTGGCCATCACGACGTTCTCGGCCGCGATGAGCAAGAAGTAGATGAGCAAGAAGTAGAAGTAGCAGCGCTAGTCGGCCGCCGGCGGGGTGGCGCCGCCGCGCACCGTAGGCACCACCTCCTGCACGGGCGGGCCCATCCTGCTCAGCACCGCGGCGTCCACTGTGGTCGTGACGACCACGTCGAGGCCCGGCTTGAGCTGCCCGCCGAGCGCCGACCAGAAGTCGGAGTTCTCACTGCCGTCGCCGCTGCGCAGCGTCACCGTCGGCAGCGGCCGCACGTCGGCGAACGGCCCGCGCAGATAGTCGATCGCGATCACCCGGTGCAGCAGCAGCGTCGCCAGCACGCCGCCCAGCAGCGAGTGCTCGTCACGCACCTCGCGGGTCCAGGCGGTCACCAGATAACGACAGTCCACTCTGGGCAGTGGGTCGCGGCGGAACTTGCGGCCATTCTCCTCCGCGACGATCTGCTCGCCCCACTCGCGCTCGGCGAGGTTGGGCCGCACGTCCCACAGGTACAGGTTGACCGTGGGCCGGGACACGCTGGCCGCCCAGTCGCCGTCGGGCGCGTCGAAGACGATGTCGACGTCGCGTGGCGGCAGCGGCACAGCGGCCCGCAGGAACGCCTCCAGAGACTCATCGAGCAGGTGCAGCATCGGCGTCTCGATTCACCAGTTCGAAGTAGCGCTCGAACTCGACCTCGGTGCGTAGCCGGCCGAGCTTCTGGAACTCGCGCTTCAAGGCGAGCGCGACATGCCGCATCGTGATGGGTGAGCCGTCTTCGGCGGCGAGGAACGCGGCGCCCAGCGTGGCGTTGCGGATGATCCCGCCGGAGATCTTGAACTGGCGAGCGAGGAACTCGATGTCGAGCGCCGCGACCGGCGCGGTGGCCGGGAACGACCGGGCCCAGATCGCGCGCCGTTGCTCCTCTTCCGGCAGCGTGAAGTCGATCGCCGTGGAGATGCGCCGCAGGAACGCCTGGTCGATGTTGCGTTGCAGGTTGGTGGCGAGCACCACCAGCCCGTCGTAGGTCTCCAGCCGCTGCAACAGGTACGCCACCTCGATGTTCGCGTACCGATCGTGCGCGTCGCTCACCTCGGACCGCTTGCCGAACAGCGCGTCGGCCTCGTCGAAGAAGAGCACCAGGTCGCCGGCCGCGGCGGCGCCGAAGATGCGCTCCAGGTTCTTCTCCGTCTCGCCGATGTACTTGCTCACCACCGCGGACAGGTCCACTTTGTACAGATCAAGACCCAGCTCGCCCGCGACCACCTCGGCGGCCAGGGTCTTGCCGGTGCCGGACGGGCCGGCGAACAGCGCCACGGTGCCGGTCGACGGCAGCGGCGGGAAGCGCCACTGCCGGTACACCACGTCGCGGCGGCGGTGCCGGGCCGCCAGCTCACGCAGCTGCCGCGCGTCGTCGGGCGGGACGATCAGGTCTTCCCAGGCGCGGCGCGGGCGGATCCGCACGGCCACCCCGTCGAGATGGCCGCCGGCCAGCCGGCGCACGGCCGGTGTGAGGTCACCGTCGCCGGCCGCCGCCGCGGCGGCCACCAGCCGCAACTGCTCGCGGTCCAGCCGGTACCCGGGGTCCGGCTCGCGCCCGAGCGCCCGCCACCAGTCGTCGGCGCCGGCCTCGCCGCTCGCCACCCGCACCTCGCGCCACGGCACCGGCGGCACCGACTCCAGCGGCAGCTCGGCCCGCGACGACAGCACCCACGCCAGGTGGTCGGCGCGGGCGACCGCGTCGCGCCCTGTGGCGTCGAGCGGCGCGACCAGATCGAGCACCACCACGAGACCACCGAGCGTCGCCTCGCGCACCGTCGCCGCCCACTGCGCGCGAGTTCCGGGTACTGAACAGAGCAGCCGGCCGCGCCCTGGCCACCGATCCTCGACCGCCCGCAGCCGGCTCTCCCGGTCACCCCCGTTGACCAGCAGCAGCCCCCGCTCCGGCGGGCGTTCCGCCTCGGCCTCGGTGCCAGCTAGCTCGGCAAGAACCCTGGATGCCCCCGCTGGCAGCTCCGGGTCGGCCGACCCGTCGCCGGTCAGGTACCAGGCGACCCGCGCCGGCAGCGCACAGGTGCGGGTCGCCCACGGACCGGTGGTGCCGACGTCGACCAGCTCCGCGCGGCGCAGGCGGGAGTCCGGGGCCACCGGACCGATGGCCCCGATCCGGTCGAGCGTGACGAGGGTTACCTGCGGCAGCTGTACCGAATCTTGAACGTATGCGACCAGCCGCTGCCGGGCGGGCGCCAGCTCGACGGCGGCGACGACCGCCAGTACCTCCGCCTCGGCGAGCGTGAGCCCGGCGGACCGCGCCAGGACCGCGAACCGTGACCCACCCTCCAAAGATTCCGCGAGGTTCTTCCGTGCTCTGTCTACATCGGACCGGACCTGATCGCGGACCGCCCCCACCCGCTCCACCGCCGCGCCGTCCAGGCCCGGCAGCGTGGCGAGGATGCGATCGAGGTCGTCCTGCCCGACGAACAGCCCCGCGAAGTCACGCGGCGGCCGGCCCTCGGCGAGCCGGCAGACCAGCGCCTCGCGCTGGAGCAGCACGTCCGCGAGGACGGTCCAGGGCTCCGGGACGCTCGCCATGGCGGGCTAGATGACACCCTCGCGCGTGGCGAGGGCGACCGCCTGCGCGCGGGTGCGGCAGTTCAGCTTGGTGAGCAGGTCGTGTACGACGTTCTTGACGGTGCGCTCGGAGAAGCAGAGATCTTCCGCGATGCCGCGGGTGTCCATGCCGTCGGCGAGCAGCCGGAGCACGGACCGCTCCCGCATGTTGAGCTCGGTCGGGCGGAGTTGGGAGTGCTGCCGGACGTGCGCGAGCAGCTTGATCAGCAGGTCGCCGGGGAGGGCGACGTTGCCGGCCACGACCGCGCGCAGGCTGGTGACCAGCGTCTCCGGGGTTATCGTGTCGTGCGGCAGCACCGAGCCGACGCCCGCGTCGACGATCTCGCGGATGTGCTGCTCGCTGGCCGTGCGGATCGTGGCGACCAGCCGGGTCTGCCGGCCGGCCGCGAGTCTTACCGCCCGGCGCAGCGCGCCAGGCTCGGACTCGAAGATCAAGACATCGAGCCCGGTCATCACCGGTGTGGGCGCCAACCCCATGCTCTCGCCACGCACCACGAACCCTGCCTGCTGGAGGCAGGCGAACATGCCGCGCCGCACGATCGCGTGACCGTCGTCGATCCACACCGAAGGCGCCGCCTGGGCTTGCACTGGCCCCACCCCCGGTAGTTGATCGGTCCTCCCCGGTAACATCATGCGCCGATCAATTCATGACCGACAACGGCTTACCCGGGCGGATTCTGTCGCTTTCCTGTCGCAGCGGATTCGTTCCAGAGGGCGAACCGGTTTGCTCTTGCCCGAAGAGTTGCCCAAAAGTGCAAAACCTTGATTGGGCGAATTATCGTCGATCCCATGCCTAGGTTCTCAGCGGAACAAATCTACAGTTTCGCGCGCCAGGCGGGCTTTTCGCCGGACGAGGCGGCCACCATGACCGCGATCGCGCTGGCCGAGTCGGGCGGCAGGAGCGACGCGCACAACCCGGTCGGCGAAGATTCGCGCGGGCTCTGGCAGATCAACGCTCGGGCGCACCCGAAACTGGCCGAGGACCTCAACCTCTTCGACCCCGTGCAGAACGCGCGGGCGGCGTTCGCGGTGTCGCGGCAGGGCGCCGACATCACCCCGTGGACCGTCACGCACGGCGGCATGGGCGCCCGCTACCTGCGGCACAAGGAGGCCGCGCAGGACGCGGCGATCTCGTTCGGCGACGGGCCGGGGCGCGGCGTCTGGACCGGCACCGCCGGCTACAACGGCCCCGAGGTGCCGGCGGGCCCTTCGGGCGGCGGCGGCACCTCCGATCCACTCACCGGCGGCTCCGCGCAGTCGCTCACCAGCGGCTCCCAGGGCTCGTCGGCCGCTCTGGACCGCTTCCTCGAAGTGGCCCGAGCGCAGGCCGGCGACACCTACGTCTTCGGCGCCGAGACCAAGCTCGACGACAGCGACCCCGACACGTTCGACTGCTCCGAGCTGACCCAGTGGGCCGCCCACCAGGCCGGCGTCAAGATCCCCGACGGCGCCACCGCGCAGTACCTGCACCTCAAGGAGCGGGGCATGCTGATCCCCGTCGAGGAGGCCAAGAACACGCCCGGCGCGCTGCTCTTCTCCTTCGACCGGGAGCCCCGGCCGGGTGATGGCCGCACGCCCGGCGCGCACGTCGCGATCAGCCTCGGCGACGGCAAGACGATCGAGGCACGTGGCCGCGCCTATGGCGTCGCCGAGTTCGACGTCGGGCGGCGGTTCGAGTTCGCGGCGGTCATCCCCGGCATATCGGACGGCACCGCGACGCCGCTGGCGCCCGCTTCCTCACCCGTGCCGTCGTTCGCGCCACTCACTGCGCTACCGCCTCAGATGGGTGGCCCCGACACCGATCGTGACGGACTCACCGACGCCATGGAGCAGCGGCGCGGCCTTAACCCGCTCGCCGCCGACTCCGACGGCGACAACCTCGCCGACGGCTTCGAGATCGCCACCAGCCGCAGTGACCCCACCAAGGCAGACACCGACGGCGACCGGCTAGACGACGCGTTCGAGCTGGCCAGAGGGCTCGACCCCACCTCGCCGGACAGCGACTCCGACGGCCACCTCGACGGCAGCCTCCCCACCGACTGGCGCGACACCGACGCCGACGGACTCGACGACGCGCTGGAGACCGCGCTCGGTCTCGACCCGAACCAGGTCGACAGCGACGCGGACGGATACGTCGACGCGCTGGAACGGCAGGCCTCGTCCGACCCGCTGAGTGCGGCGGTCACCCCGCTGCGCAGCGGCGACCCGTTCTCCCCGCTGTCCTCGCCCGCCGACCCGCTGACCTGAGGGGCGCGGTGCCATGGACGTAGAGATCCGGATACCGCCGCAGCCGGTCGCCCTGACGCCCGGCGCCGCGGGCACGGTCACCGTCGAGCTGACCAGCCTCGCCGACCACGACCTGCGGGTCCGGCTCTCCGTCGCCGCGAGCCGGGCCGGCGCCTGGGCCCACGGCGAGCCCCCGACCGTTTCGGTGCCGGCCGGCGGCACCCAGACGGTCGAGATCGCGGTCCAGCCGCCGGCGACGGCCGCGCCCACGGCGGGGTTGCTCCCGTTCACCGTCCAGGCCGACGACTCCGACACCGGGGCACCCCTCGGCCGGGCCACCGGACTGGTCAGCGTGGCCGCGCCGGCACGCCTCGCCGCCAGCCTTTTTCGCACCGACGCCGGGCCGCCGGCCCGCTTCACTCTCACCGTGCGCAACCCCGGCGAGCGGCTCGCCGTCACCATCGCGGCCCAGGTGCACCCGCCCGGCGGACGGGTGCGGATCACGCCAGACACGGTCGACCTGGCCAAGGGCGGCTCTGCCGCCGCACACATCGAGGTCCGCCCGCCCGCACTGTTCATGGGCGGTTCCATCCCGTACGTGGTGAGCGTGTCCTGCAAGGCCGTTGGCGACCTGGAGCCCCTGGTCACCGTCGAGGAAAACGGCCAGTCGCCACCGCGCGTCGGCAAGGCGACCGCTTTCGTCGTGACCGCGCTGCTCGTGGCGACCGCCGCGGGCGCGCTCGCCTTCGGAGGCTGGGAGCGGCTGGCCAGCCGTTCGTCGCCGCCGCCGGCCGCGGACGCACAGGACCCGACCGAGGTACGGGTGCGCACCCCGTACGCGATGGTCGAGGTCTTCCAGCGCACGGGCGCCGGCCCCGCGGACGCCGACGCCGCGCTCGCCCAGCTCACCGCCGCCGGCGTACCGGTGCGGCTGGTCGACAGCACCCGCTCCCCCGACCTCGCCGACGGCCCCGGCGGCCTGCTCGTGCTGCTACAGGACGGCTTCGCGACCCCCGAAGACGCCCAGGCGTACTGCGACCGCAACCGCGCGCTAGCGCCCCGCTGCCAGGTCGTTCAGTGAGCGAGGGAGGTGGCGCGGCGGCGCCTTCAGCGCCGCCCGACCGAGCGAACCAGGAGGCACCGTGACCAGCTACGGCCTGGGCGTCGACTTGGGCACGACGCACACCGCGGCGGCGGTGCTGGTCGATGGCCGGGTCGAGCTGGTACGCCTCGGCAACCGGCGCCCCGAGATCCCGTCGCTCGTCTTCGTCACCGCCGACAGCGCCGTGCTCGTCGGCGACGCCGCCGAACGCCGGGGCGCGGCCGAGCCCGAGCGGCTGGCTCGCGAGTTCAAGCGCCGCCTCGGCGACCCCGTGCCGTTGCTGGTCGGCGGCTCGCCCTACCCTGCGCACGCGCTTATGGCCAAGCTCCTGCGGCGAGTCCACGACATCGTGGGGCGCCAGTATGACGAGCCGCCCAGGGCGGTGACCGTCACCCATCCGGCGAACTGGGGACCGTTCAAGCGTGAACTGCTCGACCAGGCGATCCGGCTCGCCGACGTCGACGGCGTCCTCTTCCTGCCCGAGCCGGAAGCGGCGGCGATCCACTACGCGACCACCGAACGTGTCCGGCCCGGCGAGACCGTCGCGGTCTACGACCTGGGCGGCGGCACCTTCGACGCCGCCGTCCTGCGCCGCACGGCCACCGGTTTCGAGCTGCTCGGCAGGTCCGAGGGGATCGAGCAGCTGGGCGGCATCGACTTCGACGAGGCGGTGTTCGCGCACGTCCTGGCCACCATCGGCGATTCCGCCCAGTCCCTCGACCCCGACGACGAACTGGTCACCACCGCCCTCTCCCGCCTCCGGCGCGACTGCACCGAGGCGAAGGAGGCACTGAGCTTCGACACCGAGGTGATGATCCCGGTCGCGCTGCCAGGGCTGCACACCCGGGTACGCCTGAACCGCTCCGAGTTCGAGGCGATGATCGGGCCGGCGCTCACCGAGACGGTGGCCGCGACCGCCCGGGCCCTGCGGGCGGCGGGGGTCTCGCCCGACGAACTGCGCTCCGTGGTGCTAGCCGGCGGCTCGTCCCGGATACCGCTGGTCAGCCAGCTCCTGGACGCCGAGTTCGGCCGTCCCGTCACCCTGGACCCGCACCCCGAACACAGCGTCGCGATGGGCGCGGCCGCGACCACCGGCCCGTTGGCGCTGGGCGCCACACCAGCCCGCCCCGTCTTCGTCCCGTCCCCTTCCGCCGCCCCGCCCCGCGCCGTTCCCTCCCCGTCCGTTCCCCGCTTCACCGCGCCGGTCCCGTACTCCGCGGCCCCCGCGTCCGCGACGTCTCCTCCCGCCGCGTCCCCGCCCGCGACCGGCGCAGGCAGCGCCACCGATCCCGACAGCACCAACCCGTTGCCCCCCGCCACCGACCCCGATGGCACCAGCCTGCTGCCCCGCGCGACCGACGCCGAACCAGCCAGCGCGTTGGCCGCCAACCCGCCACCCGTCCCGCCTCCGACGGCAGAGCCCGGCTCGGGCCGGCCGTCGAGCGGGCCGCGCCCTCCGGGCGGCGAGACACCCCCGCGAGCTTCCGCACCGCCAGCTCGCCCCGCTTCCGCGGCTGGCTCCCCAGCCTGGCCGCCTGTCCCGCCGCCGCGGCGCGGCGCTGGCGGGGTCGCGCCTGAGGGACCGGCCGCAGCGGCGAGCAGTGGGACGCCGGCACCAGCGCCCTTCGGTACGGTCGCGGGCGGGGCGGCCAGGGCGCCGGCCGACGGGCGGCCTGGGGCTGCGCGGCCTGCTCGCGGGCCTGCCGGCGGCAGGGCCGATTCTCCCG
>NZ_JBAKHX010000052.1:0-56866 GCF_036906915.1 Micromonospora sp. CPCC 206061
CCGCCGATCAAGGGCAAACGCACGTGGTTCGATCTCTTTTCCGCGTGCGTTTGCCCTTGATCGATGCGGATCTCCTTGATCGGCGCGACGCGGTCGCCCGTCGATGACTGCCATGCGCTGGCTGCCCGTGCGCCTCGTGACCGCGCGGCTCGTGCCCGCGCGGCTCGTGCCCGCGCGGCTCGTGACCGCGCGGCTCGTGACCGCGCGGCTCGTGACCGCGCGGCTCGTGACCGCGCGGCTCGTGACCGCGCGGCTCGTGACCGCGCGGCTCGTGACCGCGCGGCTCGTGACCGCGGGCTCTGCGCGGGCGGGGCTCTGTGCGGGTGGGGGCCGCATGCGGCGATCGTGGTTACGGGCGGCCCTAGGGGCCGCTGGTCGCCGCGACTGCCGCGACCGCGACGCCCGTCGACCAGTCGATCAGCGTGGGTGCGAGGCGGGAGTCGCGTGCAAGCTCCGTGCGGAAGGCCGCCACGCGCTCGTGGTGCTCCGCCGGCCAGGCCGGGTGCGGGAGCAGATCGTCCACGACGTACAGGGCGCCGGGCGCGAGGTGGCGCAAGAGCAGGTCGCGGTCTTCGAACTTGCCGGTCATCCAGTCGGCGAACACGAGGTCGAAGGGCGGTCCTGAGTACCCGATCAGCCAAGATCGCGCGTCGGCGAGGGTGACCTGCGCGCGGACGTCTCCGCTGAGGACGTCGCGCGCTGCCGCGGCGGTCGTCGGGTCGACCTCGACGGTCGTCAGCCTCGCGTCGGGGGTCATGCCGGCGAGTAGCCAGGCGGCGCCGACGCCGGTGCCGGTGCCGATCTCCAGCAGGTGGCCGCCGGGCTTGCTGGCCGCCAGCGTGCGCAGCAGCGCGCCGGTTTGGTCGTCGCAGGCCATCGTGAAGCCCAGCGCGGCGGCGGCGTCGCGCGCGGCGCGCACGAGCGGCGGTACGTCGAACGGCGATACGTCGATCAAGGAAACCTCCATCGATCAAGGGCAAACGCATGTGGAAAAGAGATCGAACCACGTGCCTTTGCCCTTGATCGACGGAAATCGGAAAGGCGGCGGGGAGAGGGGAGTGCTCAGCGGTCGAAGCGGGCGCAGCCCACCACGGCCGCCGACTCGCCGGGCAGGTCGGCTGAGTCGTGGACCAGCGCCAGGCCCGGCTCGGTCGCCACCAGGACGGAGCGCGCCGTGCCGTGCAGGTTGACGCGTTGCGGGGTGCGGCGCAGGTTGGTGACCACGACGCAGCAGCCGCGCCGGATCGCCAGGAAGCTGGCGCCGTGCCAGACGTCGGAGCGGCGCAGCGTCGGCTGGGACAGGTCGGGGTGCGCGCGCCGCATCGCGATCAACCGGCGGTACAGGTCGAACATGTCGCTGTGCTCGCGCTTCTCCAGCTCTGACCAGTCGAGGCTGGAAAGGGCTCTCGCCTCGTGTGCCGGCCAGTGCGCGCCGGTTTCGCCGGGCGGCCGGGCCGCCCACTCCTCGCCCATCTGCATGACCGGAGTGGAGGGCGCGGTCATCAGCAGGGTGGCGCCGAGCCGCAGCATGCCGGGGGACAGAGCGGCCAGCGGCCGGTCGGTGCCGCCCACGTCGGCGAACCGCTGACGCAGGATCGTGAACAGCTGCTCCAGCGTGCCGAACTCGGCCCGGTAGTTGCGGTCGAGCGCGTCGTCGGGCTCCCAGAGCGCGGCGAGGTCGCCGGGCGCCGAGCGCGGGGTGATCAGCCGGGCGCCGACCCGGTCTGAGCCGGCGATCAGCGACAGCGGCCGCCCGAGCCGGGCCGAGAGGGTCTCGACCTGGGTGGTCAGCTCCTCCAGTAGCCGCATCGCCTGGCGGTCGATGAGCGTGTGCGCGGCGTCCAGCCGGACGCCGTCGGCGTGGTAGTCGCGCAGCCACATCATCACGTTGTCGACGATGAAGCTGCGGATGCCGTCAGCGTGCGGCCCGTCGAGCGCGAGCGTGTGGCCCCAGGTGTTGACGACATCGGCGAGGTACGGGCCGAGGCGGGGCGAGCTGGCCTCGACGTGGTCGTAGTGCAGGTCGAGCACCACGGCGATGCCGCGCGCGTGGCACGCGTCGACGAAGCGCTTGAGGCCGTCGGGGCCGCCATACGTGGGGTGCGGCGTGTACCAGCACGCGGTGTAGTGCAGCGGGCCGTGCTCGACGTTGACGGGTCGCAGCTCGACCGCGTCGATGCCCAGCGCGGTCAGGTGGTCGAGCTTGTCGATCGCCGCGTCGAACGTGCCCTCGGAGGTGAACGCTCCCACGTGCAGTGCGTACACCACGCCGCCGGTCAGCTCACGGCCCGCAAAGGCACCGTCGGTCCAGCGGAACGCCGCGTGGTCGTAGGTGCGGCTCGGCCCGTGCACCCCGTGCGGCTGCCAGCGCGAACGCGGGTCGGGCAGCGGCTGGTCGGAGTCGCCGAGAAGGTACGAGTAGTCGGCGCCGTGCGCGGGGCAGTCGACCTCGACGCGCCACCAGCCGCCGTCCTGCAGAGTCATTGGATGGTCAGTTCCGGCCACCCGAACGCGCATCTTCGACGCGTCGGGAGCCCATACACTAAACCTGGTCACGGTTCACCACCAGGAGCGCTACTGGATAGGCGGACAGCACGTCGGACAATGGCACCCGCCGGGACTGCCATGTGCGTCCGGTAAGCACATCGCCCCACCGCCCCGGCGCCAACGCCAGCTTAGTGCCGCCCCAGCCACCCTGAAGTGCCAACTTCACCGGCAATCTGGTGGCGATCGCGACAACGCCGCCCCGATCGAAGGTGAACGCGTGCTCGGCGGCCGGCCCCTCGACCACCACCGGTTCGTAGCGGTCGAACGGACGATCTCGGCGGGCGCGCAGCACCCGGCTGGTGACGAGGAGCTTGGCGGCGCCCGTGGCGTCGACGGGCGGCATCCACCCGGCGTCGATCCGGCGCAACAGCTCACGCCGGAGGGCGAAGTCGACCGGCCGGCGGTTGTCGGGGTCGACCAGGGAGTTGTCCCATAGCTCGGTGCCCTGGTAGGTGTCGGGCACGCCCGGCATGGCCAGCTGCACGAGCTTCTGCCCGAGCGAGTTCGACCAGCCGTACGGTGTGATCGTCGCGACGAACGCGTCGATGTCGGCGCGCAGGTCCGGATCGTCGTATGCCTGGTCGGCCGCCGCGTGCAGCGCGGCCTCCGCGGCGAGGTCCGGGTCGGCCCAGCTCGTCGCGGCCTCCCGGGCGGCCTTTTCGAGGTACGCGTGCAGGCGCTCGCGCTCGATCGGCCACGCGCCCGCCACCGTCTGCCAGAGCAGCAGCGCGAGGCTCGCGTCGGCGAGGGGCGCGGCCCGCGTCCACCGGCGCAGCGTCGCCGCCCATTCCGTCGGCATTTCTGAGAGTACTGCCAGCCGCGCGCGCACGTCCTCGGAGCGTTTGGTGTCGTGTGTGGACAGTGTGGTCATGCCCCGCGGCCAGTCCCGTTGCCGCACGGCGGCCGCCCGGTGAAACGCCTCCGGCGTGACGCCGAAGCGGGCCGGGTCGCCGCCCACCTCGTTCAGGGCCACGAACCGGGTGTGGCGGTAGTACGCGGTGTCCTCCACGCCCTTGGCCATGACCGCGCCGGTGTACTGCTGGAACCGCTGGGCCAGCTCGTCGGCCGGGTCGCAGAGGCGCGTGCGGAGCGCGTCGAGCGCCTCGGCGAGTTCCGGCCTTCTCCGCGCGGCCTCGGTGCGTGCGGCGGCGAGATGGCGGGCCCCGGCGGGCAGGTACGAGCGGTACACCTCGAAGGCGGCGGCCAGCTCGGCGAGCGCCTCGGCGGCGTGCGGCACCTCGGGCGCGAGCCGGGCGATGCGGCCCAGCTCGGCCGCCAGCAGTGTCGTGGCGGCGCGCTTCTTCCCCTGATACCTGATCCCGGGCCACGAGGGCTCGCCGGCGAGCCGGTGCAGGGGCTCCTCGCCGGCCGGGTCGACGAAGAGGCCACATACCTCGCCGAGTGCGTCGTACCCGGTGGTGCCGTCGACCGGCCACTCGCGGTGCAGCTGCTCGCCCGGTTCCAGGATCTTCTCGACGAGCAGCCACGCGTCCGGTGCGGCCTTCCGCAGCCGGGCCAGGTATCCGGCGGGGTCGCGCAGCCCGTCCGGGTGGTCGACGCGGATGCCGTCCGGTGCCCAGCGCAGCACCTCTCGATGGGTGGCCGCGAACACCGCCGGGTCCTCGACGCGCAGACCGGCCAGTGTGGACACCGCGAAGAACCGCCGATAGTTGACATCGGTGTCGCCTCGTCGCCACGAGATCAGCCGGTAGTGCTGGCGCCTGTGCACGTCCTTGGGATCGCCGTCACCGGTGCCGTCGGCGATCGGGAAGCGCAGTTCGTGGTAGAGAAGCTCACCGTCTGCTTCGCCTTCCCAGGAAACCTTGAGGTCGTCCAGCGCGTTCGGGTCGTCGGCCAGTACCGGAAGCCGGAGCGGACCGCGCGACCAGTCGATGTCGAACCAGCCCGCGAACCGCGACTCGCGGCCGCGACGAAGCACGTCCCACCAGGCCGCGTTCGCGGCCGGGACGGCCACGCTCATGTGGTTGGGCACGATGTCGACGACCAGGCCGAGCCCATGCGCGTGAAGCGCCGCGACCAGCCGCTCCCGGCCCGGCTCGCCGCCCAACTCCGGGTTTACCCGCGAGTGGTCGACCACGTCGTATCCGTGCGTGGAGCCGGGCGCCGCGGTGAGCAGCGGCGCGGTGTACAGGTGGGTGACGCCGAGCGCGACCAGGTAGTCGGCGAGCTCAGCGGTGGCGTACAGGTCGAAGTCCGGCCGCACCTGGACGCGATAGGTGCTGCCGGGAGTCACCTCACACCGCCCGGTCGAGGACCAGCAACGAGCGCTCGGGCACGCGGATGCGCGCGCCTGCGCCGACCATCGTCGGGGTGGACGGCCCGGCGTCGGCGGTGTCGACGACGGTCTGCCACTTCTCCGCGTACTCCTGCGGCGGCAGCACGAAGTCGACCGGCTGGTGGTGGCCGTTGAAGCACAGCAGGAACGAGCTGTCGCACTGGCGTTCGCCGTACCGGCCGCGTTCCTTGATGCCTTCGCCGTTGACGAAGACCGCGAGGGCGCCGATGTTGCTGTCCCAGTCGGTGCCGTTCATCTGCCGGCCGTCCGGGGTGAACCACTCCATGTCGGCGACGGGCGTCGCGGCGCTGCGCGACTTAACGAGGCGGCCGGTGAAGAAGCGCCGGCGCCGGAACACCTTGTGCCGGGCTCGGAACGCGGTCAGCCGCCGGACGAACTCCAGCATCTGTTCGTCGACATTGTCCCAGTCCACCCAGGACAGCTCGTTGTCCTGGCAGTACCCGTTGTTGTTGCCGTGCTGGGTGCGGCCGATCTCGTCACCGTGGCTCAGCATCGGCACGCCCTGCGAGAGCAGGAGCGTGGCGAGGAAGTTGCGCCGTTGCCGTGCGCGCAGCGCGAGGATGTTCGGGTCTTCCGTGGGCCCCTCGACGCCGCAGTTCCACGACCGGTTGTAGCTTTCGCCGTCCCGGTTGTCCTCGCCGTTGGCTTCGTTGTGCTTGTCGTTGTAGGACACCAGGTCCGCGAGCGTGAACCCGTCGTGGCAGGTGACGAAGTTGATACTGTGGAACGGCCGGCGCCCGTCGTCCTGGTACAGGTCGGCCGAGCCGCTGATCCGGCTGGCGAACTCGGCGAGCACCGGCTGCGAGCGCCAGAAGTCGCGGCTGGTGTCGCGGAACTTGCCGTTCCACTCCGTCCAGAGTGGAGGGAAGTTGCCCACCTGGTATCCGCCGGGACCGATGTCCCACGGCTCGGCGATCAGCTTTACCCGGCTGACCACCGGGTCCTGCTGCACCACCTCGAAGAACGTCGAGAGCCGGTCGACCTCGTAGAACTCGCGGGCCAGGGCGGCCGCCAGGTCGAAGCGGAACCCGTCGACGTGCATCTCCTCGACCCAGTACCGCAGCGAGTCCATGATGAGCTGGAGCGTCTGCGGGCCGCGCATGTTGAGGCTGTTGCCGCAGCCGGTGTAGTCCAGGTACTGCTGCGGCGCGTTGTCGGCCAGCCGGTAGTACGCGGCGTTGTCGATGCCCTTGAATGCCAGGGTCGGCCCGAGGTGATTGCCCTCGGCGGTGTGGTTGTAGACCACGTCGAGGATCACCTCGATGCCGGCGGCGTGCAGGGCGCGCACCATGCCGCGGAACTCCTGCACCTGCTGCCCGAGGTGGCCCATGGCCGAGTACCCGTGGTAGGGCGCGAAGTACCCGATGGTGTTGTAGCCCCAGTAGTTGCGCATGCCGCGCTCGGCGAGGCGGTGGTCGTGGACGAACTGGTGCACCGGCATCAGCTCGATCGCCGTTACCCCGAGCCGGCTGAGGTGGTCGATCATCACAGGGTGCGCGATGCCCGCGTACGTGCCGCGCAGCTCCTCGGGGATGTCCGGGTGCCGCCAGGTCAGCCCCTTGACGTGCGCCTCGTAGATGAGCGTGTCGTGGTACGGGGTGCGGGGTGCGCGGTCGTTGCCCCAGTCGAAGTACGGGTTGACGACGACCGCCTTGGGCATGTGCGGTCCGGAGTCGGTGACCGACATCCGTTCTGGGTGGTCCATGTCGTACCCGTACAACGACCGGTGCCACGACACGTCACCGTCGACCGCTTTGGCGTAGGGATCGAGGAGCAGCTTGTTGGGGTTGCACCGCAGCCCGCGGCCGGGATCATAGGGCCCGTGTACGCGGAAGCCGTACCGCTGACCGGGCTCGACGCCGGTGAGGAAGGCGTGCCAGACGAACGCGTCGACCTCGGCGAGCTCGATGCGCTGTTCCGTGCCATCTGAGGTGAAAAGGCACAGATCGACTCCTTCTGCCATCTCTGAGTAGATTGCGAAGTTCGTGCCTACCCCGTCATACGTCGCGCCCAACGGATAGCGCCGCCCCGGCCAGACCAGCATGGTCGTCAGGGTACGTCGGTTGATCACCCAATCTAGGGCATAGACACATCATTCGATACGCACGTGTCGTACCCGCCTGGCACCATCCGGGCCAGACGCGTGGCGCGGTTAGGTGCGGCGGGCTCGGGCTCGGCGTTTGCCCTCGTGCATGGCCTGCACGCGGGCGATCGGGATCGTGTGGCCTTCCGCCACGAGGTCGTCGGGCAGGCGCTGCGGCGACGGCAGCCGCTCCATCCACGGGTTGGCGGCGCCCAACAGCCCGGGCGCGGTGTGGATGGTGAAGTCGGCCGGCACGACCGACTCGACGTCGCCCCAGGCCACCGGGAACGACACGGGCACGCCGGGGCGCAGCCGAGGGCTGTACGCCGCCACCACCGTGGCGCCGCCCGCTCGGGTCGAGTCGATGAAGACCTTGCCGCCGCGGTCCTCCCGGATGAACGCCGTGGTCGCGAGCGCCGGGTCGAGCCGCTCGGCGCGGGCCGCGATCGCTCGGGTGGCCGCCGCGGCGTCGTCGAAGGCCGCGTCCGCCACCGGTACGAACACGTGCACGCCCTTGGCGCCGCTGGTCTTGACCGCGCCTGCCAGGCCCGCGTCGGTGAGCGCCTGGCGGACCAGCAGCGCCGCCCGCACCGCCTGCCGGAATGCGGGCACACCGTCGCCCTCCGGCGGATCAAGGTCGAGCACCAGGTGCGTCGGCCGGTCCAACCGTTCGGACCGCATCAGCGTCGGGTGGTACTCGATCGCGCGCTGGTTCGCGAACCACAGCAGCGTCCGCCGGTCGTCGCACAGGGCATACGAGACGTCGCGGTGGGAGGACTCCGCCCACATCGTCACGGTCCGTACCCACTCCGGCGTGTACTTGGGCAGGTTCTTCTGCATGAACGGCTTCTGCCCGCGCAGTACCCGGATCACCGACAGTGGCCGGTCGCGAAGCTCGGGGATGATCCGGTCGTGCATCGCGTCGAGGTACTCGACGAGATCCCGTTTGGTGGACTCAGAACCGTCGAAAAGCGGCTGGTCGAGATTGGTGAGCGTCACCTCGTCGCTGCTCATTGCCCCACCCTCCGGAACGGCGCGATGGTCTTGCGGATCATTTCGAGAGCGCCCCAGTCGCCGTCGCCGTGCGCGATCTGGCTGAGCAGTTCGCGCAGGTGCAGCAGCGGCATCCGGTCGCGCCAGCCGTCGTGCGGCCGCGCGACTTCCTCGTACGCGGCGAAGAACGCGTCGGACTCCGCCGGCCGGTCGCACGACCACATCATGCTGAGATCGACCTCCGGCCACGTGTACGACACGGCGGGATCGATCAGCACGGGCTGACCAGCGGCGTCCGCGAGCACATTGCCCGTCCAGAGGTCACCGTGCGTGAGGGCGGCGGGTTGATCGGGTACCAGGTCCGGCAGGCGCTCACACAGGTGCTCCAGAGCGCGGCGGTCGTCGGCGTCGAACGCGGCCGATACCAGCGGCTCGGTCAGCCACCGCAGGATGCGGTGCTCGGCGAAGAACGCGTGCCCGTCGTCGCTCCACGCGTTGTGCTGCCGCAGCCGCCCGAGCCATCCGTCGCGGTGCCAGCCGAACCGCTCGGACCCCGTCGTGGTGTGCAGCGTCGCCACCATATGCCCCAGTGTCGCCCAGAATTCTGTGCTGTCGAGCCGCGCT
Organism: Micromonospora sp. CPCC 206061; assembly: GCF_036906915.1. Lineage (NCBI taxonomy): Bacteria > Bacillati > Actinomycetota > Actinomycetes > Micromonosporales > Micromonosporaceae > Micromonospora > Micromonospora sp. CPCC 206061. The sequence continues at coordinate 8,565 of NZ_JBAKHX010000052.1, forward strand.
CGGAGCGGTTCGAGCACGAGCAGGTCGGCTGCCACCAGGCGTACCGCGGGGGTGTGGACGCCTGGCACGGCCGCGAGGGCACGGAGCCCCTCGGCCTCGACGGCGAACAGGTCGGCGCCGGGATCGGCGATGGTCTTGGCGAACAGTCGCGTGCCGTCCTCGCGGGTGGCCAGCCCGGCGTGGGCGACCACGCCCCCGTACGCGGGCTCCAGCGACACGATGTCAGCGAAGCCGGCCGCGGCGAGTCGAGTGGCGAGGAGATCGGTCTCCGTCATCCCGCGATTGTGTCGTACCCCGTTGTTACGTTCGGCCCCATGAGAAGAGTGATTTTCACGCCTGGCACCGATGAGTCCACACCCGCCGGGCCGTCTAACCGTTCGACAGAGGAAGAAGAAACCGCAGGAGGAGATTCCGATGATCGCGAAGGTTGACCCGCTCACCGCCGCCCGCGCGGAAGCGCTCTTCACCAGCCACCTGTCGACCAGCAGCCGGCCCACCGCGGCCGCCGTCGCCGACGCCATCCGCGCCGCGGTGCGCGCCCACGGCGGCACCCGTGGCTGCGCCGCCGATGTGGCCACCGCGTACGGCGACCACCCGGAGATCGCCGCGCCGCGTATGCGGTGGGCCAGGGGTGTCGTGGATGAGATTTACGGCGTTCGGCAGGCGGTGGTCACCCCCGATCAGCGAAGCTGTGCGTTGGTGGCATAAAGCCCTGGGAGCGAGGGAGTTGGCGCGGCGACGCCTGGACTGAGGAGCGAAGTGACGAGGGAAGGCGTTGCCTTGTAGCGCCGCACGACCGAGCGACCCAACAAGCTCAGTAGGAGACGGCCATGCTTGGAAACACGAAGGCGTTCAGCAGCTTCTCCGTCGACGACCTGGCCAAGGCCAAGGAGTTCTACGGCGGCACACTCGGGCTGCGGGTGAGCGACAGCGAATTCGGGGTGCTGTTCCTGCACCCGGCAAACGGCGACAGCCGAATCATGGTCTACCCCAAAGACAATCACGCGCCGGCCAGCTTCACGGTGCTGAACTTCCCGGTCGACGACATCGACCAGGCGGTCGACGACCTTACGGCGCGGGGCATCCGCTTCGAGCGGTACGACGGCTTCAAGCAGGACGAAAAGGGCATCGTGCGCGACGAGATGGGCCCGGGAATCGCCTGGTTCGCTGACCCGGCGGGCAACATCATCGCGGTGCTCCAGGAGAGCTAGCCGGCGGCTACCCGTGGATGCGCCCCGCGGTCTCGGAGAGGCGGCGGCCGTGACCACCCCACCGGCTCGCGATGATCTCGGCGGCGATGCTCACCGCGGTCTCCTCCGGCGTCCGTGCGCCGAGGTCGAGCCCGATCGGCGACGACAGCCGCCCCAGTGCGGCGTCGTCGACGCCGGCCTCACGCAGCCGCGCGAGACGGTCGTCGTGCGTACGGCGTGAGCCCATGGCGCCGACGTAGGCGAGCGGCAGGTCCAGGGCGATCCGCAGCACCGGTACGTCGAACTTGGGGTCATGCGTGAGCACGCAGACGACGCTGCGCTCGTCGAGCCGGCCCGCTTCCGCCTCGGCGGCCAGGTACTTGTGCGGCCACGCCACCACGACCTCGTCGGCCTCGGGGAAGCGCCGCTGGGTGGCGAAGACCGGGCGGGCGTCGCAGACGGTCACGCGATATCCGAGGAAGGCGCCGATCCGGGCGACCGCCGCCGCGAAGTCGATCGCGCCGAAGACGATCATCCGGGGGCGGGGCGCGTACGAGCGGACCAGCACGCTCAGCCCACCGCCGCGGCGCTGCCCGTCGGGGCCGTAATGCAGCACTCCGGTGCGCCCGCCGGCGAGCAGCCCGCGCCCGTCGTCGGTGGCGGCGTCGTCGAGCCGCGCCGAGCCCAGCGTGCCGTCCCGTCGATCGGGCCAGATCACCAGGTGCCGGCCGAGCCGGTCGTCGGGGCCTTCGACGCTGGTGAGCACAGCCACCGGCACGGCTTTGTCGATCGACTCGGCCACGTCTGCCAGCTGCGGAAACGTCTCCCGGTCGACCCGTTCGACGTACAGCTCGATCGTGCCCCCGCACGTCAGGCCCACCGAGAAGGCGTCGTCGTCGCTCACCCCGTACCGCTGAAGGCGCGGCTGCCCGCCGGCGATGGCCTCCTGGCAAAGGTCGTAGACCGCGCCCTCGACGCATCCACCCGACACGCTGCCGACGGCTGTGCCGTCCGGCCCGACCAGCATGGTCGCGCCTGGCGGGCGCGGCGCGCTGCTCCACGTCGCGACGACAGTGGCCACGCCCACCGGCTCGCCACCGCGCCACCACCGGAGCAGGTCGTCGATGACCTCACGCATGAGACCCAGTGTGCTCCTCGGGCGTGTCCACGTCACGATCGTCGGCTACGTCCTCGCACGGCACGATCCGCACGGCGTGCTTGGAAAGGTAAGGCCGGGCGCCCACGTCTCCGGTGGCCAGCGTCGCGACACCCACCCAGTGGTCACGCCCGAGCAGCACGGGGTGGCCGCGCCGGCCGGCGTACCCGGCCATGGCGAGGGCGTCGGGCGCCGAGAGCGCGACGAGCCTGCGCACGGCGGCGGCCGTGATGCCGGGCTGGTCGACCAGTAGCACGACGGCGGACTCCGCGCCGGTCTCGTCGAGAGCGGCGAGGCCGGCGCGAAGCGACGAGCCCATGCCCGTCGGCCAGTCCTGGTTGACGACGGCCCGCTCCATACGGACCTCGGCCTGGACGCGGTCGGCGGCGGCGCCGAGCACCACGACCACGGGCGCGCAGCCGCCATCGCGGAGGGTGGCGGCCGCGTGCTCCACAAGCAGCCGACCATCGCGGCGGACCAGGGCCTTCGGCATCCCGTACCGCCGGCCGGCGCCAGCGGCGAGCAGCAGTCCCGCGGCGGTCACGGTCATACTCTATGCCGGTGGAACCCTTCCAGATCCACGTCGACGAGCGGTCCTCGCCGACCTGGCGGCGCGCCTGCGCCACACGCGCTGGCCCGGCCCGGCCCCGGTGAGCCGTGGTCGCAGGGCACCCACCTCGCCTACCTGCGCGGGCGTCACCCGCCGGCCCTCGGGTGAGCTGCGGCCCGAGCTTCGCGGACGCGGCCTGCGTTTCGCGGCGATCAAGGACTTTCGTATCGATCAAGGGCAAACGCACGCGGATTTGAGATCGAACCACGTGCATTTGCCCTTGATCGACGCGGAGGGGCGCGGGCGTGGGGCGCGGGCGTGGGGCGCGGGCGGGGCGCGGAGCGCGGGCCGGGCGTGAGGGGACGGCGCGGCGGGTGGGGCGGGTGGCCCTCCCGTTATGGGGTCAGGTGGAGGGCTAGGAAGAAGTCGACTCGGGTGTCGAAGTTGGTCAGGTCGCGGCCGGTCAGGGCTTCGATGCGGCCGATCCGGTAGCGCAGCGTGTTGACGTGCACGTGCAGTCGCTCGGCGCAGCGCGTCCACGAGCCGCCGCAGTCCAGGAAGTCGCCCAGCGTGTGCACCAGGTCGGCGTCGTGCGCGCGGTCGTACTCGACCAGCGGCCCGAGCAGGCGCTCCCGGAACGCGGCTCGCGCTTCCATCGGCACCCGGGCCAGCAGGAGCTGGTGCGACGCCAGGTCGCTGGACGCGACCACCGCCGTGCGGCCGGCGGCTGACCGGTACGCGTGGCGGGCCTCTTCGACGGCGCCCGCCAGCGTCGACGGGCCGGCGGCGGGGCCGCTGACGCCGATCGACAGCCGGCCGGCGCCGAGCCCGGGCGCGAGTGCGTCGGTCGCCGTGCGCAGCGCGGCGGCGACGTCGGTGCCCGGCGGCGCCGCGAGGACGGCGAGGATCTCTGACCCTGGTAGTGGGGTCACCACCGCGTGGTCTGTCACGGTGCGCAGCGCTTCCTGGAGCACGGCGAGGCCCAGCTCGGGCGGTGCGCGCAGGCCGGTCAGGGCGGCGACCACCGCCACGAGCGTCGCCTCGGGCGGCAGCCCGCATGACAGCAGCGCGGCCCGCAGGTCGGCCGGCTCGGCACCGGTCGCGAGCAGGCGGCCGACGCTGTCGGCGAGGCGGTGTTCGACGCGGACGACCTCGTCGAGCTGGGTGCGTTCCAGCACCGCGAGGCTGGCGAGCTCGTCGACGGCCTCCGGGGGGCCGTGGGTGTCGCCTTCGGCGGGACACGCGAGGAACCACGACGCCAGGCGGTGTTCGGGCCGGCCGGGCACGGCGACCAGGTGGTACCGCCGCCCGTCGACGGTTACCACGGCCGGGAGCCGGCTGGCGGACAGGAACGCCCGTGCGAGCGCCGCGGCCCGGTCACCCAGTGGCGCGGTGCCGGCGATCAACCGCCCGGTCGGGGACAGGATCCAGCACGCCACGCCCAGGTCGGCGGCCATCGGCGGGAGCAGGTCGGCCAGGCGGGCACCGGCGGCCATCGCCGCCATGAGGCCGCGCTGGCGCCCGAGTACGGAGGCGAGGCCACTCGCGCGGTGCGCCCAGAGCGACTGGTTGACCTGGTCGACGATCTCGCGGAACGAGACCTCGACGGGTACCTCGAACAGCGGCACGCCGTGGCGGCGGCAAGCGGCGACCAGGTCGGGCGGCACCGAGCCGTAGACGGCGTCGCCGGCGCCGATCGCGGTGACCCCGCCGGCCGCGCACGCCGCGACGAACGCCTCCGAGTCGCCGGGCTCGCGGCGCCACATGAGGCCGGTCAGCACCACCTCACCGCCGGCCAGGTAGCGGCGGGGATCGAGGAGATCTGTCACGTATATCCGGTTTATCGCCCGGTCGGGGCCTTCGGCGCCGGTGAGCAAGGCGAGCTTCAGCCGGGGCTGGTCGAGCAGCTCACGCAGCAGCATCGCGGGTCCTTCGGGCCGGTTTGGAGGAACCTACGAAAACCATACGGCGACCGTGTATCGGTTTCGGCGTTACCGCCGCTTCAAGGACGTAACGGCCAACTGTTGTACTCGTCCAATGGCGGAACTCTCGCAGTTCAATGCCCTGTCGCCGGCCGACGCCGAACACGAGTTGCTCGCCTGCTGCGCGGCTCCAGCGTGGGCCCGGGAGGTCGCCGCTGGTCGGCCGTACCGGGACGTGCTGGCACTACGCGCGGCGGGTGATCGCGCGGCGCGCCACCTGACCTGGGATGACGTCGCGCGGGCGCTGTCCGCGCACCCGCGGATCGGCGAGCGACCAGCCGGCGACGACCGCGAGTCGACCTGGTCGCGGCGCGAGCAGGCCGGCGTGGCCGAGTCTGCCAAGGAGGCGCTCGCGGAGGCGAACAGGGCGTACGAGGAGCGCTTCGACCACGTCTTCCTGATCTTCGCGACGGGTAAGACCGACGCGGAGATGCTCGCGGCCGCGCGGGCGCGCCTGGCCAACGACGAGGAGACCGAGCGGGGCGTGGTGCGAAACGAACTGCGCAAGATCGCGTTGCTGCGGCTGGAACGGCTCGTGTCGTGAGCCTGTCGACCCACGTGCTCGACAACAGCACCGGCACGCCGGCCCGGGGGGTGCCGGTGAGGCTGGAACGCCGCGACGGCGACGGGTGGTCACCGGTCGCCGCGGGCGCGACCGACGCCGACGGCCGGCTACGCGATTGGGTACCGGAGGGGCAGTGGCGGGCGGACGTGTACCGGCTGGTTTTCGACACGGCCGGCCACCTCGGACCCGACGCCTTCTTCCCGGAGGTGGCCGTGGTCTTCCGGGTCGCCGACACCGCGCGGCACCACCACGTTCCGCTGCTGCTCAGCCCGTACGGCTACACCACCTACCGGGGGAGTTGAGAATGAGTATCGTGCTGGGGCCTAACCAGTACGGCAAGGCGGAGACGCGGGTCGTGCGGGTGGTGCGTGACGGCGCGCGGCACGAACTGCGCGACCTCAACGTCAGCGTCGCGCTGGCGGGAGACCTGGCGGGCACCCACCTCACCGGCGACAACGCGGCGGTGCTGCCGACCGACACGCAGAAGAACACCGTGTACGCGTTCGCGAAGCGGCACGGCATCGGGGAGCCGGAGGAGTTCGGGCTGCGGCTGGCGCGGCACTTCGTGGCGTCGCAGCCGTCGATCGGCCGCGCTCGCGTGTCCATCGAGCAGTACGCGTGGCGACGGCTCGGCCCGCACTCGTTTCAGCGCGACGGCGGCGAGAACCGCACGTGCTTGGTCACAGTGGACGGAGCCGACGAGTGGGTGGTGTCCGGCATCGCCGACCTGGTACTGCTGAACTCCACCGACTCGGAGTTCTGGGGGTACGCGAAGGACGAGTACACGACGCTGCCGGAGACGAAGGACCGGGTGCTCGCGACGGCGGTGTCGGCGCGGTGGCGGCACGCTTCCTCCGAAGGGGACTGGGCGGCTTCCTACGGCGGCGTGCGGGACGCGCTCGTCGCCGCGTTCGTCGAGACGTACAGCCTGTCGCTCCAGCAGACCCTGTACGCGATGGGGCGCCGGGTGCTGGAAGAGCGGCCGGAGATCGTCGAGGTGCGGCTAGCACTGCCCAACAAGCACCACCTCCTCGTCGACCTGTCGCCGTTCGGGCTCGACAACCCCAACGAGGTGTTCGTGGCGGCGGACCGGCCGTACGGGCTGATCGAAGGCACGGTGCTGCGCTCCTCGGTTTCGCCGGTCGACGGGGCGTTCTGATGGACTTCCTGCAACCCTCCACATGGGACGAGGCGCTGGCGGCCAAAGCGGCGCACCCCGACGCGGTGCCGATCGCCGGTGGCACCGACGTGATGGTGGAGCTGAACTTCGACCGCCGCCGCCCGCCCGCGCTGCTCGACCTGACCCGGGTCGCCCCGCTCGCCGAATGGGGCACCGACGGTGACCTGCTGCGCGTCGGCGCCGGGGTGTCGTACCGGCGGATCATCGAGGAACTGGGCACCGCGCTGCCGGGACTGGCGATGGCGTCCCGCACCGTCGGCTCACCGCAGATCCGCAACCGTGGCACGGTCGGCGGCAACCTCGGTTCGGCCTCGCCCGCCGGTGACGCGCACCCGCCGCTGCTCGCTTCCGGCGCGCTGGTGGAGCTGGCCTCGGTACGCGGTGTGCGCCAAGTGCCGGTCGACGGGTTCTTCCTGGGCCCGAAGCGCAGCGCGCTGGCGCCCGACGAGCTGATCGCCGCGTTCCTGGTGCGGCCCGGTGGTGCGGAGCAGTTCGCGAAGGTGGGCACCCGCAACGCGATGGTGATCGCGGTGTGTTCGTTCGCGCTGTCGCTGGACCCAGCGGGCCGAACGGTGGGAACGGGGATCGGGTCGGCGGCGCCGACACCGGTGCGGGCGCCGGACGCGGAGGAGTTCCTGGCGGCTTCGCTGGACTGGGACGGGCGCGACCCGGTGTCCCTATCGGTGGCGGAACGCTTCGGTGAGCTGGTGAGCGCGGCGGCGTCACCGATCGACGACGTGCGCGGCACGGCCGCGTACCGGAAGCACGCGCTGTCGGTGCTCGCGCGCCGCACGCTCGTGTGGGCCTGGAAGGGGTTGGCGTGAGGCTGAACTGCACGGTCAACGGGGAAAGTCGGCAGGCCGACGACGTGTGGGCGGGCGAGAGCCTGCTCTACGTGCTGCGCGAGCGGCTCGGGCTGCCTGGCGCCAAGAACGCCTGCGAGCAGGGCGAGTGCGGCTCCTGCACGGTGTACCTGGACGACATGCCGGTGTGCGCGTGCCTGGTCGCGGCGGGGCAGGCCGAGGGGCACGACGTGGTGACCGTCGAAGGGCTCGCCGACGGGCCGGTGCAGCGGGCGTTCCTGGCGGCCGGAGCCGTCCAGTGTGGATTCTGCACGCCCGGCCTGGTGGTCGCGGTGCACGACCTGCTGGCCCGAGACTCAGCGCCGACCGACCCGGAGATCCGCGAGGCGCTGGCGGGCAACCTGTGCAGATGCACGGGGTACGAGAAGATCCTCGACGCCGTGCGATTGGCCTGTGAGCGGGTTCAGCCATGATGATCATTGAAGGCTGTGCCGTGGCCACGGTGGACGCGTCCGGCACCGAGTACGCCGATGGGCACGTCGCTGTCGAAGACGGACGGATCGTCGCGGTGGGCTCCGGCAGCTACCCCGGGCCGGGGGAGCGGGTCGACGGCACCGGCTGCCTCGCCACACCCGGCCTGGTCAACACCCACCATCACCTGTACCAGTGGGCCACGCGCGGGCTCGCCCAGCAGGAGAACCTGTTCGGCTGGCTGACGGACCTGTACCCCATCTGGGCGCGCCTCGACGAGCAGGTCGTGGCCGACACGACGGCCGCCGGCCTCGGCTGGCTCGCTCTCTCCGGCTGCACCACCAGCTCCGACCACCACTACGTCTTCCCCAACGGGGTCGGCGATCTGGTGGCCGCCCAGGCCCATGCGGCCGCCGAGATCGGGCTGCGGTTTCACCTGTGCCGCGGCTCAATGGACCTCGGCGCGTCCGCCGGTGGCCTGCCGCCCGACGAGGTCGTCGAGGACACCGAGGCGGCGCTCGCCGGCACCGAGGCGGCGATCGACCGATACCACGACCCGGCGCCGGACGCGATGCTGCGGGTGGCCGTGGCGCCGTGCTCGCCGTTCTCCGCCACCGGCAAGCTGATGAGCGAGGCCGCGACGCTCGCCCGCCGTCGCGGCGTGCGGCTGCACACCCACCTCGCCGAGACCGTCGAGGAAGAGGAGTACTGCCGGGAGAAGCACGGCTGCACCCCGGCCGAGTACGCCGAACGCCTCGGCTGGCTGGGTGACGACGTGTGGCTCGCGCACGCCGTGCACCTCGACGCGGGCGCGGTGGCCCGGTTCGGCGCCACCGGCACGGGCGTGGCGCACTGTCCCAGCTCGAACGCGCGGCTGGGCGCGGGCGTGGCGCCGGTGCCCGATCTGCTGGCTGCCGGCGCGCCCGTCGGCCTCGGTGTCGACGGCGCGGCGTCGCAGGAAACCAGCCAACTCGGTGTGGAGCTGCGCCAGGCGCTGTACGCCGCACGGCTGCGCGGTGGGCCGGCGGCGCTGACCGCCCGGCAGTCGCTGTCGCTCGGCACCATCGGCGGCGCACGCTGCCTCGGCCGGTCCGACGAGATGGGCTCGCTGGAGCCCGGAAAGCTCGCCGATGTCGCGCTGTGGCGGATCGACGGGCTGGGTCACGCCGGCATCGACGACCCGGTGGCAGCGCTGGTGTTCGGCCCGCTGGCCACTGTGGAGCTGCTGCTGGTCGGCGGCCGTCCGGTGGTCGAGGCGGGGCGGCTGCGCACCGCCGACGAGCGCGACCTGGCCCGGCGTACCGTCCGGGCGCACGAGAGGCTGCTTCCGCGATGACCACTGTGGATGTTCAGGTGATCGGTGGGGTGGGCACGAGCCCGAATCGCCCCGACGGCGAGCTGAAGGTGCGGGGCGAGTTCGCGTTCTCCTCCGACCTGTGGGCCGACGACATGCTGTGGGGAGCGACGCTACGCAGCCCGCACCCGCACGCCCGCATCCGTGGCATCGACATCACCGCGGCGGTCGCCTTGCCCGGCGTCTACGCGGTGCTCACCCACGAGGATGTGCCGGGCGCCAAGCGGTACGGGTTGGAGATCATCGACCAGCCGGTGCTGGCGATGGGCGAGGTGCGGTACCAGGGCGAGCCGGTCGCGGTCGTCGCGGCCGACCACCCGGAGACCGCGCGCCGCGCCGCTGCCCGGATCGCCGTCGACTACGAGGTGCTGCCGGCCGTCACCGACGCGGCAGCCGGCGAACTGCTGCGGCACGTGCCGATCCGCGTGGGCGACCCGTCCGTCGCCGCTGACGTGGTGGTCACCGGCGAGTACCAGGTGGGTATGCAGGACCAGGCGTTCCTGGGTCCCGAGTCAGGGCTGGCGGTGCCCGCGGAGGACGGCGGCGTCGACCTGTACGTCGCCACCCAATGGCTGCACGTCGACCAGAAGCAGGTCGCCGAGTGCCTGGCCCTGCCCGTGGACAAGGTGCGGCTCAGCCTCGCCGGCGTCGGCGGCGCGTTCGGCGCCCGCGAGGACCTTTCGATGCAGGTGCACGCGAGCCTGCTGGCGCTCCACACTCGACGGCCGGTGAAGATGGTGTACGGCCGGGAGGAGTCGTTCTTCGGCCACGTGCACCGGCATCCGGCCAAGCTGTGGTACGAGCACGGGGCCGCCCGCGACGGCAAGCTGGTGTATGTCAAGGCGAAGATCGTGCTCGACGGCGGCGCCTACGCCTCCAGCTCCACCGCCGTCGCCGCCAACGCCGCAACCCTCGGCATCGGCCCGTACGAGGTGCCGAACGTCGTGATGGACGCCTCGGTGTACTACACCAACAACCCGCCGTGCGGCGCGATGCGCGGGTTCGGCGCGGTGCAGGCGTGCTTCGCGTACGAGTCGCAAATGGACAGACTCGCTCTTGAGTTGGGTCTGCATCCGGTTGAGGTCCGGCTGCGTAACGCGATGACCACCGGGTCGCGGATGCCCACCGGGCAGATCGTGGAGGGCCCGGCGCCGGTGGCCGAGATACTGACGCGGGTGCGCTCGTTTCCGCCGCCGCCTCCCTCTAGTGGTGACCCTCGTGAAGCGCCTGGTGGCGTCTCGAACACCACGCACGGCGAGGGCGTGGTCCGCGGCGTCGGTTACGGCATCGGCATCAAGAACGTCGCCTTCTCCGAAGGCTTCGACGACTACGCCACCGCGCGGGTCCGGCTGGAGGTGATCGGTGGCGAGCCGGCGGTACTCGTACACACCGCCGCCGCCGAGGTCGGCCAGGGCCTGGTGACCGTGCAGGCGCAGATCGCCCGCACCGAGCTCGGCGTCGAGCGGGTGACCGTGGCCACGGCCGACACCTCGGTCGGCAGCGCCGGCTCGTCCTCGGCGTCCCGGCAGACGTACATGACCGGCGGCGCCGTGCGGGCCGCGTGCCAGGCGGTGCGTGCGGCGCTGCTGGCCCGGGTGGGTGGTGCCCGCATCGACGGCGGCAAGGTGGTGTCGGACAGCGGCGCGGTCGTCGCCGACCTGGTCGACGCGATCGGCGACGAGCCGGTCGAGGAGACCGTCGAGTGGCGGCACCGGCCCACATATCCGCTCGACCCGGTGACCGGGCAAGGAAATGCCCACGTGCAGTATGCGTTCGCCGCGCACCGCGCCACCGTCGACGTCGACCTGGAGCTGGGTCTGGTGCGGGTGGTGGAGATCGTGACCGCGCAGGACGTGGGCAAGGCGGTCAACCCGCTGGCGGTCGAGGGCCAGATCCACGGCGGCACCGCGCAAGGGCTCGGCCTCGCGCTCATGGAGGAGATCCAGATGGTCGACGGCGTCGTGCGGAACCCGTCGTTCACCGACTATCTGATCCCTACGATCCTCGACATGCCGCCGATGAAGGTCGACGTCCTGGAGATGGCCGACCCGCACGCGCCGTACGGGCTGCGCGGCGTCGGGGAGCCGCCGACGATCTCGTCCACCCCGGCGGTGGTCGCCGCCATCCGCAACGCCACCGGCAAGGCCCTGACCCGGGTACCGGTGCGGCCAGAGCACATCGTCGGGTAGCGCGATGCGTGCCGCGCTCGGCCGGCTGCTCCGTGGTGATCCTGGCAACGGGCGCGTCAGTGCTCGCCCGCGAGATCGGCTCCCGCGCCCGCCGCCGCTAGGACGCGAGGAGCTCCTCGAACGGGGTGGGCTCGTCGAAGGGGTCGATCACCGCTACCGGCTCGCGGCGGGAGACCTCACGCGCCAGTTCCCCGGCCGCCCGAGCGATGCGGTTGGCGAGCGCGCCCTGGGCCGTGGCGCCGCCCCAGTCTTCCGGCGCGGCGAACACCGCCGTGGGAACGACCACCGCGCGCAGGTACGCGAACATGGGCCGCGAGGCGTGCTCCAGCGCGAGCGAATGGCGCGCCGTGCCCCCGGTCGCCGCGATCATCACCGGCTTGTCGGCGAGGCTGCCCTCGTCGACCACGTCGAAGAACGACTTGAACAGCCCGCTGTACGACGCGTTGAAGATCGGCGTGACCGCGACCAGCCCGTCGGCCCGCGCCACGGTGTCGAGCGCCGCACGCAGCCGAGCCGGCGCGAAGCCGGTCAGCAGGTGGTTGGTGATGTCGTGGGCGAGGTCGCGCAGCTCGATCGTCACCACGTCGATGCCCGGCAGCTCGCGGCGGACGGCCGCCGCGAGCTGGTCGGCAAGGAGCCGGCTGGACGAGGGCTGGCTGAGGCCCGCCGAGACGACCGCGAGGGTACGCGGCGCATGATCCGGGCCAGCTAGATCGGTCATGCCGACGCTCCGGCAGCGTCGCGAGCGGCCTTCAGGGACTCGTGGGTGGGCGCGTCCGGCACGTGCGCCGGGCGCAGGGCGTCGAACTCGCGGCGCAGCACCGGTACGACCTCCTCGCCGAGCATGTCGAGCTGCTCCAGGACCGTCTTCAGCGGCAGACCCGCGTGGTCGAGCAGGAAGAGCTGGCGCTGGTAGTCGCCGAAGTGGTCCCGGAATGTCAGCGTACGGTCGATGACCTGCTGCGGGCTGCCGACCGTGAGCGGCGTCTCACGGGAGAAGTCTTCCAGCGAGGGCCCGTGGCCGTACACCGGGGCGTTGTCGAAGTACGGCCGGAACTCGCGCACCGCGGCCTGGGAGTTCTTCCGCATGAACACCTGGCCGCCGAGGCCCACGATCGCCTGGTCGGCGGCGCCGTGCCCGTAGTGCTCGTACCGCCGCCGGTACAGCTCGATCATGCGCTTTGTGTGCTCGACCGGCCAAAAGATGTTGTTGTGGAAGAAGCCGTCGCCGTAGTACGCGGCCTGCTCGGCGATCTGGGGGCTGCGGATCGAGCCGTGCCACACGAACGGCGGGATGCCATCGAGCGGGCGCGGCGTCGCGGTGAACGACTGCAACGGCGTGCGGAACTTGCCCTCCCAGTCGACGACGTCCTCGCGCCACAGCTTGTGCAGCAGGGCGTAGTTCTCGATCGCCAGCGCGATGCCGTCCCGGATGTCCTTGCCGAACCACGGGTACACCGGGCCGGTGTTGCCGCGGCCCATCATGAGGTCGACGCGGCCGTCCGCGATGTGCTGGAGGTACGCGTAGTCCTCGGCGATCTTCACCGGGTCGTTGGTGGTGATGAGCGTGGTCGCGGTCGACAGGATGAGCCGCTCGGTGCGCGCCGCCACGTACCCGAGGAACGTGGTCGGGGACGACGGGACGAACGGTGGGTTGTGGTGCTCCCCGGTCGCGAAGACGTCGAGGCCCACCTCCTCCGTCTTGAGCGCGATCGTGAGCATCGCCTTGATCCGCTCGTGCTCGGTCGGCGTGCGCCCGTTCGTGGGGTCCGGCGTAACGTCGCCCACACTGAACACTCCGAACTGCATCTCGATCAACTCTTCCGCTGTAGCTCCCGGCGTTTCCTTCAGTTTTGAACGATACGCGCCCGGTCGGCATTCCCGCCTACACGGGCGGCCGTCCCTGTCTGGCAGGCCGAGGGCGCGTGGGTGCGGAGGCGGGTGCGGAGGGTGAGGGCGGGTGTCGGGGTGGTTTCGGACCGCAGACCGTGGTTAGCGCCGTCTTATGCGTCCCTTAAGGCACGCAACTTCCTCAAACCTGGTTCAACCAAGTTCGGCCCCCGGTACGTACACGTGGGACGGAGACGTATGCGCGAGCCGCGATATGGGCGATATGGGCAATGGGTGAGGTGAGCGAAGAATGCATTGAGTCCGATCCGAACCGGTGAAGGCAGGTCACTAGGTGCGACCGCGGACGACGCGGATGCGGAAGGTCGGTAACTCTTGCTGAGAAAGAAGAACGACGAGCGCCTTGAGGAGCGGGGTGATGTGGCGGTGATGGTGGAAACGACCAGTAGTACGACGCGCGAGCGTCGGAAGCTGCCCAAGCTTCCGCTGCTCGGCGGTGGTGCGTTCCTCCTCTTGGGCCTCTGGGCCGCCAGCTCAACCGCGGGCGGCGCGTTGGCCTCGGTATACGTCTACGCGTTCCTGAACTTTTTCGCGGGCGTATTCACCCTGGTAGCGCTGTCGGTGACGGTGATGGCCGGCCTCGTGGCAACGGACCGGATCTTTCTGAAGATCGGTCACCGGGTCCTCTTCCAGGGCCTACACCGCGCGACCGCGATCATCGCGATCATCTCGCTCGGGCTGCACGTGTCGATGAAGATCATGGAGGGTACGGCGACGGTCCTCGACCCGTTCGTCCCCTTCGGCAATCTGGCGAACCCGATGTACGTCGGGCTCGGCACGATCGCGAGCTACCTGATGATCTCGGTGTTCTGGACCGGCATCATCCGGGCGAAGTTCGCCGGCAGCGGCCGGCCGTGGATGTGGCGCGCTTTGCACAGCGGCGCGTACCTCGCCTGGCCGATCGCGCTCGGCCACGGCCTGAACGCCGGCCGGCCGGCCGCCACGTGGGTGGTCCTCAGCTACGGCGCCTGCGTGGTCGGTGTCGCCATCGCGCTGCTGGTGCGCCTGTACGTGATGCTCGGCCGCCGGACCACCGGCACGACGACCGGACCGAAGGCCGGCGTGGCCGCCGTGGGCGTCAACGTGGAGACCGCCGTCATGCCCCGCATCACCGACTCGATGATGCCGCCGCGGGCGGCGCGCGCCGCCGAGCCGGAGCTCGAGCCGGTGGGCGCGTCCACCCGGGAGACCAGGATCGTCAAGCGCGACACGATGGCCGGCGCACCGCGCGAGCGGTCGGGCTCGGGTCGCCAGCGCCAGGGGTACGCGGTTCCGCCGGAGGAGGAGACCAGGCGGGGCCGGAGCGCGGCGCGTTGGGACGAGGAGCCGGCGGCGGCACGGTCCGGGGGACGCGGCGGGCGCGCCGCGAAGGACCGGACCGCCGAGGACGAGTTGCGCTGGTCAACCGACATGGAGGCGCGCGGCGAGCGCCGCGGGCGGTCCGCGGAAGGGCGTGACAGGCGATCGGCGGAGGGCCGGCCCGCGGAAGGTCGGTCAGCCGAGGGCCGCGGTGGCCGTGGCGCCGAGTCCGCCGAGCGGCGGAGCCGGACAGCGGAGCCGGACGCGAAGCGGGGTCGCCGCCGGGATCAGGCCGAGGACGGCGTCGACTGGTACGAGCGCCTTCGTGAGCAGCCCGCGGAGCGGGACGCCGAACGGGACCGCTACAGCCGGCCCCGAGAGGACGAGTACGCCTCGCGCCGCTCCGCGAGCCGCCGTGGCGACCCGGAGCCGGAGCGCTGGACCTCGCCCGCCGACGAGCGGTACGGCTCGGCGGCCGCGCGCGAGGACTCTGGGCGCCGCCGGGAAGAGTCTGGACGTGGTGGCCGCCGCGAGCGGTCCAGCCGCCGGGACGAACCGGTAGAACCGGTCTCCGGCAGCCGTTGGGACGCCGAGCGTCCGGTGTCGGGCGCCCGCTGGGACTCACCGGATCGTCCCGTGTCCGGCGACCGCTGGGACGCTCCTGTCTCCGGCGAGCGTTGGGACACCCCGGTCTCGGGTGCCCGCTGGGACTCGCCCGACCGGCCCGTCTCCGGCGAGCGCTGGGAGCGGCCCGAGCCGGTCGAGGAGCGCCCGCGCCGCGGGCTGCGGCTGGTGCGCGACGACGAGTCCGAGTCGCCGCGCCGCCGCTCGCGGTCCGCGCGTCACAGCCAGTCGGACGAGTACGAGATGGAGCAGCCGCGCGAACGGCGTACCGGTCGCCTGGGCCCCTACCCACCGGCCCCGGCGACTGACATGATCGACTCCGCTGACCGGCCGCGCCGCGGCCGGCGGGCGGCTGGCGGCGAAGACCTCGACGTCGGCACCGGCGAGTACTGGACACAGCCGCGGGGAGGATACGGCAGGTGACCGGCGCCAAGGTTCCTGCTGTCGGCCGTGCTGGGCCGGCCCGCGTGACCGCTGGCTTTGAGGAGTTCGGCCGTCTCGACCTCTTTGAGCACCAAGAGGTCCACGGCGACCTACGCCCTATGTCGGCCGCCGAACTCATGTCGCTGGCCGAGCAGATCAAGCTGACCGGTCGGGGCGGTGCGGGCTTCCCTTTCGCCCGGAAGATGCAGGCGGTCATCGACTCCGCTCAACGGCAGGACAAGCCCATCGTCGTCGTGGTCAACGCCACCGAGGGTGAGCCCGCCGCGTGGAAGGACAAGGTACTGCTGGCGCGCGCGCCGCACCTGATCCTCGACGGCGCATCGCTCGCGGCGTGGGCCCTCGAGGCCGACGAGATCGTCATCGGCGTGGAGAAGGACCACGTCGGGAGCAAGTCGCTGCGCATGGCCCTCGCCGAACGGCGGATGCCGGCGCCGACCCGGATCGTGTCGGTGCCGCACCGGTTCATCTCCGGTGAGGGTGGCGCGCTGGTCCGGGGCATCAACGGCGAGGCGCACATCCCGCCCGGGCGCAAGGTCCGCGCCAGCGACTCCGGCGTCAACGGGCTGCCTACGCTGCTGTCCAACGCGGAGACGTACGCCCAGCTCGCCCTCGCGGCCGGCCTCGGCCCGTACGAGTACTGCTCGGTCGGCACCGAGAAGGAGCCGGGCACGGTCCTGCTGACGATCACAGCCAAGGGCAAGCCGATGGTCGTGGAGGCGCCGACGGGCGTACCCCTGAAGGAGGTCCTGCGCATGTGCGGGACCACCGCCGGCCAGGGTCTGCTGCTGGGCGGGTACCACGGCAAATGGATCACCGCGGAGGCCGCGAGCCGCGCGGAGATCTCCAAGGCGAGCCTCACGGAGGTCGGCGGCACGCTCGGCGCGGGCATCGTGGTCCCCCTGCCGGAGGACACCTGCCCCCTCGGCGAGGTAGCCCGGGTCATGCACTACATGGCCGCGGAGTCGGCCGGTCAATGTGGTCCATGCCGCCTCGGCCTGCCGGACCTCGCGCGGACCGTGCAGAAGCTCTTCGAGGGCGGCGGCGGCCAGGTCGCCGTCCGTGCCGCCGTCAGCGTGGTCAAGGGCCGCGGCGCGTGCAGCCACCCTGACGGTACGTCGCGGTTCGCGCTCTCTGCCCTGGACGTCTTCGCGGAGGACATCGCGGCGCACGCGTTCCACGACGGGTGCGGGCGCCCGATCAAGAACATCCTGCCCCTGTCCAGCTCACCCGATCATCAGGAGAACGCGGGCGGCGTCGGCAACCTGGTCGTCGACTGGACCCGCTGCGACGGGCACGGCCTCTGCGCGCACCTGCTGCCTGAGCTGGTGCGGCTCGACGGAAACGGATACCCGGCCATCGCGGACACCCCGGTGCCCGAGTGGCTGGAGAAGGACGCGCGCCGTGCGGTCGACATGTGCCCGGGCCTCGCGCTGCGCCTGACCGGCGTCGAGTCCAAGCCCAGGCGCAAGACAAAGCCCAAGCCGCCATCCAGGGAAAAACGCCTCAGGTAGGACTAAATTGCAGAGGTGACCGAAATTCTCTCTGCTGAAGCCCGAGAGTTCGTCGCCGACCTGCACCGCCGGTTCGCGCCGCGCCGCAACGAGCTGCTGGCCCGCCGGCCCGCGCGCCGGCAGGAGATCGCCGCCACGGGACGGCTCGACTTCCCGCCCGAGACCGCCGAGATCCGGCTCACCGAGTGGCAGGTGCCGCCCGCACCGGCTGACCTGACCGACCGCCGGGTCGAGATCACCGGTCCGACCGAGCGCAAGATGGCCATCAACGCGCTCAACTCCGGCGCGAAGGTGTGGCTGGCCGACCTCGAAGACGCCAACACGCCGCACTGGTCCAACGTGGTCGGTGGTCAGCAGAACCTGTACGACGCCGTGCGCCGCACCATCTCGCACGAGACGCCGGAGAAACGGTACGAGCTGGGTGGCGGGCCGTATCCCACGATCGTGATGCGGCCGCGCGGCTGGCACCTCGACGAGCGGCACCTGCCGGTCGACGACCAGCCGGCCGTCGGCGCGCTCGTCGACTTCGGACTGTACTTCTTCCACAACGCGCGAGAGCTGCTGGAGCGCGGCAGCGGCCCGTACCTCTATCTGCCCAAGATGGAGAGTCACCTCGAAGCCCGGCTGTGGAACGACGTCTTCACACACGCGCAGGAAGCGCTCGGCGTGCCCCAGGGCAGCATCCGGGCCACGGTGCTCATCGAGACGATCCCGGCCGCGTTCGAGATGGACGAGATCCTGTGGGAGCTGCGCCCGCACGCGTCCGGCCTCAACGCCGGCCGGTGGGACTACCTGTTCAGCATCATCAAGAACTTCCGCGACGCCGGCCCCTCGTTCGTGCTGCCCGACCGGGCGTCCGTGACGATGACGGCGCCGTTCATGCGGGCGTACACGGAGCTGCTCGTCGCCACCTGCCACCGGCGCGGCGCGTTCGCGATGGGCGGCATGGCCGCCTTCATCCCCAGCCGCCGCGACCCCTCCGTGAACGAGGTCGCGCTCACCAAGGTGCGCGAGGACAAGGAGCGCGAGGCCGGCGACGGATTCGACGGCTCGTGGGTGGCGCACCCCGATCTGGTGCCGGTGTGCCGCGAGGTCTTCGACGCGGTACTCGGCGACCGCCCCAACCAGCTCGACCGGCAGCGGCCCGACGTCGTGGTGACCGCCGACGCGCTGCTGAACGTGGCGGCCACGCCCGGCGCGGTCACCGAGGCCGGCCTGCGCGGCAACGTCTCGGTGGCACTGCAATACCTGGAGGCCTGGCTGCACGGCAACGGCGCGGTCGCCATCAACAACCTGATGGAAGACGCGGCCACCGCAGAGATCTCGCGGTCGCAGATCTGGCAATGGATCCATCAAGGGGTACGCCTCGACGACGGCACCCCGATCACGGCCGAGCTCGTTCGCCGCATCGGCGACGAGGAGCTTGCCCGGCTCGGTGACCCGGCCCGGTTCAAGCACGCCCGGGAGCTGTTCGAGCGGGTGGCGCTGGCGGACGACTTCGAAGACTTCCTCACCGTCCCGGCGTACGAACTGATTGACTGATCAGGTGGCTCGCCTACCGGCCGACGTGTACGCGGAGCTCGACCGGCGGCTGGCGCCGGTCGACGCGGCGCTGGCGTCCCGGTACCCCGGCGATCGGGGCGGGCGGCAGCCGGTGCACACCGTGTACGTGCCAGCGGACGCGTTCCGGGCCGGGGTGGCGGGTGAGTGGGGAGCCGCCGCCCGAGACGCGCTTGAGGCGCACCCGCCGCTGCCGTTCGACGAGTCGCTGCGCGAACGCGTGGAGTCCAAACTCGACCGGGAACCGATCGAAGACCTGCGGATCGACTTCGAAGACGGGTACGGCGTGCGCTCCGACTCGGCGGAGGACGCGGCTGCCCGGGCCGCCGCGTCGGCACTGCGTGCGGAGCCGGCACCGCCGTTCGTCGGGCTGCGCGTCAAGAGCCTCGAAGACGCTACCCGGCACCGGGCGATCCGCACGCTCGACGTGTTCCTCGACGCGTACGGCGGGCTGCCGCCGGGTTTCGTGGTGACGCTACCGAAGGTGTCGGTCGCCGAGCAGGTGGCGGCGATGAATGCCCTGTGTGGACGACTGGAGTCCACTCACGGGCTCTCCGCCGGCGCGCTGCACTTCGAGGCGCAGATCGAGACACCGCAGGCCGTACTCGGCGCCGACGGCACCGCCACCGTCGCCCGGTTCGTCGCCGCCGCCTCCGGGCGCCTGACCGGGCTGCACTACGGCACCTACGACTACAGCGCTTCCGTCGGGGTGGCCGCCGCGTATCAGAGCATGGCCCACCCGGCGGCCGACCACGCCAAAGCGGTCATGCAGGTGGCCGCCGCCGGCACGGGGGTACGGCTGTCTGACGGGTCGACGAACGTGCTGCCAGTCGGCGACACCAGTGCCGTGCACGCGGCCTGGCAGCTGCACGCAGGGCTGGTGCGGCGCTCCCTGGAACGCGGCTTCTACCAGGGCTGGGACCTGCACCCGGCGCAGCTGCCGACCCGGTTCGCCGCGACGTACGCGTTCTTCCGGGAGGGCGCTCCCGCCGCGTGGAACAGGCTGACCGCGTACCGGGAACGGCGCGCCTCGGGTGTGCTCGACGAGCCAGCCACGGCGCGGGCGCTGGCCGGGTTCCTGAGGCGCGGGCTGGACTGCGGTGCACTCGACCCGGACGAGTACGACCGCGCGATCCTGGAGACGCTATGAGCTACGACCTGGTGCTGCGCTCCCGGCGGGTGGTCACCCCGGACGGAGAACGGCCCGCCGCGGTCTGCGTCCACGATGGCCGGATCGCCGCTGTGGAGCCTTACGAATACGGCGGCGACGACCTCGGTGATCTCGTGTTGCTGCCCGGCCTCGTCGACACGCACGTGCACGTCAACGAGCCCGGTCGCACCGAGTGGGAAGGGTTCGCCACCGCCACCCGGGCGGCAGCCGCGGGCGGGATCACCACGATCCTCGACATGCCGCTGAACTCCCTGCCGCCCACGGTCGACGTGACGGCCCTGGACATCAAGCGCAAGGCGGCCAGCGGACAGTGCCATGTGGACGTCGGCTTCTGGGGCGGCGCGGTGCCGGGCAACGCGGCCGACCTGCCCGTGCTGTACGACGCCGGGGTGTTCGGGTTCAAGGCCTTCCTCGTCGACTCCGGCGTACCCGAGTTTCCGCCGCTCGACGCGCACGGCCTGCGCGCGGCGATGCGCGCGGTGGACGCGCTCTTCGTCGTGCACGCGGAAGATCCCTCGGCTGTCGGGCCGGCGCCGGCCTCCCGCCGGTACGTGGACTTCATGGCCACCCGCCCGCCGGCGGCCGAGGTTGGTGCCGTGTCGCTGGCCGCCTCGGTGGCTCGGGAGACCGGCGGGCGGGTGCACATCCTGCACCTGTCGGCGGCCGACGCGCTCACCACCGGCGTGAGCTTCGAGACCTGCCCGCACTACCTCACCCTCGCGGCCGAGGAGGTGCCGGACGGTGCCACCGAGTACAAGTGCTGCCCGCCGATCCGCGACGCAGCCAACCGCGAGGCGCTGTGGCAGGCGCTCGCGTCGGGCGCGATCGACTGCGTCGTATCCGACCACTCACCGTGTACACCCGACCTGAAGCGCTCGGACAGCGGCGACTTCGCGGCGGCGTGGGGTGGCATTTCGTCACTGCAACTCGGGCTCTCTCTGATGTGGACAGGCGCCGCGGCGCGCGGCTTTGGCCTCGCCGACGTGGCGCGGTGGATGGCACAGCGCCCCGCCGAGATCGCGGGCCTGCGGCGCAAAGGCCGGATCGCGCCCGGGTACGACGCCGACCTGGTCGCCTTCGACCCGCTTGCTTCGTTCACAGTGGACGCTGACGCGCTGCATCACCGTAACCCGGTCACGCCCTACCACGGTCGCACGCTGCAGGGCGTGGTGCGGACGACATGGCTGCGCGGCATACCCGTCGACTTCTCGCGCCCTTCCGGGCACCTACTCCTACGGGACGAGTCATGACTCAGCTACGGTCGCCGCGCTCCCTCCACCTGATGACGGCCATGGGCGGTGGCGCATGACCCGCTGGGATCACCTGCCCGACCTCGCGTCCCGCCGGCTCGGTGGTGGTGTCGTCGCCGCCAACGACGAGCTCTTCGCGGCAGCCGACCACCTCGTACTGGACGAGCCACCGTCGTTTTCGGCGCGTACGTTCGGGCCCAAGGGGCAGGTGTACGACGGCTGGGAGACCCGCCGGCGCCGCGAACCCGGCCACGACCACGCGATCGTGCGCCTCGGCGCGCCCGGCATCGTACGTGGCATCGTGGTCGATACGTCGTTCTTCACCGGCAACTACCCGCCGTACGCCTCCGTGGAGGGCTGCTGCGTCGACGGCCACCCCAGCCCATCCGAGCTGTCGGACTGGTTCCCGCTCGTGCCGCGCTCACCGCTGGCGGGCGACAGCCGCAACGAGTTCGTCGTGTCTGATGTGGAGCATCGGGTCACGCACGTGCGGCTGTCCATCTACCCTGACGGCGGCGTGGCCCGGCTGCGCGTACACGGTGAGGTCGTGCCCGATCCCCGCCTGCTGCCGGCGGTGATCGACCTGGCGGCGATGGAGCACGGCGGCCAGGTGGTGGCGTGCAGCAACCTGTTCTACGGCCCGCCGCACCAGCTCATCGCGCCGGGGCTGGCGCGGGTGATGGGTGAGGGCTGGGAGACGGCCCGCCGCCGCGACGACGCCAACGACTGGGTCGTGGTCAAGCTGGCGGCGCCAGGGCGGGTGCGGCTGGCCGAGCTGGACACCAGCCACTTCAAGGGCAACGCTCCCGGCGCCGCCGGCCTGCGCGGCCTCGACGCCCGGACGGCCGACGTGGAACACGCGGCGGCGTGGACCGAGCTGCTGCCTCGCACCCGCCTCCAGCCCGACACCCGGCACCGCTTCCCCTTGGCCGATGGTCCCGAGGTGACCCACGTCCGCATGGACATCTACCCCGACGGCGGCATGGCAAGACTCCGCCTCTGGGGCGCCCTGACCGAAGACGCCCGCACCGCATTGTCAACAACCTGGTCCAGAGCCACCCCTCCTCCCCCCACCCCTCCTTCCGCCGATCAAGGGCAAATGCACGTGCTTTGATCTCCAAACCACGTGCATTTGCCCTTGATCCATGCAGATCTCCTTGATCGAGGCCGTCGAGGTAGCCGTGGCGGCGTTCTGTCAAAGGCTGCGGCGGCGCGGCGTGGACGACTCTCGCCACCGGTCGGGTCCCGGTATCTCAGCGGATCGCGGGACCTTGGCGGCGGTCGGACTCGCTCACTCGGGGGCGTGTTCCCTTGGGTGCCACGGTCGGTGGCGTGCGGATCTCGGCGCCGGCCGTCGCTCCAGCGACGCTGCGCGACCCAGATTGCCCGATGTGTCCACGGCAACCAGCGTGGCGGCGCAGGCCGCCGCGCGGCCGTACCCCTGGCGATGCCGCCCCGCCGATCAAGGCCATCTGCGTCGATCAAGGGCAAACGCACGCCGAAATGAGATCCAACCACGCGCTTTTGCCCTTGATCGACGGAAGGAGGGCCGGGAGAAGGGGGGAGACGAGGTGTCGCGGGGTATTCAAGAGGTTGACTCTGTGTGGGGGAAGTGGGTAGGTTCTTCCGGAATCCTTTCGGAAATGACGGTCCAGGGAAGCGGAATGAAGATCAGTGATGCCCGGGTGATCGTCACCAGCCCGGGGCGCAACTTCGTCACCCTGAAGATCGTCACGGACGAGGGGGTGACCGGCGTCGGGGACGCCACGCTCAACGGTCGCGAGCTGGCCGTCGCCGCCTATCTCACCGAGCACGTCGTGCCGCTGCTCATCGGGCGCGACCCGCACCGCATCGAAGACACCTGGCAGTACCTCTACAAGGGGGCGTACTGGCGGCGCGGGCCGGTGACGATGACGGCCATCGCCGCCGTCGACACCGCGCTGTGGGACATCAAGGGCAAGGTGGCCGGGCTGCCGGTGTACCAGCTGCTGGGCGGGCGGTCGCGCGAAGGCGTGACGGTGTACGGGCACGCGAGCGCCGACACGGTCGACGGGGTGCTCGCCGAGGTGGCGAAGTACGTCGCCGACGGATACAAGGCGGTGCGCCTACAGGCGGGGATACCGGGACTGTCCGGTGTGTACGGTGTGCACACCGGGCCGGGCGTCTACGAGCCCGCGTCGGCGGCGGTGCCCGCCGAGGCGGTCTGGTCGACCGAGCGCTACCTGCACCACGTGCCGGCGGTGTTCGAGCGGGTCCGCGACGAGTTCGGCCCGACGCTCAAGCTGTTGCACGACGCCCACCACAGGCTTACCCCGATCGAGGCGGCCAGGCTGGGCAAGACTTTGGAGCCGTACGGGCTGACCTGGCTCGAAGACCCGGTGCCGGCCGAGCTGCAGGAGGGATTCCGGCTGATCCGGCGGCACACGACGACCCCGCTGGCCGTGGGCGAGGTCTTCAACAGCGTGTGGGACTGCCAGCAGCTCATCACCGAGCAGCTCGTCGACTACATCCGCACCACGGTCGTGCACGCGGGCGGGATCAGCGCGCTGCGCCGCATCTTCGACCTCGCGGCCCTGTATCACGTGCGCAGCGGCTCACACGGCGCCACCGACCTGTCGCCGGTCTGCATGGCGGCGGCGCTGCACGTCGACGTGAACATCCCCAACTTCGGGCTGCAGGAGTACATGCCGCACACCGAGGAGACCGACGAGGTCTTCCCGCACGGGTACCGGTTCGAAAGCGGGTACCTGCATCCGAGCGAGGCGCCGGGACTGGGCGTCGACATCGACGAGGAGCTGGCGGCCAAGTACCCGTACCGCCCGGCCGCCCTTCCGGTCAACCGCCTGGAAGACGGCACCCTGCACAGCTGGTGAGTCAGGCGAGCGGCTGCCACCAGCCGTCGACCGGCGGCGGCTCGGCCACCTGTACCCGCTCGCCCGGCCGCGGCACCGCGAGCCGCGCGTCGACCGCCTTGGCCTCGCGCCACACGAGGTCGGCGGGCTCGCTCCAGCCGTGGAACGCCAGGTTGAACGTCGCCCAGTGCACGGGGATCAGCAGGCCGCCGCGTAGGTCGAGGTGGGCCTGCACGGCCTGCTCGGGATTGAGGTGGATGTCGGGCCAGGCGGGGCTGTACGCACCGACCGCCATCAGCGTCGCGTCGAACGGCCCGTGCTCGGCGCCGATCGCACCGAAACCGTCGAAGTATCCGGTGTCGCCGCTGTAGTAGACCCGCTGGGTCGCGCCGGCGATCACCCAGGACGACCACAGGGTGCGGTCGCGGGCGAAGGCGCGTCCAGAGAAGTGCCGGGCCGGCGTGGCGGTGAACCTCAGCCCCGCCACCTCGGCGCTCTCGTTCCAGTCGAGCTCCACGATGCGGTCGCTGGGCACGCGCCAGCGGTCGAGATGGGCGCCTACTCCCAGCGGTACCAGAAAAGGAGCTTGCTGCGACCGCGCGAGGGTGCGGATCGTGCGGAGGTCGAGATGGTCGTAGTGATCATGGGAAATGATCACGGCGTCGATCGGCGGCAGCGCCGCCAGCGGGACCGGCGGCGGGTGCAGCCGCCGCGGTCCGGCGAAGGAGAACGGCGAGCAGCGTTCGCTCCAGATGGGGTCGAGCAGCACGCGGCGGCCGTCGACCTCGATCAGCGCGGACGCGTGCCCGTACCAGGTGATGTGCAGGCCGTCGACCGGCGTCGCGGTGCTCTCGCCGACCAGCGGCACCGGCAGCTGCGGCTTGCGCCGCTGCTTGCCGGAGCGCCACTCGCGGTAGACCTGCCCGCCCGATGGCCGCGAGCTTCCGGGCATGCTGTTGTGGAACGCGCCATCGCGGTACTGGGCGGACTGGCTCACCCGGGTCGCGCGCTCGCCGTCGGGATGCGCACCCAGGGACGCCGGCAGAAGACTCACCACGCAACCGTAGCCCGATCTTGAGACAATGATTCGGTGTACGAATTCGACGTGCTCGTCCTCGGCTCCGGCCCCGGTGGACAGAAGGCCGCGATCGCCGCTGCCAAGCTCGGCCGGCGGGTCGGCGTGATCGAGCGCCGGCACATGGTGGGTGGGGTGTGCATCAACACCGGCACCATCCCGTCCAAGACCCTTCGGGAGGCCGTGCTCTACCTCACCGGCATGAGTCAGCGAGAGATGTACGGCCAGAGTTACCGCCTCAAAGACGACATCACGGTCGCCGACCTGGCGGCCCGCACGCAGCACGTCATCGGCCGCGAGGTCGACGTGATCCGCAGCCAGCTCGCCCGCAACCGGATCCGGCTGCTCACCGGCACGGGGGTGTTCGTCGATGAGCACACGGTGCGGGTGGTGGAGGACGCCGCTGGTCGAGACACCAAGGTCACCGCCGAAAAGATCATCATCGCCGCGGGGACGCGGCCGGCGCGGCCCGCCGCGGTCGAGTTCGACGAACGTACGATCATCGACTCGGACGGCATCATCAACCTGGAGAAAATCCCGCAGTCGCTCGTCGTGGTGGGCGCCGGGGTGATCGGCATCGAATACGCGTCGATGTTCGCGGCGCTCGGCACCAAGGTCACGGTGGTCGAGCGGCGCGAGCGGATGCTCGAGTTCTGCGACCTGGAGATCATCGAGGCGCTCAAGTACCACCTGCGCGACCTGGCGGTGACGTTCCGTTTCAGCGAGGCGGTGGCATCCGTCGAGCGGCACCCGCGCGGCGCGATCGCGGTGCTGGAGAGCGGCAAGCGGATCGCCGCCGACGTCGTCATGTACTCGGCTGGGCGGCAGGGCATGGCCGACCGACTCGCCCTGGAAGCGGCGGGCCTCTCGGCCGACGCTCGCGGGCGGATCAAGGTCGACGAGCACTTCCGCACCCCGGTGCCGCACATCTACGCCGTGGGCGACGTGATCGGGTTCCCGGCGCTGGCGTCGACCTCGATGGAGCAGGGCAGGCTGGCCGCCCACCATGCCTGCGACGAGCCGGTGCGAGCGATGCATCAGCTCCAGCCGATCGGCATCTACACGATCCCGGAGATCAGCTTCGTCGGGCGCACTGAGGAGGAGCTGACCGGGGCCGGCGTGCCGTTCGAGACGGGCATCGCGCGGTATCGCGAGCTGGCGCGCGGCCAGATCATCGGCGACTCGTACGGGATGCTGAAGCTGCTCGTGTCGCCGGACGACCGGACGCTGCTCGGGGTGCACGTGTTCGGCACCGGGGCGACCGAGATCATCCACATTGGGCAGGCGGTGATGGGGTGCAACGGCACCATCGACTACCTGGTCGACACCGTGTTCAACTACCCGACGCTCGCTGAGTCGTACAAGGTGGCGGCGCTGGACGCCATGAACAAGATGCGCCACATAGACCGCTTGCGCGACTAGCTCTCGCGCCGGCTTGCGGCGCCGGCGCGCGTCGCGGTTTCGCGTCGCGGTTTCGCGTCGCGGTTTCGCGTCGCGGTTTCGCGTCGCGGTTTCGCGTCGATCAAGGACAAATGCACGTGGTCTGATCTCTTTTCCGCGTGCGTTTGCCCTTGATCCATGCAGGTCTCCGTGATCGACCCGCGGCCAGGGCCGCAGGCCGGGCGACCCTTTTGGGAATACGCCGCCTTTGCGGATGCGCGGCCCTACGTCCGGCCCGCGGACCTGCGCTGGGGCTATCCCGGATACCGCGGCATCCTGCGTCGGTTGAAGGCGCGTTTCCCCCGTTATTGCTTGCGGGGTGCCAGCGGGAGAGATCGTCATGAGTCATCAAGATCTGCGGGCTATTGGGCCCGCCGGGGAGTGTGCCGGCCGCTGGCGGCCATGGCCGACCCGGCAGCCATATCGATCAAGGAGATCTGCATGGATCAAGGGCAAACGCACGCGAAAAGGAGATCCAATCACGTGCATTTGCCCTTGATCGACGGGAAAGGGGCAGCCGGCGGCAGCCGGCGGGGCCGAACGTCAAGGTCGGGCGGGCGGCGTCCCGGGTGGCGGACTGCGACCTGAAGCAGCGCTGGCCGATGTGGAGAAGGTTCGCCAGTGGGTGACCACTTTGGGCAACCCGGAATGGCATACCGTGGACTGATGGCGGTTGCCGAGGAGTTGCGCCTGCGCTATGTCGACGCCCTCCAGCGGGAAGGCGCGATCACCCGGCCCGAGGTGGCCGCGGCGTTCGCGGCGGTGCCGCGCGAGGCGTTCGTGGCGAGCGGGTTCCACGGCCGGGACGGTGGTTGGGTCACGGCGGATGGCGACGGCTTCCTCGACGCGGTGTACACCAACGATGTTCTCGTGACCAAGGTCGTCGACGGCACACCGGTCAGTTCCTCCAGCCAGCCCTCGCTGATGGCCGCGATGATCGAGGCACTCGACCTGGCGCCTGGCATGTCCGTGCTGGAGGTGGGTGCGGGCACCGGATACAACGCCGCTCTGATGGCGGCGGTCGGTGCCCGCGTCACCAGCATCGACGTGCAGCCCGACGTGCTGGTCCGGGCGCGCGCCGGCCTTGCCCGTGCGGGTGCGTCTAATGTGGAGCTGCACGAGGGCGATGGGTACGAGGGCGTGCCGGGGCGGTACGAGCGGGTCGTCGTCACAGTCGGGATCAACGGCGTCTCTCCACAGTGGCTCGGCCAGTTGGCCCCGGGTGGCTTAGTGCTCGCGCCCGTCGCGCACACCGGCCACCATCCGGTGTTACGGGTGACACCAGACGGAGAAGCGCGCGGAGTGTGCGCGGCCGGGTTCATGGCGGCGGCCGGGCCGCTCGGTGCGGCGTACCCGTGGATGCACCCGCGACCGGCCGGGCCGCTGCCGGATCCGGTACTCGTGCTGCCGCCGCGGTTCGAGCCGCCGCTCGACGTCTTCCGGTACCACGACCTCTGTTTCGCCTGCGGCGTCTGGGATTCCCGCGCCACGCTGGCGCAGCGGAGCGACAGCACGGCGTGCGCGGTGCTGGACGAGACCGGCGCCGCGGGCGCCGCCGTCGGTTCGGACGGCGCGGTCGGCGGCAGCGGCGCGCACGCGGAGGAGTTCGCGGCCCGCATGGCCGCCCTGCTCGACCGCTGGCAGGCCGCCGGCGAGCCGGCGGTCGCCGCGTGGCGGGCAGACCTCGCGCTGACCGGCGATCCGGACCGTCCTATTTGGGTACCGCGAGCGTGGCGGCTGCTCGGGCCTGCTTCATAAGGGCATGGCCGGCCTGGGGCGACCCCAGAGGACGACCGGCGCCGCAGGACGCCGCCTGGGCCTCGCCTCGGCTCGACCGACCATCATGAAACAGGACCATCACCAGGTTTCCTGACGGCGTTCCCGCCACGGCCGGCCGTCCGGGTCGTAGAGCAGCCGGTACGCCGGCACCGCCCACAGCCGGGTGAGCCGCGGCAGCTCCTCGGGCTCGTGCGGCATCAGCCGGCCGGGTGGGCGCGGGCCACGCTTGCCGCCCTCGTACCACGCGCGCAGCGCCCGCGCCGTCTCGGTCACCGCGCGCACGGCCGCGGCCGGGTCGACCAGGTCGGCGTCGTCGGACGGCTCCCGGTCGAGGTGCTCGCGCAGCAGCCGCAGCCGCAGGTCGCGGGCGAAGAGCCGGGCGCCGTCACCGAGGCCGGCCGGGTCGGCCGGTGCGCGCTCGTCGCGGGTGTCGTCGAGTACCGCGCACGAGAGCTCGCTGTCGTGCGTCCACGATCGACGGTTGAAGTTGTCGCTGCCCACGCTCGCCCACACGTCGTCGACGACGCACACCTTCGCGTGCACGTACACGGGCGTGCCGGCGTGGTTCTCGACGTCGAACGCGTGCACCCGGTCGCCGCCGGCCGCCCGGCACACCTCCAGTGCCTTGGCGCGGCCGACCTGGTTGGGCGGCCACGCCAGCCGGCCGTCCACATCGGGGTATCGCGGCACGACCACGATCAGGTGCAGGTCGGGATGGCGGGTGAGCGCGTCGGCGAAGAGGCGGGCCACCTCGCCGGACCACAGGTACTGGTCCTCCAGGTAGATCAGTCGCCGGGCGCGGCGTATGGCCTTGGTGTACCCGCGGGCCACGGTGCGCTCGCCCTTCGGCGCGAAGTCGTACGGCGGCCGCATGGCGGCGTACGTGCGCATGATCTGGACCGCGTGCGGTCCGGCCGGCGGCGGGTCGGGCGGTTGGGGTGGCAGCTGTCCGGCTGACAGGTCGGCGTGGCTGAGCTTGTCGCGCAGGTGCGCGAGAGGGAGATGGGTGTCCAGCGAGGTGGGATCGTTCCAGCGTTCCCGGAACACCTGGTCGAGCGCGCCCACCACCGGGCCTTGGAGCCGCAGTTGCACGTCGTGCCAGGGCGGCCGGTCGCCGTACCGGGTGGACATCCGCACGGCCTGCGGGTCGCCGTGGTGGTCGGAGTCGTCGCGGCGGCTGTGGCACAGGTCGATGCCGCCGACGTACGCGACGTCGCGCTCGACCCGGCCGGGGTGGCGCAGCACGACGAGCTTCTGGTGGTGCGAGCCGCCCCGCCGCACCCGCTGGTCGAGCAGCACCTCGCCGCCGGCCGCCTCGATGGCCTCGCCGAGGTGCCGGTTCTCCTCCTCGCTGTACTGGAGCACGTCCAGGTGTGAGCGCCACATCAGCCCCTTCACGACCACGCCGCGCTTGGCGGCCTGGCAGAAGAGCTCGGCGATCGTAGGGCCGTTGGGGCGCATGAGCTGGTCGGGGTCGCCGCGCCAGTCGGTGAAGTAGAGGTGGTCACCGGATTCGAGCGCTTCCACCTCCGTCACGAGCTGGTCGAAGTACGAACTGCCGTGAATAAGCGGCTCGGCGGTGTTTGATCCGACCCAGCCGGGTACTGCCGTATGTGGGTTGCCGCGCTCCGGGGGAGTGAGGAACCAGTCTTCGGGTGGCACGAAGCCAGGATTACCCAGGCGCCGCGTCGCCGTACCGTCAAAAGCTCAATCACGACCAGCAAGGGGGCGACCACGATGAGCAGCGAGACCCTCCACACCAAGACCCAACAGCCCGTCGAGTCCGAGCGGGGCCTGCTGATGGTCCTCCTGGTGATGGTGCTGCTCGGCGTGGCCGGCGTGTTCCTGGTCTCCTAGGTGTGCGGCACCCGCTCGGCCGGGATCACGCCGAGGCGGCCAGCCTGGTAGTCGTCGAATGCCTGCATGAGCTCCTGGCGGGTGTTCATCACGAACGGGCCGTAGTGCGCCACCGGCTCCCGGATCGGCTTGCCGCCCATGATGTACAGGTCGAGCGCCTCCCGCGGCCCGGCGGTGACCCGCATGGCGTCACCACCGCCGTGTACCGCGAGCTGCCCGGTCTCGACCGGGCGGCCGTCGGCACCGACCGTCCCCTTGCCCGCGAGCACGTACACCAGCGCGTTGTAGTCCGGCCGCCAGGGCAGGTCGAGCGCGGCACCGGGCTGGAGCGTGACGTGCGCGATCGTGATCGGGGTGTGCGTGGAGCCGGGGCCGGTCACGCCGGCCAGCTCGCCCGCGATGACGCGGATCAGCGCGCCGCCGTCGGGTGTGGTCAGCAGGCCGGACTGCTTGCCGCGGATGTCCTGGTAGCGGGGCGGGCTCATCTTCTTGGCGCGGGGCAGGTTGACCCAGAGCTGGAGACCGTGGAAGAGACCGCCGCTCACGACCAGGTGCTCCGGCGGCTTCTCGATGTGCAGGATGCCGGCGCCGGCGGTCATCCACTGGGTGTCGCCGTTGGTGATCGTGCCACCGCCGCCGTTGGAGTCCTGGTGGTCGAAGACGCCGTCGATGATGTACGTGACGGTCTCGAAGCCCCGGTGCGGGTGCCAAGGGGTGCCCTTCGGCTCGCCGGGGGCGTAGTCGACCTCGCCCATCTGGTCGAGGTGGATGAAGGGGTCCAGCTCGCTCAGCGGTACACCGGCGAAGGCCCGGCGGACGGGGAAGCCCTCGCCTTCGAAGCCGCTGGGCGCGGTGATCATGTGGCGGACCGGCCGGTAGGCCGTGGCCGCGGGGTCTAGTTTCGGCAGGCGTGGAAGGACGAGGACGTCGTCCACGGTGACGGCTGGCATGTCAGTTCTCTTTTCCTGGTGCGGACCTCAACCGTTCACCCAACCGGCTGAAGATCTTGGCGAGGTGGGCGACGTCGGTATCGTCGAGGTCGTCCATGAAGTGGGCGCGCACCGACGTGAGGTGGTGCGGCGCGGCCGCGCGCAGCACGCGCAGGCCCTCGGCCGTCAGGACGGCCTCGCTACCCCGGCGATCGGCGGGGCACGCTTCGCGGGCCACGAGCCCGCGCTTTTCCATCGAGCCGATCTGGTACGTCAGACGGCTGGGCGAGAACACCAGGCGGCTCGCCAGCTCGCCCATGCGCAGCCGGCGACCGGGCGCCTCGGATAGCAGCACGAGCACGTGGTAGTCGGCGAACGTCAGGCCGCTGTCGTTGCGCAGGTCCTCTTCGAGCCGGGTCATCAGCAGCTGGCTGGATTCGATGTAGGCGCGCCAGCCAGCCAGCTGGGTCTCGGTGAACGGCTCGGCCATGCCCCGAGAGTACTTCAAATTTTAATGAGCTACCAGCTCT
Organism: Micromonospora sp. CPCC 206061; assembly: GCF_036906915.1. Classification (NCBI taxonomy): domain Bacteria; kingdom Bacillati; phylum Actinomycetota; class Actinomycetes; order Micromonosporales; family Micromonosporaceae; genus Micromonospora; species Micromonospora sp. CPCC 206061. The sequence goes on from NZ_JBAKHX010000052.1 coordinate 40,234, forward strand.
GGTCGACCTCGGTGGCGCCGGTGAGCCGCAGCTTGCGCTGAGCCCGCTGGTAAAAGGTGGTGTGGCCGAGGCGTACCACGTTGGCGGCCGCCGGCACCGCGGTGACCTCCAGCACGTCGCCCGGGCCCAACTCGCCCACGACCGCGCCGTCCGCCTCGATGCCGATGGCGCCGCTCGCCGGCAGCACCTTGAGCGCCACCTTCTCGCCCTCCGAGAGCACCAGCGACCGGTTGTACGCCGAGTGCGGCGCCACTGGCGTCACCACCAGCCCCTGGGTGCGCGGCGACACGATCGGGCCACCCGCCGAGAAGCTGTACGCGGTCGACCCGGTCGGCGTGGCCACGATCAGCGCGTCGGCGACGTAGTGGATGAAGGGGCACCCCTCGACGTACAACGCGATAGCCGCCATCGGCCCGCCGGGCCGGCGGACGAGCGCGACCTCGTTGAAGCCGACGGTCTCCTGGCCCTTGAAGGTGGAGCGCACCGCCGAGCGCGCCTCGACCGCGAACTTCTTGTCGTCGATCGCGGACAGCGCGCTGGGCAGCTGCGGCACGTCGATCTCCGCCAGAAAGCCGAGCCGGCCCAGGTTGACACCGAGCACGGGTGCGCGGGCGCCGCGGGCCAGCCGCATGGAGCGCAGCATGGTGCCGTCGCCGCCGAGGCTGACGATGAGGTCGGACTGGTGCGCCAGTTCGTCGGCCGGTACGGGGACGGCGCCGTCGGTGCGCGCCACCTCCTCCGGAAGGCCGAGCAGCTTCGCCTGCCGGCCGCGGACCCAGGTCGCGATGGTCGACATGGCGGCGCGGCTGTCCCGCTCCGGATGCAGCACGAGGCCAACCGTGTGGATCATCGCCGTGTCCGAGAAATCACGGACAAACGGTATCAGCGACGCTCTCGGGGGAGCGGGGGCGAAATAGTGCCTCATCGCGCGGGAGTACGTTATGCGAGTCCCTTCCGATCAAATGGGCGGTTCGCCAATTTGAGGGCTACCGCTCGACAACTGGTAGGAGCCGTGGCCGCCCTGGACGGCGGACGACCTGGATTCCGGTTTGGGTTACTGTTCGAACCCGTGGATGATCTGGACCTTGTCGACTGGCGCGAACAGGTAACCCGGATGTACCTCTCGGACCTCGACCTCGCCGGCTTCCGAGCCGCGCGCGATCTGCTGTTTGCCGGTCACCCGCAGTCACCGATCCCTCTCCACTCGCGTGACGCCTTCGGCGGTCTCCGGTACTTCCCGGCCTCCGAGTCGGCCGTCGTCGACGTACCGATCCGGCCGGCGCGCGGCACGATGGAGATCGACACCGGCGGGCCGGACGGCGTCGTGCGGTACCGCCGCGTGGCAATCGCCGAGACCCTCTGGGGACCGCTGACCCTGTGGTGGATCGAGGCGTATGGCGGCGGCCTGTTCCTGCCGTTCCGTGATGGAACATATCGTGACGAAACATACGGCGGCGGGCGATACCTGACCGACACCGTCAAGGGCACGTTCGGGCGCGGGCTCAGCGTGCTGCCTGGGGCGCGCGTGCGGCTCGACTTCAACTACGCGTACAACCCGAGCTGCGCGTACTCCGAGCAGTGGCTGTGCCCGCTCGCACCGGAGGAGAACCGGCTCGCCGGCCCGATCCGGGCCGGCGAGCTGCGCTATCTCACGGATTAGCCGCCTGCCAGGTCATCCTGGTCAGGAGCTGGCGGGCCTGGTCGGAGTGCTCGGCGTCGACCATGATCGCGTACTGGGACGCCTGCAACGAGCTGGCCGAGGTGAAGTCGCGCCGGCCCCCGGTCAGCGCGTGCGCCACCCCGCCGAACACAGCACCCCAGAACGCGCCGATCAGCAGGCCGGCGAGGATCACGCCCACCCAGCTCGACGTGCTGAAGAGCCCGAAGAGCAGCCCGATGAACAGGCCGAACCAGGCGCCGCTGGCCGCGCCGGCGAGCGCCGCACGCCAGGTCGTCAGCCGGCCCAGTACGTTTTCGACCAGGCGCAGGTCGGTGCCCACGATCGCGGTGCGCTCGACCGGGAACTCGTTGTCGGACAGGTAGTCGACCGCGCGCTGCGCGGAGGCGTAGTCGGCGTACGTCGCGACGGAGACGGTTGGCCGGATGGCGTCCTCGGGCCCGGCGCGATCGGGCGTGGCGGGAAATCCGCTAGGTGATGGCGGTATCTGTCCAGTAGTCACTTTTGCCTCCTCCGATCCAACCTTGCCGAATTCCCCGCCGGCTGTCCGGGCAAACGGTGAGATCGGCCCGGGTTACCGTGGCGCCATGCCGCCCTTGCTCGCTATCGCCCACCGTGCGGGAAACGACGTCGCCGGACTGCGCGCCGCCCTGGACGCGGGCGTCGACCTCGTCGAGGCCGACGTGCACCTCTTCCGGGGCGCGCTGGAGATCAGGCACCGCAAGGCGCTCGGGCCACACCTGCTGTGGGACAAGTGGGAGCTGGTGCGCCGGCGCACCATCGTGCTGCCCGAGCTGTCCGACGTGCTCGACGCGGCCGCCGGGGATCCCCGCCTGATGCTCGACCTGAAGGGGCCGGCCGCGGCGGTCGCCCCGCAGGCCGCCGCGCTGCTGCGCGGTCGGATGCCGGAGGCGGCGGTCACGGTGTGCACGAAGCACTGGCGGATGCTGGACTCGTTCGAACCGCCGGTGCGCCGGGTGCTGTCGGCCAGCAACCGGCCCGCGCTCGGGCGGCTCCTTCGGCGGCTGCGCCGGCAGCCCGAGTACGGCGTGTCGATCCGTCTCGGCTTGCTGACCCCGCCGGTGGTCGCCGAGCTGCGCAGATACGTCGACCAGGTCATGGTCTGGCCCGTCGACACACAGGCGGCCCTGTCACACGCCCGCGCCTTGGGCGTGACTGCGGTGATAAGCAAGGACCTCGCCCTACTGGGCGAGGTCCTCCGGTCCCGCTGACCGCTTTACTAGCGGATCAAGATGCCTACCGCGTCGTAGGCGTGCCAGGAGCCTGCCGGCTTGTCGATGGTCACGCTGTTTTCGCCGGCCACCAGGGCCGTCCTCGGGAGCGCGAGCTCGACATACGAAGGCTTGAGGACGGTACCGGGGAGCGTCGCGTCACCCTCCAGCGAACCACGGGTGGCGCCCCTTTCCAGCGCCACGTCGCGCACCGGTGTCCCGTTGAGCCCGATCGTCACCGTGCCCGGGTTGGTCGCGTGGCTGTCGATCAGCCAGATCGCCAGCCAAGGGTCGGCGGCCGGGAGGGCGTCCAGCCCGAAGTGCAGCGTGAACCGGTGGGCCTTGCGCCCGGCCCAGGTGTCGGCCGGGCCCGGGTGCAGGTACGCCCAGTCGGTCCCTGGGGCGTCTACGCCGTACGTGAAGTCGACGTCGTTGGGGAACCGCGTCGGGAACTGCGCGTACCCGTTCGGCGCGAGCGCCAGCTCCAGGCTCTTGTGGTCGAAGGTCCCCACCGTCGCGATCGGACGGCCGCTCACCGCCACCGACTCGACGCTGGTGCCTTTCACAAAATCGGACGGGCGGCTGCGGCGTCCGGCGGCGTCGACCGTCACGACCCGGTACCGGACGGTGCGAGCCCGCCCACCGAGCCCACCGTGGACGAAGGTGGCGTAGACGGTCTTGGCGATCAGCGCCTCGTCAGCGCCGTCGACAGACGCGTAGATGGCGTAGTGGTCGACGAGCGGGTGGTACGCCTCGCCCTCCCAGGAGAGCCGGATGCGGCCGAGCTCTCCGGTGGCGCGCAGGCGGCGCACGACGTCGGGCATGGTCACACCTCTCGGTTCAGGGCGGGCCGGCCGGCTTCGGTGACGAACCGCGCCGCCGTGGCGATGGGTGCGCCGGGCCGGGTGACGTACGGGACGGTCTTGAACTCGCTGGTCAGCTCAGTCGGGGTGAGTCGCCCGGTCAGGTAACCGCGCCGGGCGTTGTACAGCTTGACGTGCGGGTTGCTGAGCCACAGTGGCCCGAAGCTGTCGGTCTCGGCACCGTCCCCGTCGGACCCGATCGAACCGCCCACCAGCTCGACACCCAGCGTCGCCGAGCCGGGATCGCGCCAGTCCGTCTTGAGTTCGGCGGCCACGTGGCGGTGGATGTCGCCGCTCAGCACCACCGGGGTCGCCGACGAGCGCCGCAGAGCGGCGAAGAGCCGGTCACGGTTGGCTGGGAACCCGTCCCACATGTCGTTGCTGTACAGCTCGCCGGGGCCGGTGTCGCGGTCGATCTGCGCCATCACCACACCCGTGGAGAGCAGGTTCCAGGTGGCGCGGGTGCGGGCGATCCCCTCGTACAGCCAGCGCTCCTGCCGGCTGCCGAGGATCGTGCGTTCGGGGTTGTGGCGTTCGGGGGAATTGTCGATGACCGCGCCGGCCGGGTAGGTGTCGCGGTACTGCCGGTTGTCGAGCATGGTGAACTCGGCCAGCCGGCCCCAGCCCAGCCGCTGGTACAGGGCCATGCTCGGACCGTCCGGAAGGGACACCGCCCGCAGCGGCAGGTGTTCGTAGAACGCCCGGTACGCGACCGCACGCCGGCGCAGGAAGTCGGCGGGCGTGATGCCGGTCTCGGACCACTCGTCGGCGTAGTTGTTCTGCACCTCGTGGTCGTCGGTGGTGACCAGCCACGGCACGTGCGCGTGGATCGCCTGGAGGTGGGGGTCGGTCTTGAACAGCGCGTACCGCAGCCGGTACTGCTCCAGCGTCACGGTCTCGGTGTTGTGCTCGGGGGCCGGCATCGGCACGCCCAGCCGCCACAGGTTGTTCGCGTTGATCGCGTACTCGTAGATGTAGTCCCCGAGGAAGAACAGCACGTCGAGGTCTTCGGCCGCCATGTGCTCGTACGCGGTGAAGTGGCCGTGGTACCACGCCTGGCAGGAGGCGGTGGCGAAGCGCAGCTCGGTGGGGTTGTCGCGGGGCGCGGGCGCGGTGCGGGTGCGCCCGACGGGGCTGATCTCGCCGCCCGCGCGGAACCGGTAGAAGTATTCGCGGTTCGGCCTCAGCCCGCGCACCTCCACGTGCACGGTGTGCGCCAGCTCGGGCGAGGCGAGCGCGTGACCGCGCGCCACGATCCGGCGAAACGCGGTGTCGTCGGCGACCTCGTAGCGCACTGTGTACGGACGGCGCGGCATACCGCCGTGGCCGTCGGCGGCGAGCGGCTCGGGTGCCAGGCGGGTCCACAGCACGACGCCGTCGGGCAGCGGGCTGCCGGACGCGACGCCGAGCGTGAACGGTGCCGGTGGCACCTTGCCGTCGTAGCCGGCGGCGGCCGGATGGCCGGTGCCGAGCACGACGGCCGCGGTGCTGACCCCGGTGAGGGCCAGGAACGACCGGCGTTCCAAGGGGATCACGGGATGCCTCCATAGGGGATGTCGACGACGGTGCCGCTGCGGCGGGCCTCCTCGGCGGCCCAGACCACCCGGTGGCCGGCAAGGCTCTGCCGCGCGTCGGAGCTGAGCAGGGTCGGGTCGCCCGTGGCCAGCGCGGCGACGAACGCGTCCGCGAGCGCGTCGTCGGCGTCCTTGTGCCCGGTCGGTGCGGCGTCCGGTCCGGCGACGTCGATCACGTCGACCTTGCCGGTGACGAAGTCGTGCACCGTCAGCCGGTGTCCGTCACCTTCGACGCAGCCGCGGCTGCCGAAGACGCGGGTCTGTCGCTGAGCCAGCGGGGTGAATGCGGTCATCGTGAAGCACGCGGTTGCCCCGGACGGGAACTCCATGTTGACCACCTGGTGGTCGACCACGTCGTTGTCGCAGGCATACACGCAGCGGCCGTACGGGCCGTCGCGGAGCGCGGCGAGCACGCCTTCGGTGGTGGTGTCGTCGGTGACGGCGCCCAGCGGCCACCGCTCGCGCTCGGGGTCACCGACGCACGAGAGGTAGAGGCGGGTCGCCGAGTACGGGCAGTCCGGCTCGACGGTGCATGTGACGCACCGGTCGCTGGCGCCGGCCGGCTGGTTGTCGGGCCGGAAGTGCGAGCGCCGCCCGAACGAGCTGACCCGGGCGGGCACCTCGCCGAGCACGTACATGATCCAGTCGATGTCGTGGCAGGACTTGGTGAGCAGCATGGGGCCGGATTCGGCCTCGCGGCGCCAGTTGCCGCGTACGAAGGAGTGCGCCTGGTGCCACCAGCCAACCGGTTCGAGATGCTGCACGCTGATGGGATCGCCGATCCGTCCAATGCGGATAATGTCGCGGATCGCACGGGTGTAGGGCGTATAACGGAGGACATGACAGACGGCGAGCATGGCCCCACCGCGCTCGACCGCCTCGACGATGCGCACGCAGTCGGCCTCGGTGGTCGCCATTGGCTTTTCCAGCAGGATGTGATAGCCGAGGTCGGCGAAGCGTATGGCTGGCTCGGCGTGTTCGGTGTCGAGGGTCGCGATGACGATGCCGTCCGCGAGCCGCCCTGCCGCGGCCAGCTCGCGCCAGTCGGCGAAGGCGCGCTCCGGCGGTATCCCGTGCTCTGCGGCGAACCTGGCCCGCCGCAACGGATCGGCCTCGGCCACCGCGACGACGCGCGCACTGCCGGTGGCGCTGGCCCGGCGGGCGTACGCGGCGCCGCGCAGTCCCGCGCCGGCGACGGCGAGCGTCACCACGCGAAGCCTCCCGTGTCGTGTGGTCCTACAGAGTTACGCAAGGTTCTTTCGAAATAGGCTTGCATTAGAGTTCTCCCTGCGACGAGCTGTGTCAAGAGGTGCCGGTGAGCGAACGTCCACTTCATGGGGGTGACCCCTCGGTGTTACGCCGCATCAACGCGGCCGCAACCCTGCGCGCGCTGCGCGGCGCCGGGGAGCCCACCCTGACCGAGCTCGCCGGCGCCGTCGGCCTGTCCCGGCCCACCACCGAAGGCGCGCTCGTCGAACTCGCCGCGCGCGGTCTCGCGGAAGAGGTGGCGCCCCAGCAGGGCAAGCGCCTCGGGCGGCCGGCCAGGCGATACCGCTTCCGCGCCGAAGCCGGGTACGCGTTGGGCGTGGAGATAGCGACGGACCGCACGCTGCTGTTCCTGACCGACCTGGACGGGCATGTGGTCAGCGCGCACCGCGCGGCACTGGCGGACGACGCCCCCGCACGCGACCGGCTCGCCGCCGTGCGCGCGGCGGTGCGTGCCTGCATCGGCGCGGCCGGCATCGGTCGCAAACAGCTATGGGCGGTCGCCGCCGGCACGCCCGGCGTCATCGACGCCGAGGGGACCATCGCGTACTGCAGGGTGGTGCCCGAATGGCAGGGCTTCGAACTGGGCCGCGAGATGGGTCGATCGTTCGCCTGCCCCGTCGTCGTGGAGAACGACGCCAACCTGGCCGCGGTGGCCGAGCGCTGGCGTGGTGCCGCCTGCGACGTCGACGACGTCGTCTACGTGCTCGCCGGCCCGCACACCGGCGCGGGAGTACTGATCGGTGGCCGGCTCCACCGAGGCAGGTGGGGCGCGGCGGGCGAGGTCGGCGTGCTGCCCGTGCTCGGCCTGCGCGACACGGCGGCGGTGCGGGAACGCACTGGCGTCAACGCGCTGGCGGCCCGCATGGCGCCCGGCGTGGCGGCGATGGTGCTCGCCTTCGACCCGGAGATGGTGGTGGTCGGCGGGCCGCTCACGCTGGCGGGCGGCGACCTGGCGGGCGCGCTCGCCCGGCACGTGCCGCCGCTGTGCCTCAGCCCGACCCGGATCGCCGCCTCCGAACTGGGTGACGAGTCGGTGGCGCTCGGCGCCGTCCGGCTCGCCCTCGACCGCATCGAAACCGACCTGATGCGGGTCGATTGACCTGGGTTTCTACGGTGGGCCGGTGACCTTCGCGGACTGGATCACCTCCGACAGCTGGATGGACTACCGGCAGCAGCAGGCGCTGCGGAACCTCGACGACGAGGTGGCCTCGCTCAACTCGACGATCTCCCGGCAGTACCAGGAGAGCAGCCGGTTGCGGTCCGAGCTGAGCAGCCTGCGCGGCTCGGTGGAGGAGCGGCTCACCCGGCTGACACGCGCGTTCGACGCGTTCGTGGAGCTGAGCGACCTGCGGATGGTCCTGGCACTGTTCGACCCGCCGGCCCTGGTGCGGCATCGCGCCCGCACGGTCATCGCCGCGTCCAGCGAGGGCGCCGAGGCCGGCGCCGCGGCGTTCGACGACGTGCCCGGGTACTGGTTGGCACCGGCCACCAAGGCGCTGGTGGCTCTGCTGCGCGGGGAAAGTGCCGGCGAGCACCTGGCGCTGGCCGAGGAGCGTGACGCCGGGCGTACCGCGCTGCTGCTCGCCGTCGCGACGACGGTGGCTGGCCGTGCCGACCTCGGTGTCGAGTGGCTGCCGCGTGCCCTGGGGTCGCTGCCGGCCGGAGCACGGGTCAGCCGCGCCCAACGGACACTGTGGATGGAGGCGGCGGCCGGCACGTTCGGCTCGGCTGGCCGGGACGTGCTTGCGGGACGGCTCACCGAGCTCGTCGACGGGTTGCCGCCGGAGCGGTCGCATCTGGTGGCCGAGGCCTGGCGGCGCCGCGTGGACGGCATCCCCGCCGTCGCGCCCAGGTCACCGTCCACACTGGAGCGCCTGCCCGATATGGCAGGATCGCTCGCGTCGGGCATCCGTCTCGAACGCCTACGCGAGCTGTGTGCGGCCGGCGCTTCGCACGGGGAGGGGGCGCGGCAGGAGAAGTCGCAGGAACTCACCGACGTACTGCGCGGGCTCGTCGACGAGGGCAGCGCGGAGGAGGCCCCGCTGCTGCGCCGGGCCGCCGAGCTGCGCGCCGTCATCGAAGACCGGCCCGTGCCGGAAGCCTGGAACGTGCCGCTCGCGCCGCCACTGGAACTGCTGGAGGAAGACGCGTTCCGCGCCGACGGTTCGCCGCTGGCCCGGATCGCCCGCACGGCCGGCGCCCGGTGGCTGCTGCTGGCCGGCGAACGACTGGCGGCCGCCGCGGCGGCCGACCCGCCGGCACAGGCCACCGCGTCGGTCGAGCACGTCTCCGTCCGGATACGCGTCGACGGCGCGGACCAGGACGATCTGGCCGGCGCCCTGCGAAACGTCGAGGCCCGCTATCCGGACGAGCCGGTCCCGGCGAAGGCCACCATCGCGACGCTCGTGGTGGGCGGCTTGCTGTGCCTCCCGGTGGTCGCGTGGCCGAACGCGCTGGCCGTCCTGAGCGTCCTGGCCGGACTGGTCGTCGTGGCGGTCGGCGGCAGGCGCTGGTGGCGCGAGGCGCAGAACCGTGCGCACCGGCGCGACACCCGCACCGCGGCGCTGGAGCGGGTGCGGCGCCGCACCGACGAGGCCGTGGCGGAGCTTGGTGGTCTGCGCGAGTCGATGGCCAGCACCGGCCGGCGCGCCGCCGACGACCTCACGGCCCTCCGGACCGCCCTCAGCTGACGGGGATGCGGTGGGCGGCCACCAGGGCGTCCGGGCGCTCGCGGAACGGGCCGGCCCAGTCGCTCAGGTACCGCTCGGCGAACGTGACGCCGGTGCGTATCACCTCATCCAGCGGGTCGAGCAGGTCCGGCCCCTCCGCGCTGTCGATGCCGGCGTCGACCCGCGCCCACAGGCCCTGGCGCGCCAAGCCGAGCAGCGCCTCCACCAGCGAGCCCACCGGGTGGCGGCCGGCGAGCGCGTCGAGCCCCTTGGCGGCCACGTCGCCGGTGGCGCGGGCCAGGTCGGCAGCGGTGAGGTCGCTGAGCAGCGCCAGCGCGGCACGGCGGGACGGCGCGTGGTACGCCAGCCCGACCACCAGCGCCGGTCCCGCCGCGAACGCGGGCCAGCCCAACCCGTCGAACGCGCGCATCTCCAAGGTGTTGCGGGCCCGCACCTGCGGCCAGACCTGACTCAGGTGCGCCCGCCAGTCGCCGAGCGCCGGCCGCGTGCCATCGCCGAAACCGTCGCGCATCAGCTCGGCGAACGTCCGGTCGGGAGCCGCCGTGTACCCGCCGTTCGTGCGGCGGTAGATCATCGGCAGGTCGAGCGCCCAGCGCAGTACGTCCTCAGTGGACACATCTGGCGCCGTCGTGAAACCGAGCACCCCGCAGCGGGCCGGATCCACCCGATCCCACATGCGCATCCGGTGCGAGAGCACGCCCGCCGGCTGGCCGTCGTCGAGGGGTGAGTTGACGAACAACGCGGCCGCGATCGGTGCGACCTTCGCCAGCAGCCGCAGCTTCTCACAGAAGTCGACTGGCGACAGGAAGTCCACCGTGGTCTGCGTCGACAGGGTCAGTCCCATGACCCGCTCGGCGTACGACGCGGGCGGGCCGAGCCGGTGAAAGTAGTCACGCATGATGCCGATGCGGGGCTTCGGCGCCCAGGGGATGCCGTCCGGAGGCGGGAACGGCAGCAGCGCGCCCGGCAGGATCGACAATCCCAGCCCGCGAGCGGCGAACGTGACCGCGAGCATGTCGCGACGAGCCGCGCCAACCAGGTCCGTAAGCGAGCGGAACGGCGCCGACGAGTACTCGATCGCGCCACCCAGCTCCAGCGACACCTGCGCGCCACCGGGCAGCTCGACACCGACCAGTGCGGCGCCCTCCTCGATTGGCGTGCCGTCCAGCTCGTGCCGGAGGGCGTCCAGGAAACCGCGCGCGTGGTGGTACCCGACGTTCTGCCCCGTGCGTGGGTCGACCAGGCCGCACTCCAGCTCCAGGCCGATGCGCTCCTCTCTGGCGGGGGTGAAGAGGGTGGCGAGGTCAGCGCGGGTCAGCTCAGGCTCGTCACGCATAGCAACGACATGACCACACTCTGGTGGCCTGCCGCAAGGGTTCCGGCACGCCGCATGCGGCGCGATCATGCTGGGCGGCGCCAGTTCGAGGGCGGCGGCGTCAGAAGCGGGATGGGTCGGTGTTGGCGCCGCATAGGACGAGCGCGACGCGCTCGCCCTCGGCGGGCGTGTACGCGCTGGTCAGGAGGGCGGCGTAGGCGGCGGCGGTGCCGTGTTCGACGAGGACGCGGTATCGGTCCCACAGGGCGCGCCGGGCCGCCACGATGTCGTCGTCGCCGACCAGCACACCGCGTACGCCGGTGCGGACGGCCACCTCGTACGCGATCGCGCCCACGCGGCGGGCGCCGAGCGAGTCGGCGGCCACCCCGGAGACTTCCACGTCGACCGGGCCGCCCGCCGCCAGCGCGGAGTGCAGCGTCGGGCAGGTCTCGGGCTCGACGGCGATCACTCGGGCGCGCCCCTCCAGTGCAGCGGCGACGCCGGCCATCAGACCGCCGCCGCCGACCGCGATCAGCACCGTGTCCACATCGGGCACCTGCTCCAGCAGCTCCAGCCCGAGTGTTGCCTGGCCGGCGCACACCTCGGCCTGGTCGTACGGGTGGCAGAAGAGGGCACCGGTGTCGGCGGCGCGCTTGGCGGCCGCCTCGTACGCCTCGGCGTACTCGCTGCCATGCTGGACGACGACGGCGCCGCGCCGGTGCAGCGCCTCGACCTTGACGGAGGGCGTGGTGACCGGCACGAACACCTCGGCCGGCACGCCGAGCGTCCGCGCGGCGTAGGCGACGGCGCCGCCCGCGTTGCCACCGGAGGCAGTGATCACGCCCGCTGCCGGAACGTCGCTGGCGAGGATGCGATTGAACGCGCCGCGAGCCTTGAACGAGCCGCTGTGCTGCAGGAATTCCAGCTTCAGCCAGAGCGCGCCGGGCTCCGCCTCGACCACGGGGGTGCGGCGGACCCGGCCAGCGATGCGAGTGGCCGCCACCACGGCGTCGTCACGTGTGATCACGACTGCGACACTATCGCGAGCGCCGCGAATGGCGCGGTGAGGCCGAAAAGGAGCAGGTTGACGGAGACGGCGGCGGAGATCGTGGCCAGCGGCTCCGCACCTGTACGCCCACCGGCGGGCCGGTGCGCAGCGTGGCCGGGTTCCAGATCCTGCCCGACCACGGGCTGGAGATCCTCGCAGAGGCTCAAACCGTGATCGTGCCCGGCATACACGGTGGCCCTCCGATGACCGACGGCACGATCGACCCGGCCGTGTCAGAGGCGCTCCGTGCCGCTCACGACCGCTGTGCCCGGATCGTGTCCATCTGTACCGGCGCGTTCGCAGTGGCCGCGGCGGGGCTCCTCGACGACCGGCCGGCCACCACGCGCTGGCTGCTGGGCCACCGCACCGAACGCGCCCGCACCCTCCTGGAGACGACCGACCTCGGCGTCGACCAGGTGGCTCGACGCGCTGGCTTCGGCACGGCGGCAGCGCTACGCGCCCAGTTCCAAGCGGCGCTGGGCGTCTCACCAGCCGCCTACCGCCGCACCTTCCGCGCCCCACTTTCGTAAGCGGAGGTCGTGGTCAGCAGGGCTCGGGTGTCTTCTATGGCCTCGCTCAACAGTGTGTGGAGCATCTTGTCGGGGTCTTCCACGCAGGCCTTCGCGACGCCCTCTACCGCGTACTCGACGGTCATCGGGGCGCTTCGGCGGCGGAAGGACTCCGGGGAGATCGCAATGCCCTCGGCGAAGCGGCGGGCCCAGCGGGCCGCGTGCGGCGCCCGGGCCAGCGCCTCCGTCGTGGTCTGCTCCAGGTGGCCGGGGGAACGGCCGTCAAGCTCGGCGAGGATGCGGTCGCAGGCCAGCACCGACACGGCGAGCACGTTCTGCCGTTCGGCACCCACCACGGGCAGCGCCGTGGTGGCCGCCCGCTGTGCGATGCGGGCATCGACGTGCAGGTCGTCACCGGTCAGGCCGATCACGGACGGGACGAGGGTCGCCAGCCGCTGGCGGCCGGCGTCGGTGGTGTAGTCGTTGACCAGGCGGGCGAGGCCGGCCAGCAGCGGATGCGTGCAGGCCGGGTGGTCGCTCCACGCTTCGCCGGCCAGGAACGACGCCAGCTCCATGAAGCAGGCGCCCTTGCGTGGGTTGCGGTGCTTGCCCCGAGACAGGACCGGCACCACGTCGGGGAGACGGATCTCGGCGGTCCACATAACCTCAGTGTGCCCCTTCGGCGACCCTCTGGCATCTCTTCCGTTCTACCGATCGGTAAGGGAGTATCGGGCGATGGGAGCGGTCCGGACCGTGCACGGCGCCTGCAACCTGTGTGAAGCCATTTGCGGGCTGCGTTTCGAGATTCGTGACGGGCACATCACGTCGATCACGGGTGACCCCGAGGATCCGCTGTCGCGCGGGCACATCTGCCCCAAGGCGGTCGCGCTAACCGACCTCCAGGGCGATCCCGACCGGCTGCGCAACCCGGTACGCCGCACCGCCGACGGGTGGCGGGAGATCACCTGGAACGAGGCGTACGACCTGGTGGTCGACAAGCTCGTCGAGGTGCGCGAGCGACACGGCTCCAACGCGGTCGCCGTGTACCTGGGCAACCCCAGCGTGCACAACTACGGCATCCTGACCCACGGGCGGCACTTCCTGGGCTTGTTACGCACCCGCAACCGGTACTCGGCCACCTCGGTCGACCAGCTGCCACACCAGCTCGTGGCGTACTGGATGTACGGGCACCAGCTGCTGCTGCCGATCCCCGACATCGACCGCACGAACTACTTCCTGGTCTTCGGCGCCAACCCGCTGGCCTCCAACGGCAGCCTCATGACCGTGCCGGACGTGCGGCGACGGCTGGCCGACCTGAAAGCCCGGGGCGGCAAGGTCGTCGTCTTCGACCCGCGCCGCACCGAGACCGCGACGCTGGCCGACGAGCACCACTTCATCCGGCCGGGCACCGACGCGGCACTGCTGCTCGCGCTGGTGCGCCTGGCGCTGAAGGAGGACGCCGCGGCGCAGTACGTCGATGGGCTCGACGAGGTGCGCGAGGCGGTCGCGGAGTTCACGCCAGAGCGGGCCGCGGAGGTCACCGGCGTGCCCGCTGACGCGATCGAGCGGATCGCCGCCGAGTTCGCCGCCGCCGACGGCGCGGCCTGCTACGGCCGCATCGGCGTGTCGGTACAGCGCTTCGGCGCCCTTTGCCAGTGGGCGATCCAGCTCCTCAACGTGGCCACCGGCAACCTCGACCGGCCCGGCGGCACGCTGTTCACGAAGCCCGCCGTCGACCTGATCGGCCGAAAGCTCGTCGGGCGGGGCCACTACGACAAGTTCCGCAGCCGGGTGCGGGGGCTGCCCGAGTTCGCCGGCGAGCTGCCGGTGGCGGCCCTCGCCGAGGAGATCCTCACACCGGGCGACGGCCAGATCCGGGCGCTCGTCACGGTGGCCGGCAACCCGACACTGTCCACACCGAACGGTGCCCAGCTCGACCGGGCGCTGGACCAGCTCGACTTCATGGTGTCGGTCGACTTCTACATCAACGAGACCACCCGGCACGCCGACGTGATCCTGCCGCCCACTACCGCGCTCGAACACGACCACTACGACCTGATCTTCCACACGTTCGCGGTGCGCAATACGGCGCGGTACTCGCCGCCGGTACTGCCGAAGCCGCGGGGCGCACGGGACGACTGGGAGATCTTCACCGAGCTGGCCCGGCGGTACCGCAAGCGCACCGGCGGGAAGATGACGTTCATGCGCCGCCTCCAGATGCGGATGCGCCCCCACCAGCTCGTCGCCCTCGGGTTGCGGCTCGGCCCGTACAAGGTGCGGCTGCGCACCCTGCGGCACCGGCCGTCCGGTGTGGACCTCGGCCCCCTGCGGCCGAGCCTGCCCGATGGTCTGCGCACCGCCGACAAGCGGGTGCACGCGGCACCGCCGGAGCTGGTCGCCGGGCTGCGCGAGGCCGCCGAGGAGTTGCTGGCTCCGCCCGCACCCGGCGAGCTGCGCCTGATCGGCCGCCGGCACCTGCGCAGCAACAACTCCTGGATGCACAACTACCCCCGGCTGGTGAAGGGCCGCGCGCGCCACCACCTGCTCATGCACCCCGCCGATCTGGCAGCGCGCGGGCTGACCGACGGGCAGCGGGTGCGCGTGACGTCGCGGGTCGGCGAGGTGGAGGTCGAGGTGGCGGCCACCGACGACGTCATGCCCGGCGTGGTGAGCCTGCCGCACGGCTGGGGCCACCGGCACCCGGACGTACGCCTGACGGTGGCCCGCCGTACGCCCGGAGTGAGCGTCAACGACCTCACCGACGATGCCTACCTCGACGGGCTGTCCGGCAACGCGGCCTTCAACGGCGTGCCGGTGACGGTGGCGGCCGCGCCGTCACACGCCCCGTCACACGGTGGAGAGGTTGGCTGAGCCCGTTCCATTAGGAGGGGGCATATGAGCGTCGACTTCGAGGCGATCAAGAAGAACCAGCGTGCCGGCTGGGAGACAGGCGACTACCCGCGGGTCGGCAATACCTTGCAGATCATCGCTGAGCTGCTGGTAGAGGCGGTCGACATCCACGCGGGGGAGCGGGTGCTCGACGTCGCGTGCGGCCAGGGCAACGCGGCCATCGCGGCGGCCCGGCGCTTCGCCGAGGCGACCGGCGTCGACTACGCAGCCAACCTGCTCGCGCAGGGGCGGGAGCGGGCCGCCGCCGAGCACCTGCCGGTGACGTTCGAGGAGGGGGACGCCGAGAAGCTGCCGTTCGACGACGAGTCGTTCGACGCGGTGGTGAGCACGGTCGGCGTGATGTTCGCGCCCGACCACCAGCGGGCGGCCGACGAGCTGGTCCGGGTCACGGTGCCGGGCGGGCGGATCGGGCTGGCCTGCTGGACGCCCGGCGGCATGGTCGGCCAGATGTTCAAGACCGTGAGCGGCTGGGCGCCGCCACCGGCAGGGGTGCGGCCGCCGACGCTGTGGGGCACACCGGAACACCTGAGGGAGCTGTTCGGTGATCGGGTCGAGTGGACCGGCCTGAACCGCCGCGACTACGTGTTCCGGTACCGCTCGCCCGAGCACTACTCGGAGTGGTTCCGGCGGTTCTACGGGCCGATCACGCGGCTCTCGGGGTCGCTGAGCGAGGCCGATCTCGATCGGTTCGCCGACGATCTCGCCGGGGTGGCCAGGCAGTACAACAGGGCGGACGACGGCACCGTTGTCGCGCCGTCGGAGTACCTTGAGGCGGTCGGCGTCCGGCGCGCCTGAACCTGAGGGGTGGGCGCGAATGCTCACGATCCGCCTGCTGGGAAAGCCGGCCATCGAGCGCGATGGCCGGCCCATCCGCCCGCCGCGCGGCCGGAAGGCGTGGGCGCTGCTGGCGTACACGCTGCTGTCGGACCGCCCGCCGAGCCGCCGGCAGCTCGCGGAGCTGCTGTTCGCGGACGCCGACGACCCGCTCGGTGCGCTCCGCTGGACGCTGGCCGAGCTGCGCCGGGCGCTCGGCGTCCCGGGCGCGCTGAGCGGCGACCCGGTGGTGGCGGCGCTCGGCGCCGCCGAGGTCGACGTGCTGGGCGGCGAGTCGCTGCCGGGCGCGGAGGGTGAGCTGCTCGAGGGGGTGCATCTGCCGGCCTGCCTGGAGTTCGAGTCGTGGCTACTTGTGGCGCGCCACCGGGTCGCGGCGGCCGTGGAGGCGCGGCTGCGGGAGGCGGCCGTCGCGCTCCTCGCGGGCGGCCGGGCCGCGGACGCCGTCAGGTACGCCGCCGCCGCGGTGGCCCGCCAGCCGCTCGACGAGGGCAACCACGAGCTGCTCGTGCGCTGCCTCGCGGCGGCCGGCGACGAGGCGGCGGCGCTCCAGCAGGTGGCGATCTGCGAAGACCTGTTCCGCCGGGAGTTGGGCGCGAAGCCGTCGCCGGCGGTCCGCGACGCGGCCCGCGTCGGTGTCGGCTCGGCGGCGGGGGCGCCGCTGCGCGGGCGGGCCGCGGCGGTCAGCCAGCTCGAAGCCGGCCGCGCGGCCAT
>NZ_JBAKHX010000053.1:0-55744 GCF_036906915.1 Micromonospora sp. CPCC 206061
CGGCATCGAACCTAGCGGATCACGAACCCCCGGGCCCGATCACCACCCCTATAGAAGCGTCGACGGGGGCTTCCTTGATCGGCGGCGCCGAGCAGTGGCGCCGTGATGTCAGGGGACCGCGATGGTGCGGGCTGCCGTCGCACCCGGGGTGCCCACGCATGACGCCACCTGACCGGTGTAGACGAGCGTGGCGGCGCAGCCTTCGTCGTCCGTGACGGTCAGCCGCACTGCGTAGTTGCCCGGGGCGCCGTAGACGTGCGGGGCGCCGCGCCGCCATCGCGCAGCACCGTGCCGTCTGCGAAGTCCCAGCGGTAGCGCACCACACGCCCGTCGGCGTCGGCCGAGCCGGACGCGTTGAAGGTCGTCGGGTATCGCCGGCGGCGAAGCGCGCGACGGTCGGTGGTCGGCCGGGAGGAACGCCACCGAACTCCATCGCGCTGTTGGTGACGTAGACCGGCCGCCCGCTGGCCGGCGCGGCGCTCGCCGCTTGGGACGCTGGAATGGGTGCCAGCCAGGGCAAGGACAGCGAATGTGGACACGATTGAACGATGGGGCATGTCAGCCTCCATATGTGTCTGGTGGCGCCCCCGTAGCACCACCAAGGTCTATCCAACCCTCGAACGTGTGATCGACTCCACCCCGTTCGCCGTTCGCTTGTATGGCGGCCGTCACAGTCGCGGGCGGGCGTTGACAACGGGCTAGGCATTGCAAAGACTCAATGCCTAGCGGTGTCCACACGCGGGGGCGATCCGGACCAAAGGCTGGTTCGGTTGCGGACACCTGCCCGCCGGCGCGCTCCCGCCACCGCGTCCACTGAGGACTATCGGTTGGAGGGTCATGAACATGCGGGCAAGAGTCCTGATGCTGGCGATCGCCGTCATGTGCGCGCTGCTGCCAGGCGCGCCAGCGCGGGCGGATTCGCCGGTCTTCGGCACGCTCGTTGCGGGGGGCACGTTCACGCAGGCCGGTGGCGTCACCGCCAACCGCATCGCCACCTGGAACGGCGCGGCGTGGTCCGCGCTGACCGGGCCCGGCGGCACCGGGCTGGATGGTTCGGTGCACGCACAAACCGTCTACAATGGGCAGTTGGTGATCGGCGGCAACTTCCTCAACGCCGACGGGGTGCGGGTCAACGGCATCGCCCGGTGGGACGGCACGGCCTGGCAGCCGCTCGGCAACGGCCTGATGACGATGGCGCTCGACTTCGTCGACGCGCTGACCGTGTACAACGGCGAGCTGATCGCGGGCGGCCAGTTCCTGCGGGCCGGCGGGCAGTTCGTCAACCACATCGCGCGCTGGAACGGCAGCACGTGGTCGCCGCTCACCGGGCCGTCGGGCACCGGCATGGACATGGCGTCGGTGTGGGATCTCACCGTCTACAACGGCGCGCTCATCGCGGCGGGCGGCTTCACCGCGGCCGGCGGTGTACCGGCCAGCCGCGTCGCCCGGTGGGACGGCACGACGTGGTCCGCGCTCGGCAGCGGCACCTCCGGCGACATCCTGGCGGTCACCGTCTACAACGGAGAGCTGGTCGTGGCCGGCAGCTTCGCTGACGCTGGCGGCGTGTCCGTCGGCAACATCGCACGCTGGAACGGCAGCACCTGGTCCGCGCTGCCCGGCCCGTCGGGCACCGGGCTCAACGAGCACGCCCGCGCCATCACCGTCCACAATGGCGGCGTCGTCGTGGCCGGCTGGTTCACGCAGGCGGGTGGCGTCGCGGCCAACCACATCGCGCGCTGGAACGGCACGACGTGGTCGGCGCTGGGCAGCGGCACGGACGACTTCGTCTACTCGCTGGGCGTGTACGGCAGCGACCTCGTTGCCGGCGGGTTCTTCGACGAGGCCGGTGGCGTGACCGTCAACCATGTCGCCCGCTGGAACGGCTCCGCGTGGTCCGCCTTGACCGGCCCGGCAGGGACGGGCACGAACAACACGGTCTTCTCGCTGCTGTCCCCGTAGCACGAACCAGCCGAGGGCGGTGCCCTCGGGGTGGTCGAGGACTGGGAGGTCCGCCCGGGTCGGAAGGCCCTCCCAGTCCTCGTCTCAGGGGGCCACCGCCGCGCGGAACTCGGCCACCCGGTCGCGCAGCGCCGACAGATCACCGCCGCGCGCCGCGTCGCCGAGCAGCGGTGAACCCACACCCACCGCCACCGCGCCGCGGTCCATATACGAGCGGGCGCTGGTCGCGTCGACGCCGCCGACCGGTACGAAAGCAACCGACGGGAACGGGTCGCGCAGCGCGCTCAGGTAGCTCGGCCCGCCCAGTGACGCGGGAAAAAGCTTCACCGCTGCCGCGCCCGCGGACACCGCCTGCACGACCTCGCTGGGCGTCAGCGCGCCGGCCAGCACCGGTATCCCGAGCAGGGACGACTCGTCGACGCTGGGTGCGATGGCTGGCGTGACGAGAAAGCTCGCGCCCGCCTCGGTTGCCCGCTGCGCGTCGAGCACGCTCAGCACGGTGCCGACGCCGAGCGCGAAACCATCGCCTAGCGTCGCGCGCGCACGGCGTACCGTCTCCAGAGCCTCCGCACCGGTGAGCGACACCTCGATCAGCGCGACACCGCTGTCGGCCAGCGTCAGCACGGCGGCGAGCGCCGCCGCCGGGTCGGGTCCGCGCACGATTGCCAGCAGCCGGTGCTCACGCAGCGCGCTCATCAAATTCATCGGGTACCCCTACCTACCACTCCGCGAACGGCCTCACGCCGCGTCCCGCGCATTCCGTTCGTCATGGATGGACTTGTCGAGCAGGCGTCGCATGGCCTTCTCGGCTCCCGCCGCGTCGCCCTCCCGGATAGCGTCGACGACCGCGCGGTGACTCGGCACCGGATCGTCGTGCGGTCCACCGTGGACAACGCGGTCGCGCTCGGCGAGGCCGGTCGCTAGGACGACCTCCATCCGCTGCAGAAGCTCATTGTGTGAGACGGCCAGCAGCGTCCGGTGAAAGTTCAGGTCTGCGGCGACGGCCGCCGACGGGTCGCCCTCCGCGACGGCCATCTGGTCGATAGCGCGGTCGAGCGCGACCAGGTCGGCGGCGCAGGCCCGCAGGGCGGCCAGCCGGGCCACGGCGGGTTCCACGATCTCGCGTACCTCGTGCAGCATCTCGCAGAGCCGTTCGCCCGCGCTCGCGGCGAAGTGCCACCGGATGACGTCAACGTCGAGCAGGTGCCAGTCGGCGCGCGGCCGCACGAAGGTGCCGCGTTTCTGGCGCGCGTCGATGATGCCCTTGGCGGAGAGCACCTTCAGCGCCTCGCGCAGCGCCGTCAGACTGACATCGAGCTCGGCCCGGAGCGCCGCGATGTCGAGGGTGGCGCCTTCGGGTATGTCGCCGGCCACGATCCGCCTGCCGAGCGCCTCGACGGTCTGCCCGTGCACCCCGCGCGGCGCCGCCATCCACCACACCGCCTCCGACTAACCATTAATTACGAAAACATTGTGCCAGCCTCCGCCGATCAGGATGAACCGGGACGCCATGTCGCATAGCCGACCCGATTTTCTGGGCAACATGAACTCCGAAGGCGGGTTTGACCGTGTTCACGACGCTACGGTGATCCCCCCGACCCGACTGGAGATGGGCACATGGCCTGGTACCTGGCGCCGGCGCTCGCCGTCGGCCGCTCGGAGGTCAACCGCCGCTGGCCCAAGCGGGACAAGACCTCCGACGGCACGATCGGCGACGCGGCTCATCAGGCGAGCCGATCCGACCACAACCCGAACTCGCGGGAGTCGGTCGACGCATGGGACATGGACAAGGACGGTGTGGACGTGTGGGCGGTGATCGGCGCGTTCCAGCGCCACCCCTCGTCGCACTACTGGATCTACAACCGACAGATCGCTGACAAGGACGACGGCTGGCGCCGCCGCGCCTACAGCGGCGCCAACCCCCACACCCGGCACGTCCACTTCAGCATCCGCCAGACAGCGGCGGCGGAGCAGGACCGGCGCGCGTGGGGCCTACTGGAGGAGGAGTTCATGGCAGCGATATCCGACGCCGACCAGAGGGCGCTGATCTGGCGCGTCGAGGGGATCGTCTCGGGGCGCCTCACCGTCGCGGGCGGCCCGACGAGGGGCGAGCCCGTCGCGATCAACCAGCGAATCGTCGCCATCGAGCAGAAGGTCAACGCGCTGACGACCGCCATCGCCGCGATCGACGACGAGGTGGCGGTGAAGCTGCGCGTCGAGTTCGAGCAGATCGACGCGGCGCACGACGAGCTGATGACGTCCGTCGACCAGGTCGACGAGGCGGTCGTCGAGGCGATCGGGCAGGGCGCCTCACCCGAGGTCGTGGCCGCGCGGCTCCGCGCCGCACTGGGCGACCGCGCCGCGATGGTAGGTGCCCTGCTGTCCGAGCCAAAGTAGCCGCTCACGCCGGGCGGATGGGTCAGGCGGGGAGGGCGAGCAGCACGACGCCAGCGGCGGCGGCGACGCTCGCGGCGATCCGCACGCGGCCCATCGGCTCGTGGAACACCACCACGCCCAGTACCGCCGCCGGAAGCCATCAGGCGCGGAGCGCGAGGGTGGCGTACACCTTGGGGATCGCCTTGGCGACCGTGTCGGACAGCGTCGTGAACGGCGTGACGATTGGCTCGTCGCGCCCGCGCTTCCAGGTGCCGACGACCCGGCCGGCGCTGACCACCGTCGGCTGGAAGACGCCGTTGCCGCCCGGCACGACCTGGTTGGCGTACTCGGCGGGCAGTGCCGCGGTGCGGTCGAGGTATCCCAGGATGAACTCGTCGAAGCCCGGCAGCAGGAAGACGCCCTTGGCGCGGCGGCCGCAGGAGGCCAGCAGGTCGGGCGTCTCCGGCGCCATGAGGTGCTCGACGCCGTCCACCTCGACGGTGGCCAGCTCGGGCCGGGCGAGCGCGATGCCGGTGCGCACGTCAGCGGCTGTCAGGTTGGTCCAGCGGGTGAAGTCTTTGGCGGTGGCCGGGCCGTGGCCGCGGAAGTAGCGGAGGGCCAGCTCCCCGAGCGCCTCGTCGCGCTCGGGGCGTCGCGGATTGGGGATCCACTCGTCGACCAGCACGATGAGCTGCTCGCCGCCGCGCGTCGGTCCAAAGCAGACGGTGGCGGTCTGCGCGAGGTAACCGAGCATGTGGTAGCCCCGCTGGCCGGTCGTGCCGAGCCCGGCTTCGTCCCATACGGCCATGAGCTCGGCGCGGGACAGCTTGCCGCCGCCCGCGAGCGCGCCCACCGCGACCTCCTCGGCACGCCCGAGGGTCGGGGCGTCGAGGCCGAGCTCTGCCCGGCGCTTGGCCGAGGTGGCGATGATCCGGGGTGTCGTGAGTGGGAGGATCCACGGCAGGTCTTCGGCCGCGACGAGATGCAGGGTGCCGCGCATCGGCCAGCTCTTGACGACCTCGCCGGCGTCGAAGGCTTGCTCGACGCCGGCGCGGGTGCCCGACTCGGTGCGCAGCGCGACCGACGTGATGGCGCCGTTGGGGTCCTGCGCCTGGAGGGCGGTCAGCCACCGCACCGTCTCGACCGCGCTGGGCAGGTGGTGGCCGGCGATGCGCAGCGCCGCGAGCCGGAGCAGCGGGATGTCCATGACGCCCACCGTAGGCCACCCCTCCGACACTACGAGAGGGCGTGTTTCAGGACCTTGCCCATGGCGTTGCGGGGAAGGGAGTCGAGGAGGTGGATCTCGCGGGGGCGTTTGTGGGGGGCCAGCTGCGTTGCCACCCACTGGGCCAGTTCTTCCGGATCGGGGCGGGCGCCGGGGGCGGCCACGATCCAGGCCACCACGCGCTCGCCGAGATCCGTGTCGGGTGCGCCGGTCACCGCCGCCTCGGCGACCGCGGGGTGGTCGAGCAGCACGTTTTCGATCTCGCCGGCCCCGATCTTGTATCCGCCGCTCTTGATCAGGTCGGTGGCGCGGCGCCCGACGATCCGGATCGCGCCGTCGTCGGTCCAGGTCGCGACGTCGCCCGTGCGGAACCAGCCGTCGCGCATCGCCTCGGCGGTCGCGGCCGGGCGGTTGAGGTACTCCAGGAACAGGTTCGGCCCGCGGACCAGGATCTCGCCCACCTCGCCGGCCGCGTGCAGCTCACGCCCCTCGTCGTCGACGAGCCGGACGTCCACGCCGGGCAGCGGGGGCCCGACGGTGCCGGGGACGCGGTCGCCGTCGGCGCGTACGGCGCAGTTCATCAGGGTCTCGGTCATGCCGTACCGCTCGACAACGCGCTGCCCCGTGGCCCGCGCGATGCGCTCGTGGTCGACGACGGGCAGCGCCGCCGAGCCGGAGACCAGCAGCCGGGCGCCTGCCAGCGCCGACGCCACGTCCGGGTCCACCGACGCCGCCTCGGCCAGCCGGTGGTACATCGTGGGCACTCCAAACAGGACGGTCGCGCAGGTGCGCAGCGCCGCCGCGGCGGCCGAGGGAGAGAAGCGTCCGATGTGGTATGCCGTGCCGCCGAGCCGGAGCGGCCCGAGCATGCCGAGGATGAGGCCGTGCACGTGGAAGAGCGGCAGCCCGTGCGCCACCGTGTCGTCGGCCGTCCACTGCCACACCGACGCGAGCGCGTCGAGGTTGCTCGCGATGGCGCTGTGGGGGAGCACGACGCCCTTGGGCGGCCCGGTCGTGCCCGAGGTGTAGACGATGAGGGCGGGTGCCGTAGGCGCGACGGGCGCCAGCGCGACCCGGGAAGAGACCGGAAGCGCCTCATCCAGTACGAGATCAGGCTTGCTGTCGCCGAGGATGTGCGCGACCTCCCGCTCGCCGGCCTGGGGGTTGAGCGGCACCACCGGAACCCCGGCGCGGAGCCCGGCCACGACGGCGACCACCGTCTCGACGCGCGACCTCGCCCACACCGCGACCCGGCGCGCCCCCGCGATCGCGCCGGCCACCTCGGCGGTCCACCGGTTGAGCTCGCGATAGGTGGTCACCTCGTCGCCGAAGCGCAGAGCCGGCCGGTCGCCAAGCAGCGGGTCGTCAAGGGACGGAAAGAGTGTCACGGCCCCCATCATGCCGGCCACGCTAAAGCACCCCTATCGTGGAGCCCGATGAGTGGGATAATGACGAAGTGGGCCGTCCTGGCGGAGTACCCGGTCAGCGAACAGGACCTCGACGCGGCCGGCGTGGTCAGCGACGAGGCCCTGGTGCGCTGGGTCGACGCGGCGCGCCAGGCCTACCTGGACGGCTGTCCCACCCTGGCCGCGGCCGGGCGGGAGCCCGGCGTGGCGCTGCGGCACCGGACGGCCGCGCTGCCGAGCGGTGCGCTGCTCGGCCGCCCGGCGGACATCGTGGTGACCGCGAGCGCCAAGGAGTTCCGGCCGGCGTCGTTCACGATCGCGGTGCGGGTGCGGCCCGGCGGCGGTGACCGGGAGATGCCCGTCAACGCCTCGTGCGTGATCCGGTTGGAAGACACGGCGACAGGCGAGGCCCGAGAGCTGGGCAACGAGATCCGCGACGAGCTGATCGCTCTTGAGCAGAGCGCGAGCCACTACAACTGAAAGCGTCCAAGCGGGGTTCCCACGCCCCCATGTGGTGACCGTCGGTCACACTCAAGCTCACGCTCCCCCGTGCGTATCGCAACGGTGTGACCGGTGGGCACTCGCGCAGGAACCCCGTGGACGAAGACCAGCCTGTCGGACCCCGTGATACAAACGTTCATACACCCCACACACCTGCGAGGTTGGATGCGGTTCACGGTGCTCGGACCGGTGACGGTGGTCACCGCGGAGCACCAGCACCGGCTTCCGCGCGCGCAGACCCGCGGGTTGCTGGCATATATGCTGCTCAACCTCGGTCAGCGGGTGTCACGCGAGGCGATGATCGAGGCCCTGTGGGGCGGGGCGGCGCCGTCCACCGCCAAGTCGCAGGTGCACAACGCGATCACGGTGATCCGTGCCCGCCTCGCCGAGCTGGGCGCTGGCGACGTGTTCGTGGGCGGGCCGTCCGGATACCAGCTGCTGGTGGAGGCCGACCAGGTCGACGCGGCGGCGTTCGAAGCCAGCGTCCGCCGGGCCCGGGAGGTGGCCAGCCGGGGCGCGCACGACGAGGCCGTCGCGCTGCTGCGCGGGGGCCTGGCGATGTGGCAGGGCCCGCCACTCGCCGACGCGAGTGGCGCCTACGTCGACGCCGCCCGCGCCCGGCTCGTCGAGCGCCGGCTGACCGCGTACGAGGACCTGGCCGACGCCGAACTGGAGCTCGGCCGCGCCGAGGCGGTGGTCACCGAGATCGCGCCGCTCGTCGACGAGTACCCGATGCGCGAGCGCCTGCGGGCCCGGCAGATGACCGCGCTGTACCGCAGCGGCCGGCAGGTCGAGGCGCTGCAGAGCTACCGCGCGTACCGGACGCTGCTCGCCGAGCACGAAGGGCTCGACCCTGGGCGCGAGATCGCTGACCTGGAGAGCCTGATCCTGCGGGCGGAGCTGCCCGAGGCGCCCCCGCGCGAGCAGGCGCCCGTTCCGGCCCTGCTGCCGCCCGACATCCCGGACTTCACGGGCCGGGGCGGCGAGGTCGACGCTGTCTACCGGCTGCTGACCGAGAACCGCCAGCCCACGGCGCTGGCGATCGCCGGCATCGCGGGCATGGGCGGGGTCGGCAAGACCACCCTGGCGGTGAGGTCGGCGCACCTCGCGGCGACCGAGTACCCGGACGGCCAGCTCTACGTCAATCTGCGCGGCGCGCAGGCGACCCCGCTCGACCCCGGTGACGTGCTGGCCAGGTTCCTGCGCGCGCTCGGCGTCGACAGCCGCGCGATCCCGCACGACCTGGCGGAGCGCACCGAGTTGTACCGCAGCAAGGTGGCCGGCCGCCGGGTGCTGGTCGTGCTCGACAACGCCGCCTCCGAGGAGCAGATCCGCCCGCTGCTGCCCGGCGCGCCCACCTGCGCCGTGCTGATCACGAGCCGCGCCCGGCTCACCGGCGTCGAGGGCGCCCGCTGGATCGACCTGGAGGTGTTCAGCCCCGGCGAGGCGATCGAGCTGCTGGCGGTGGTGGCCGACGACGGGCGGGTCGCGGCGCAGCGGTCCGACGCGGCCGAGATCGCCCGGCTCTGCGGCGGGTTGCCGCTCGCGGTACGGGTGGCCGGCGCGCGGCTGACCGCCCGGCCGACGTGGCGCCTCGCGCACCTGGCCCGGATGCTCGGCGACGAGCGCCAGCGGCTCGACCGGCTGGCGACCGGCGACCTTGAGGTGCGCGCCTCGCTCGCCCTCAGCTACCAGGCCCTCGACCCGGAATCCCAGCGGCTCCTGCGGCTGCTCGGCCTCTTCGACGTGCCGCACTTCTCCGCGTGGCTGGCCGCCGCGGTGCTCGAACGCCCCGTCGACGACGCCGCCACGCACCTGGAGGCGCTGGTCGACGCGCAGTTGCTGAGCGGCACGGGCACGGACGAGGCGGGCCAGAACCGGTACCGCTTCCACGACCTGGTGCGGCTCTACGCCCGCGAACGCGCCGAGCTGGAAGACAGCGAGGCTGACCGGTCCGCCGCGCTCGCACGCGGGTTCGGGGGGTGGCTCGCCATCGCCGAGCGCCTGGCCGCTCGGGTACCGGGGCCGCCGTTCGCGCCGATCAGTGGCTCTGCGCCGCGCCCCGCGCTGGGCTGGGTCGACGACGGCGCCGACCCGCTGCGGTGGTTCGACGCCGAGCGCAGCACACTGATCGCCGCGATCCGTCAGACGTGCGCGTTGGGGCTGGACGAGCTCGCGTTCGACCTGGCCGGGTGCATGGAGAAGTACTTCGACATCCGTGGCATGTACACCGAATGGCAGGCCGTCAACACGCGGGTCATCGAGCTGTGCCGTGCCAAGGGCAACCTGCGCGGCGAGGCGGTCATGCGGCGGGGCCTCACCGAGGTCATCACCTGGAACACCATCGACCACACCGGCGAGGCGATGGTCCGGTTCGAGACCGAGGCGCACGAGCTGGTCGAGATGTTCGAGGCGCTGGGTGAGCGGCGCGGCATGTCCGACGCGGAGGTCAACTGCGCGTGGGCCGCCTCGGCGAAGGGTGCCTCGGGCGAGGCGGTGGAGCACGGCCTGCGCGCGTTGCGCCTCGCCGAACAGACCGGTCACCTCGGTGGCGAGGCCCGCGCGCACGTCGCGATCGCGGTCGCCCGCGGTGAGCAGCGCGACCTCATGGACGCGTTCGCACACCTGACGCAGGCGCTGGAGCGGATACGCACGCTGGGGAACCCGCGCTACGAGGCCGCCGTCCTGCAGTTCATGGGCATCGGGTTCGTGAGGGCCGGCGACCTGGACTCGGCCGAGCGGGTACTGGACGAGTCGCTCGCGATCTCCCGACGACTCAGCGACAGCTACACCGAGGTGCTGACCTTGCTGGAGCTGGCCCGCCTGTACCTGCACCGGGGCGATCCGCGGGCACGGACGGTGGCGGAGACTTCGCTGGCGTTGGGGCGCGAGTACAACATGAGTCACCACGTCGCCGACTCGCTTGGCGTGCTGGGCGAGATCGAGCTGGCCGCCGGCCGGCCCGACAAGGCGGCCAAGCACCTGGAGGAGTCGGTGGCGCTGTGGCGCACCCGGGGCTGGCTGTCGTTTCTGGCGAACGCCCTGGCGAAGCTCGGCAAGGCGTACGCGGAGATCGACCCGCAGTTGGCGAAGGCGGCGTTCGACGAGGCCCGCGACCTCTATTTCCGACTGGACAACGCGGAGGCGGCGGCGTCCCTGCCCGCGTAACGGGCGTCGTAGATCAGGGCGGCGGCCGCGATCGCCAGCGCGCCCACCATGTACCGGCCGGTGAGCAACAGCAGCGCCACCACCGCCACCAGCGCCACCGTCGCCGTGCGGTGCGACCAGGTGCCCCGGGGCAGCAGCCGGAGGGCGGCGGCCATGCCGAGCACGTACACCATCGCGAAGCAACCGGTCGTCAGCAGCACGGAGGGGCGCGGGTCGGCATCGGTGACGGCGACCGCGCCCAGCGACACAGTGGACAGTCCTGCGATCACCGAGAGGCTGCGCCGGGGTACCGTGCCGGCCTCGCTGCCACGGGCGAACCAGGTCGGCAGCGCGCCGTCGCGGCCGAGGGCGGCACCGAGCTTGGCGCCGCCCGCGAAGTAGGCGTTCATCGCGCCGATGGTCAGCAGCAGCGCCGCCCCGGCCGCCAGTACCCGGACCTCGCCGCCGACCCCGATGGCGAGCAGTTCGGCGAGGGGCGCGTCGGACGTACCTGCGGCGGCGCCGAGCACCAGCACGCTCGCGGCGGCGATGGCGAAGTACAGCAGCCCGACCACGGCCACGGCGATGACGGTGGCGCGGGGCAGGTCGCGCGCCGGGTGGCGGAAGTCGGCGGCCAGGTGGGTGACCGCCTCCCAGCCGGCGAAGCCCCACACCAGCAGCGCGGCCGCGGGCCCGATCGCGAGCCAGCCGTGCGGCGCGAACGGCTGGAGGTTGTCGAGGCGCGCGTGCGGCAGCGCGGTGAGCGTCGCGGTCAGCAGTAGGGCGACAAGCAGCGCGGCGAGGCCGAACTGGAGCCGGCCCGAGATCCGCAGCCCGCCCGCGTTGGTGGCGGTCACGAAGGCGATCAGCAGCGCCCCGGTGATCAGCGTGGTGCTCTTGCCACCACCGACGGCCGCTGACACGTACGCGCCGGCGAACATCGCGGCCGCGGGCGCGCCGGCCGGGATCGCGAAGTAGAAGCACCAGCCCACGACCGCCGCGGCGCGCGGGCCGAAGGCGCGGCGCACGTACGTGGAGACGCCGCCCGAGTCCGGGTACCGGGCGCCGAGCGCCGCGAACGTGGTGGCGAGCGGCACGGACAGTGCGATCAGCGCCAGCCAGGCGACGAGCGACGCGGGTCCGGCCGTCTCGGCGGCGAGCGCGGGCAGGGCGATCACGCCGGTACCGAGTACGGCACCGATCGACAGGGCAGCGCCTTGCGGCACGGTCATTCTGGTCATGCGCCAGCTAACTTGGTCACGCCCTACGGTAGGGACGTACATTGGCCCCGTAGAAGTGCCAATGCTGGCCATCCTGATTGGGCCAATCCATGGACCTGCACGTGAGCCTCACCGGCCGAGGTGACCTGGCCACCCAGATCTACCGCCAGATCCTCGACGCGGTGGTCGACGGCCGGTTGCGCCCCGGCGAGCGGATGCCGCCGACCCGCGAGCTGGCCCGGCGCCTCGCGGTGTCGCGCAACACGGTGGCGGTGGCCTACGACCGGCTGACCGCCGAGGGCTTCCTCATCGGGCGGGTCGGCGCCGGCACGTTCGTGTGCGTCGAGGCGCTCGACCGGCGCCGGCCGCGGACCGCGCCGGCTGGGCGGGGCGTGCGGCCGAGGCGGTTCTGGCGCACGGCACCCTCCCCGGTCACCGGGTTAGGTGAAGGGCCATACGACTTCACGGTCGGGGTACCGGACGTCCATATCTTCCCGCTGGAGACGTGGCGCCGCCTGGTGACGCAGGAGCTGCGGCTAACCACCATCCAGCAGGCCGACTACAGCGAGCCCGCCGGCCATCCCGGGCTCCGGGCGGCGATCGCGCGGTACGTCGGGGTGGCCCGGTCGGTGCGGGCGGCACCCGACGACGTGCTCGTCACGCACGGTGCGCAGCAGGCCCTCGACCTGGTCGGCCGGGTCCTCATTGAGCCGGGCACCCGGGTGGCGGTGGAGGAGCCGGGCTATCCGCCGGCGAGGCTGCTCTTCGAGTCGCTGGGCGCGCGGGTCGCCGGCGTACCCGTCGACGGCGACGGCCTCGACGTGGCGGCCCTGCCCACCGATACCCGCCTGGTCTACGTCACGCCGTCCCACCAGTACCCGCTGGGCGTGCCGATGTCGCTGCGCCGGCGTGCCGCGCTGCTCGCCTGGGCCGAACGGCACCGCGCTGTGGTGGTGGAGGACGACTACGACAGCGAGTTCCGTTTCGAGGACCGCCCGCTCGAACCGTTGCAGAGCCTCGACCGCGACGGCCGGGTGGTCTACGTCGGCACGTTCTCCAAGACGATGCTGCCAATGCTGCGGCTCGGCTTCCTGATCGCGCCCGCGTCTCTGCGGCCTGCGCTGGTGGGTGCCAAGCGCCTGACGGACTGGCATGGCGAGCTGTCCAACCAGGCCGCGCTCGCCCGGTTCCTCGACGACGGGCACCTGGCCCGCCACGTCCGCCGGGCCACCCGGGTGTACGCCGACCGGCACGCCCTGGTGGTCGGTGCGCTGCGGCGAGACTTCGCCAGCTGGCTGGAGCCGGTGCCGTCGGCCGCCGGGCTGCACGTGTGCGCCCGGCTCACGCCCGGCGCCGAGGTCGATCTCACCGGGGTGGTACGCCGTGCCGCCGAGGCCGGTGTGGCGGTGACGGAGCTGGCCCGCTTCTGTGGCCAACGGCCCGCGCAGCACGGGCTGGTGATCGGGTACGGGGCGGTGCCGACCGAGCGCATCGCCGAGGGGATGCGCCGGCTGGCGGCTAGCCGAGCAGGTTGATCTTGTCGATCCTCGGCGCGAAGTAGGTCGGGTTGCTGAAGGCCAGCCGGTTCCTCCCCGCCCGCAGCTCGATCGTGAACGTCTGCGTCGCTACCGTGTTCCACCCGCCGCTCGACGGAAACCGCAGCAGCAGCGGGCGTTGGCCGTTGACGGCCAGCAGCACGTTGCGGTCCTCGCCGCTGACGTACGCGACGGTCAGCGCGTACCGGGTCGCCCGCGCCACCGTCACCTCGTTGAAGACGAGCTGCCCGGCGTTGCCCGCCTGGTCGGTGCCGATCTGGTGCACGAGCCGACCGCCCGAGGCGGCCGGCTCGGCGAGCACCTCGGCCGTACCGACCAGCAACGCGTCCTCGGCCTCGACAGAGGTCGTCACAGAGCCGCCGGGACCGCTGCTGGTGTTCGTCGGGCTGACCGATGGCGTCGTTGGGGACGGGCTCCCAGGCGGCCCGGTCGTGGGCGCGCCGCCAGTAGGGCCGGAGCCGAGACCGGAGTCGGCGGTGACCTGAACCGGGGAAACGCTCGGCGTGCCGAGCGCCACCCCCTCGCCGGCCGGCGGGTCGTCGAGCGTGATGATCGAAACCGTCACGGCGAGGGCGACCGCGACGGCACCGCCGGCGATCACGGCGAGCGGTGTGCGGCGGCGGCGTACCCGGTGCGCCGGGCCGCTGGCCGGCCCGTCGTCGTCGGGCAGGGCGGGCGCCGCGTAGGCGGTCACAGCCCGATCGGTCCGGTCGGCTTCGTCGGATTCGTCGGCTCTATCGGCGGTGTCGGCACCTTCGGCGGCGTGCCGGCCGCCAGCAGCGGGCGCGTCGCCCACGCTCGCCGGGCCGTTGCCGGCCGGTGAGCCACTCAGCCAACCACCGACCCTCAACCGGTCCGGCGGATCGTCACCTGGCTTGGTCATGCCACCTCTCGTCCCCCCGGCCCCCAAGACCAATACGCGGCGTGGAGAGTATCCTGATCGGCCGCTCAGGGCAATCGTAAGGAATGTATATCGGTTCCTTGCGATTCAAGAGAATGGCGACTGAAACCCAGAGGATATTAGCCCTCAAGGGCAAGCGATGTATTCGGATCTGCTGACTTCGAAATAAACAGCGACTATTCGGGGACGAACTGGTCCAGCATGCCGAGGCCGTGGGCCGCACCGATGGCGCCGGCCCGGTTGTGCGTGCCCAACTTCAGGAACAGCCGGGCCTGGGTGTTCTCCACGGTCTTTTCGGCGATCGCCAGCAGCGCCGCGGTCTGGCGTACCGAATGGCCCATCGCGATCGAACGCAGGATGTCCGCCTCTCGCCCGGTCAGCTCCGGTATTCGGAGGGGCTGATCCGGCCGCACGGGAACGCGGCGGGTCGGTACCAGTCCCAGCGCCGCCGCCCTTGCGACGGCCTGGCACTGCGTCGCCACATTGAGCTTGGCGTAGATGTGCCGCTTGCTGTTTTCGACCGCGCCGACGCTGCTGCCCAGCATGGCGGCGATGCGCCGGGCCGGATGGCCCGCGCCGAGCAGCGAGAGGATCTCGCGCTCGTGCGGTGTCAGGCCGCCAGGCGCCGAGACCGTCACACCCGTGCGCGGCCCGCGCGCCTGCTGGCGCAGGACGCTGAGCAGCGCCTCCAGGCCGAGCGCGCCCGGCACGAGCGCGTCGACCCCCGCGCGGCGAGCTGCCACCACGGCCGCCGCCGTCAACTCGTCGCAGATGACGATTATTCGGGTACGCCCACAGCCTTCCCGGATCGCGGTGAGTGGCCCCAACGTGGCCACCACATTGACGCCCCCATCGACGAGCACCAGGTCGGGCGTCCGCAGCGCGCACAGACGGGGGAGTTCGGCCACGTCGGCGGCCTGCCCCACGACTGCGAACCGCTGCTGCCGCCCCAGCCACGCGACCAGGGCGTCCCGGAAGAGCCGGCGGCCGCTGTGCGCCACGACCGTTGCACCGCTATTTGGTGTCGTTCCAATTCCGGCCACGGCGTCAGTCTCGTTCGGCGCGCCGCCCCGCACATCACCCCCAGGGGAATTTGGGATGGGGATAATCAGGTGCGTGGATCGCCAGCAGCGGGCCGCGGAGGCCCGGCGCGTCGCCGCCGACCTGGCCGCGCAGGACGTCCGTAACGTCGCTCTGACCTGGGTGGACAACGCGGGCGTGACCAGGGTCAAAGCGGTGCCGGTCGATCGGTTCGAGCGCGCCGCCGAGTGGGGCGTCGGCATGTCGCCGGTGTTCGACGTGTTCTGTGTCGACGATTCGATCACCACCAGCCGGCACGCGGGCGGGCCTGTCGGTGACCTGCGGCTGCACCCCGACCTGTCTCACGTGACCGCGCTCGCCGCGCAGCCCGGCTGGGCGTGGGCTCCCGTCGACCGGCACACCCAGGAGGGCGAGCCGTACCCCGGCTGCCAGCGCGGCTTCGCCCGGGCGGCCACCGAGCGGGCCCGCGAGGCCGGGCTCGAGCTGCGGATGGCGTACGAGTTCGAGTGGTTCGCGGGCACGGTCGACGCGACGCCGTCCACCACGGGTCCGGCGTACGGCATGACGCGGCTGGTGGAACTGTCCGGATACGCCGACGCGGTGCTCGCCGCGCTGGCCGACCAGCGGGTGCCCGTCGAGCAGTTCCATCCCGAGTACGCGGCCGGGCAGTGGGAAGTGTCGGTGGCGCCCGCCGACCCGGTGACCGCGGCCGACCGGGCTGTGCTGGTGCGGCAGACCATCCGCGCGGTGTCCGCCACCTTCGGTTACCAGGTCTCGTTCGCGCCCGTCGTGGTGGCCGGGCAGGTCGGCAACGGCGGACACCTGCACCTGTCGGCGTGGACCGGCGAGCAGAACCTGTTCGCCGGCGGTGACGGCCCGCACGGTGTGACCGCCGAAGGCGAATCCATCCTGGCCGCGCTCCTGCACCGCCTCCCCGCTCTGGTGGCGATCGGCGCGCCCAGCCCGGCCAGCTACCTGCGCCTGGTGCCGCGGCACTGGGCCGGCCCGTACCAGTGCTGGGGCCGTGAAAACAGGGAGGCCGGCCTGCGCCTGGTCACCGGCAGCGAGGGCGAGCGGGAGACGGCGGCGAACGCCGAGCTCAAGTGCTTCGACGGGGCCGCCAACCCGTACCTGCTCGCCGGCGCCGTGACCGCGGTGGTGACGGCGGCTCGCGACGCCGGCCTGACGTTGCCGCCCGAGGTCACCGTTGACCCGGCAGATCTGCCCGAGGGTGACCAACCGCCGCGGCTGCCCACCTCCCTACCCGACGCGGTGGCGGCGCTCCGCGCCGACGATCTGCTCCCGGCCGCGCTGGGCGGGCCCTTGCTAGAGGCCTTCTGCGCGGTCCGCGAGGCCGAACACCGCCTCTTCGCCGACGCGTCCCCCGCCGAGCTGGCCGAAGCCACCCGCTGGCGCTACTAGCCAGGCCGCTCCTGCCGCCGCGGGGAAAGTCGGTGGGGGGAAACCGTGGGGGCGGGTAGCCTTGCTGGCGAAATGGATCCCAGCCGGCGTCGGGCAAGCGTGCCCAAGATCACGTATCCCGAGGCGCTGCCGGTCAGCCAGAAGAAGGACGAGATCCTCGCCGCGATCCGCGACCACCAGGTCGTCATCGTCGCCGGCGAGACGGGCTCGGGTAAGACGACCCAGCTTCCCAAGATCTGCCTGGAGCTGGGCCGCGGCGTCGACGGGGTCATTGGCCATACCCAGCCGCGGCGGATCGCGGCGCGCACGGTCGCGGACCGGATCGCCGAGGAACTGGACACGTCGCTTGGCACCACGGTCGGATACAAGGTCAGGTTTACCGACAAGGTGAGCGACGGCACGCTCGTCAAGCTGATGACCGACGGCATCCTGCTCGCCGAGATCCAGCATGACCGGATGCTGCGGCAGTACGACACGCTCATCATCGACGAGGCGCACGAGCGGAGCCTCAATGTCGACTTCATTCTCGGGTACGTCAAGCGGCTGCTGCCCAAGCGCCCCGACCTCAAGCTGATCATCACGTCGGCGACGATCGACCCCCAGCGGTTCTCCCGCCACTTCGGTGATGCCCCCATCGTCGAGGTGTCCGGCCGCACATACCCGGTCGAGGTGCGGTACCGGCCGCAGGAGGATGAAGAGGGCGACCAGATCCAGGCGATCCTCGACGCGGTCGACGAGCTGTGCGCCGAGGCGCCGGGCGACATCCTGGTGTTTCTCAGCGGCGAGCGGGAGATCCGCGACACCGCCGACGCGCTGAACAAGCAGAGCCTGCGCAACACCGAGGTCCTGCCGCTGTACGCCCGCCTGTCCATCGCCGAGCAGCACCGGGTCTTCCAGGCGCATACCGGCCGCCGCATCGTGCTCGCCACGAACGTCGCGGAGACCTCGCTCACCGTGCCGGGCATCAAGTACGTCATCGACCCGGGCGCCGCGCGGATCTCCCGGTACAGCCACCGGCTGAAGGTGCAGCGGCTGCCGATCGAGCCGGTCTCGCAGGCGTCGGCCAACCAGCGCAAGGGGCGCTGCGGCCGCACCTCCGACGGCATCTGCGTCCGGCTGTACTCCGAGGACGATTTCCTGTCCCGCCCCGAGTTCACCGACCCGGAGATCCTGCGCACCAACCTCGCCTCGGTGATCCTGCAGATGACCGCGCTGCGGCTGGGCGAGATGGCGGCGTTTCCGTTCATCGACCCGCCGGACCGGCGCAACATCAAGGACGGCGTCGACCTGCTGCACGAGCTCGGTGCGCTCGACCCCAATCTCACCAAGCTCGGACGGCGGCTCGCGCAGCTGCCGATCGACCCGCGGCTCGGGCGGATGGTGCTGGAGGCCGAGCGCAACGGCTGCGTGCACGAGGTGCTCGTCATCGCCGCCGCACTGTCTATTCAGGACCCTCGCGAGCGGCCCACCGACCGGCAGCAGGCGGCCGACCAGCTGCACGCGCGGTTCGCCGACAAGGAGTCGGACTTCCTCGCGTACCTCAACCTCTGGAAGCACATCCAGGAACAGCAGAAGGCGCTGTCGGGCAGCCAGTTCCGCAAGATGTGCCGCACCGAGTTTCTCAACTACCTGCGGGTGCGCGAGTGGCAGGATCTGTACTCCCAGCTGCGCCAAGCGGTCAAGCCGCCGCGCGCGCCGGAGGCGTCGGCAGAGCTGATCCACCACTCGCTGCTCGCGGGCCTGCTCTCGCACGTCGGCCTCAAGAACAGCCAGAAGCACGAGTACCTGGGCGCGCGCGGCGCGAAGTTCGGCATCTTCCCGGGTTCCGCGCTCTTCAAGAAGCAGCCGCAGTGGGTGATGGCCGCCGAGCTGGTGGAGACGTCCCGGCTGTGGGCGCGCATCGTGGCCAAGGTGGAGCCCGAGTGGGTGGAGAAGCTCGCCGGCCACCTCGTCAAGCGCAGCTACAGCGAACCGCACTGGGAAAAGAAGCAGGGCGCGGCGATGGCGTACGAGAAGGTGACGCTCTACGGCGTGCCGCTGGTCGCCTCGCGCAAGGTGAACTTCGGCCGGATCGACCCGCGCCTGTCGCGGGAGCTGTTCATCCGCCACGCCCTGGTGGAGGGCGACTGGGACACCCACCATCAGTTCTTCCACGACAATCGGGCGCTACTCGACGAGGTCGAGGAGCTGGAGCACCGGGCCCGGCGGCGCGACATCCTGGTCGACGACGAGACCCTCTTCGACTTCTACGACCAGCGGATCGGGCCGGACGTGGTGTCGGCGCGGCACTTCGACAGCTGGTGGAAGCAGATCCGCCGCACGCAGCCAGACCTGCTGACGTTCGAAAAGGCGATGCTCATCAACTCCGGCTCGCGGCGGGTCGACGCGGCGGACTACCCCGACGAGTGGCGCCAGGACGGCATGGCGCTGAAGCTGACGTACCAGTTCGAGCCGGGCACGGACGCCGACGGCGTGACCGTCCACATTCCACTGCCGCTGCTGCCCCGGCTGTCGCCGGCCGGGTTCGACTGGCAGGTGCCGGGACTGCGCGAAGACCTGGTGATCGCGCTGATCCGGTCGATGCCGAAGGTGGCGCGGCGCAACTACGTGCCAGTACCCGATTATGCGCGCGCGGTGCTGGACCGGATCGCGGCGGGTGACGGTCCGCTGCTCGATGCCCTTGAGCGGGAGCTGCGCCGGCTGACCGGCGCGCCGGTGCCCCGCGACGCATGGGATCTGTCCAAAGTGCCCGATCATCTGCGGATGACCTTCCGGGTGCTGGACGACAAGGGCGCTTCGCTCGGCGAGGGCAAGGATCTGGCCGCGTTGCAGGCGAAGCTGAAGCCGACCGTGCTCCAGACGGTCGCGGCGGCGGCGCCCGGCGTGTCCCGGCAGGGTATGCGTGGCTGGGAGGTGGGCACGCTGCCGCGCGCCATCCGGCAGGACCGGGCGGGTTACGCGGTGACCGCCTATCCGGCGCTGGTCGACGAGGGCGAGACCGCGGGCGTGCGGGTGTTCGAGACCGAGGCGGAGCAGCGCAACGCGATGTGGCAGGGCACCCGCCGGCTGCTGCTGCTCGGGTTGCCCGCGCCCGCGAAGGTGATGCAGGGCAGGTTGACGAACGAGGCGAAGCTGGCGCTCAGCCGCAACCCGCACCGCAGCGTGGTCGACCTGCTCGACGACTGCGCCGGTGCGGCCGTCGACCGGCTGCTCGCCGAGCACGGCGGCCCGGCGTGGGACGAGGCCGGGTTCGGGGTGCTGCGGGACCATGTGCGGGCCGGGTTCGTCGACGCGTTGTTGGAGATCATCGCGCGGGTGCGTCAGGTGCTCGCGGCGGCGTACACGGTTGAGCAGCGACTCAAGACCACCAACCGCCTCGACCTCATGCCCTCCCTGGCCGACATCCGCGCGCAGCTCGGCGGGCTCGTGTACCGGGGCTTCGTCACGGCGACCGGCTGGCAGCGCCTGCCGGACCTGCCGCGCTACCTGACCGCGATCGAGCGGCGCTTGGAGCGGCTGACCCAGAACCCGGGCCGCGACCTGGAGCAGACCCGGCGTATCGAGCGGGTCCAGGAGGAGTACGCGCAGCTGCGGCGGGAGCTGCCGGCGAGTGCCGAACTGCTCCAGATCCGCTGGATGATCGAGGAACTGCGGGTGAACCTCTTCGCCCAGGCGCTCGGCACCCCGTACCCGATCTCTGAGCAGCGCATATACCGCGCCATGGACGAGCTATAGCGCTATCTGCTACCTGGCTACCTGACCTGTTGCACGATGCCTCCTGGCACCTCATGATGAGGGTACCGAAGGAGGTCACGATGACCATCGACCGCCTCAACCGGCCCACAAGGCCAGCCAGAACCACCTTCTACAACCAACGTGGTGTGATCGTCGACGACCAGTGCCTGCTCGTCTACGGCGCGCGCTTCCCGATCGCAGACCTCTTCTGCATCGAGCGGGCTCGCGGCCCGCTCTCGCCGCCCACCCGAGCCGCCATGGTCGTCGCGCTGGGTGAGCTGCTGGTGGTCACGCCGGTGGCCATATTCTTCCGCTCGCCGGTCGTCATCGCCCTCGCGCTGCTCATCGGGCTTGCCGCCGCCGGTGGGGTGCTCTTCTGCGGCCGCCGCTGGCCGGCGAGCTTCCAGCTCTGGGCGGAATACCAGCACCGGCCGACGCTGGTCTTCGCCACCTGGGACGAGCAGGAGTTCGGCCAGGTCAGCCGCGCACTGTTGCGCGCTATCGAACACCAGCAACGGTACTAAGACACCAGGGTGCCGGCGCGGAGAACCGCGCGGACGCGGGTCAGCGCCGCGATGTCGATCAGAGGGTTGCCGTTTACCGCCAGAAGGTCGGCGTCGTAGCCGGGGGCTACGACGCCCTTGCTGTCGCCGAGGCCGCACGCCTCCGCGGCCAGGGATGTCGCGGAGCGGAGCGCCTCGGCGGGGGAGAAGCCGGCGCGTTCGACCAGGGCGGCCACCCCGTACGGCAGGACGCCGTGCGGCTTGGCCTCACGGATGCCGGCGTCGCTGCCGCACACGACAGGCACGCCTGCCGTGCGGAGCCGGGTAACCATCTGGAAGTACTCGACGAGCAGCGTGATGAGCCGCGGTGGGTACGGGACGCCGGGATCCGCGCCGACGGTCACGGACACCACGGTGCCAGCCATGCGGAGAGCGTCGATCACCTCGTCCGTCGCGTACGAGCAGTGCTCGATCATGTCGACGCCCGCCGCGACCGCGTCGACGATCGTGCCAGCGGCGTGCGCGTGCGCGGTGACGGGCAGCCCGTGCCGGTGGGCCTCGTCGACGGCGGCGCGCAGCTCGTCGAGCCCGTACTGCGGCGTGTCCGCACGGGAGCCGGGCGTCAGCTCGCCACCGGTAGCCATGATCTTGATGACGTCGACGCCGTGCTCGGCGCGCTCACGAACCGCTGCCCGGATGCCCTCGACGCCGTCCGCCTCACCCCCCAAAAACCAGCAGTGGCCGCCCGTCGTGGTGATCGGTGGGCCGGCCGCGAGCACCCGCGGGCCGGCCATCGGGTCGCGGGCCAGCTCCTCCCGGAGTACCAGCGACAGGTATCCGCGGTCGCCGAGGTCGCGAACGGTGGTGACGCCCGCGGCAAGCGCGGTGCGCGCGGCGGCGCGCATGTGGTCGAGCAGCTCGTCGTCGCTGGCGGCGACGACGCGCCCGATGGGGTCGTCGCTGGCGTCGAGCGCGAGGTGCGTGTGCGCGTCGACCAGCCCGGGCATCAGCGTGGCCGCGCCCAGGTCCAGGATCTCGGATCCGGCCGGAGCGGAGTCGGTCACGGCCGCGATGCGGCCGGCGTCGACCAGCACGACCGGGTCGAGGGTCACGGAGCGGCCGTCGAAGAGGCGGGCGGCCCGGATGGCCAGCATGGAGCCACACCCTACCGGGCTGTCGCCTTAGCGCCTTGTCTGTTTGACGGCCGGTTGCGTCGCCGCGGGCGCTGCGGTGATCCCCGGTTTCACTTCGCGTACACGCTGTCGGGCCCGATGGCGCGACGGTTACCCAGACTGTCGCCGGCGCCTACGGGATACGACGGTAGATCCGC
Organism: Micromonospora sp. CPCC 206061; assembly: GCF_036906915.1. Classification (NCBI taxonomy): domain Bacteria; kingdom Bacillati; phylum Actinomycetota; class Actinomycetes; order Micromonosporales; family Micromonosporaceae; genus Micromonospora; species Micromonospora sp. CPCC 206061. The sequence continues at coordinate 22,323 of NZ_JBAKHX010000053.1, forward strand.
GTGTCACCCGCACGAATCGCTGTCTCCCGGAGAAGATCAGGGACTGGCGGGGACCGAAGGGTCGATTGACAGCTACCTGGAGTGACAGGAGGCTCACGCGTGGACCTGCTTCAACATAGAGGAGGCGCGATGAGGAAAGCACGATTGGCGACAGCCTGCGTGCTCACTCTGGTAGGGGCGCTCGCACTGGCCGATCCGGTGCGGGCGCAAGGACCGACGCAACCGGGCGCGGTCCAGGACGAGCTCGGCATCTTCGTGGGCACGGTGACCGCACCGCAGTTGGAGGAGCTGCGTGAGACCGGTCTCGATCACGAAGACTTAGCGGTTTCGACGGACAAATCTGGCAATTCCACTGTAGAGGCCGTGCTCAGCGAGCGGCAGGCGGCGCGGCTGGCGTCCAAGGGCATCAAGCTGACGCCGAAGAAGGTCAACGGCAAGGATGCCCAGGAGGTGCTCCGCGCGCAAGCGGTCGCCGGCTGGGACTCCTTCCGCTCGTACAGCGAGCCGGGCGGCATCCGTGACGAGCTCACGGCAACCGCGGCCCGGTACCCCAGGATCGCCAAGCTGGTGAACACCGGCAAGTCGCTCAACGGGCAGCCGATCCTGGCGGTCAAGGTCACCAAGAACGCGCGCAACGTCGAAGACGGCAAGCGCCCCGCCACGATGTACCTCGGTGCCCAGCACGCCCGAGAGTGGATCACCCCGGAGATGGTGCGCCGTCTGATGCACCACGTCCTGACCGGGTACGGGACCGACCCGCGGATCACCGCGCTGGTCGACAAGACGGAGCTGTGGTTCCTGCCGGTGGCCAACCCGGACGGCTACGACCACACGTTCACCGAAGGCAACCGGTTGTGGCGCAAGAACCTGCGTGACAACGACGGCGACGGCCAGATCACCACCCTCGACGGTGTCGACCCGAACCGTAACTTCCCCTACAAGTGGGGCTACGACAACGAGGGCTCCTCGCCCGACCCGGCCAGCGACACGTACCGCGGCACCGGGCCGGCGTCCGAGCCGGAGACCCGCGTGATCGACCGGCTGTTCCGGCGGGTCGGTTTCGAGTTCCTCATCAATTACCACTCGGCGGCCGAGCTGATCCTCTACGGCATCGGCTGGCAGCAGAGCACGCCCAGCCCGGACGACGAGATCTACAAGGCGATGGCCGGCGACGACGCCAACCCGGCAGTGCCCGGCTACGACCCGGACCTCTCAGCCGAGCTCTACATCACCAACGGCGACACCGACACACACCTGACGGTCAAGTACGGCACGCTCGGCTTCACACCCGAGATGTCGACCTGCCAGGTGGCGTCCGCGTCGGTGCCGGACGACGAGTGGGAGCCCGAAGACTGCGTCAGCAGCTTCATCTTCCCGGATGACGAGGCCCTGATCGCGGCCGAGGTCGAGAAGAACATCCCGTTCGCACTGGCCGTGGGCGAGTCGGCGCTCGACCCTGACGAGCCGGTGTCCGTCGTGGGGCGCAGCACGCCCGACTTCGTCACCGACCCGTTCGAGGTTTCGTATGGCACCAAGCAGCCGGTCGCCACGATCGCGCGCCGGGCGCTCCAGGACGTCAAGATGCACTACACGATCAACGGCGGCCGCCCCAGGACCGTCGGGGTTAGACAGTGGAAGGGCGGCGAGCGGTACGGCGACACGCACGACGACTACTACGCCGAACTGCGCGGCACGGTCACCGGCACCAAGGCGGGTGACCGGGTCGAGGTCTGGTTCTCCGGCCGCAAGCCGAAGGTCGGGCCGGTGGCGAGCGCGCACTTCACCTACACCGTCAGCACCGACATCGGTGGTGACGTGCTGGTGCTGGCCGCCGAAGACGTGACCGGCATCAGCCCGGCGCAGGGCGTCACCTCGGCGAAGTACGCCGACGAGTACGCCGCGGCGCTCACGGCCGCGGGGTACACGTCCGACGTGTACGACTTCGACACCCGGGGCCGCAAGGCGCCACACCACCTTGGCGTGCTCTCGCACTACAAGGCGGTGGTCTGGGAGACCGGCGACGACATCATCACGCGGTCGACCGGGCAGGTCGGCGGTACGACCACGCTGTCGGCGCTGGAGACCGAACTGGCTGTGCGCGACTACGTCAACGAGGGCGGCAAGCTGCTCGCGTCCGGCAAGTACGCGCTCTACGCCCAGGCGTTCAACACCTACGACTACAACCCGTACTCGCCACCGGAGTGCACCACGCCGGACACGTACCCGTGCCTGCCGCTGGTGAACGATTTCCAGCAGTACTACCTGGGCGCCCACACGTACGTCGACGGTGCGGGCACCACGGCCGAGGGCAGCACCTACCCGCTTCGCGGCGTGGGGGAGTTCGCCGGGTGGACCGGCGACCTCAACGCTCCCGGCTCGGCCGGTAACCAGGACCACACGGCCTCGTTCCTGCCGACGTCGAGCTTCCTGCCGCCGGCACAGTTTCCGCAGTTCACCAGCGAGATCGCGGCGAACTGGGTGCGGCCGGGCGCGGCGCCGTTCGACCCGCTGACCGGTGACTGGTACGTCTACAGCGGACAGGCGGACCAGTCGTACAAGCGGCTCATGCGCACCGTCGACCTCACCGGGGTCACGGCGGCTGAGCTGAACTTCTGGACCTCGTACGACACCGAGGCGGAGTGGGACTTCCTCTTCGTCGAGGCGCACGAGGTGGGCACCGACAACTGGACCACCTTGCCCGAGGCCAACGGCCACACCCACACCGAGACCGGCGAGAGCTGCGCCTCCGGTTGGGTGTCGCAGTTGCACCCGTTCCTCGCCCACTACCAGGGCGCGGACTGCTCGCCGACCGGTACGACCGGCACGTGGAACGCGGCGACCGGGGCGTCGGGCGGTTGGCAGGAGTGGTCGGTCGACCTGTCGGCATACGCCGGCAAGCAGGTTGAACTGTCCATTTCGTACGTGTCGGACTGGGCGACCCAGGGCCTGGGCGTCTTCCTCGACGACGTGCGGGTCCTCTCGGGCGGCTCACCGTTGACGGAGACGTCGTTCGAGACCGACCTCGGCGGCTGGACGGTGGCCGGTCCGGCACCCGGATCCGATCCGAACAGTTCCGATTGGACGCGTACGCAGGCCGCGTTCGAAGAGGGCGGCATCGTCGTCACGCCCGACACCGTGTACACCGGATTCGGGCTGGAAGGCCTGGCCCCGGCCGTTCGCGACGACCTCGTCGCGCGGTCCATGGACCACCTTCTCGGGTCCTGATCTACGTACTGTGGGGCCCCGCGTTTCGCGGGGCCCCACACCGGTTTTCGGGGGCACGCGGCATTGACTTCGAGGCATACCGTAGGCGGATGCGTACAACGGGGAAGTTGATCGCTCTCGCTCTCGTCACCACCGTCCTCGTGCCGCCAAGCGCCGCGGCGGCAGCGCCAAAACCACCTCCCTACGTCCCACGCATCGCTTGGGGGCCTTGTGTCGACGCCCCCGAGCCGGAGCCCTTCGAACCGCCCGCCCAGTGCGGCACGCTGACCGTCCCCATCGACTGGTCACAGCCGTCCGGGGCGACCATGAAGATCGCGGTCGCGAGGCGGCCCGCGCTCGACTCGGAAAACCGGATCGGCTCGCTGGTCGTCAACCCCGGCGGTCCCGGCGGATCCGGCGTCGACTTCGCGCTGTGGAACTACAGCTACTTCAGCGAAGAACTGCGCAACAAGTTCGACATCGTCGGGTTCGACCCGCGCGGCGTGGCCCGCAGCCAACCGGTGGTGTGCGGCGGCGACCTGCTGCTCAAGTTCCCGTCCCCGTTGATCGAGACCCGCGGCGAGTTCCAGCGGCGGGGCGCCTACAACCAGGCGCTCGGCAACGACTGCCGGTCGCGCACCGGCCCGCTGTTCGACCACGTCGACACGATCAGCGTGGCCCGTGACATCGAGGCCATCCGGCACGCGGTCGGCGACAGGAAGCTGACCTACTACGGCGTCTCCTACGGCACGCTGATGGGCCAGCAGTACGCCGAGCTGTACCCGGGCAAGGTGCGCGCGCTCGCGCTCGACAGCAACATGGACCACAGCCTCGACACCGCCGCCTTCCTGGAGACCGAGGCGGCCAGCGCCCAGGACTCGTTCGACGAGTTCGTCAAGGGCTGCAACGCCGAGCCGGCCTGTCCCATGTACGGGCAGGACATCAGCGCGGTCTGGCGCAGCCTGCTCGTCAAGGCCGACAACGGTGACCTCACCGATCCCGACGACCCGACGTGGCACTACAGCGCGCTCGATCTGATCGGCTTCGCGTACGGCTCCTTCTACGGCCCCGACTGGTTCTTCCTGGCCGACACCATCAACTGGCTGAACGGCGGGTCGAGCCAGCCGCAGTCGGCCACGGTGGCCGAGGCTCGCACGGCGCTGCGCGCGTACGCGCCCATCGACGAGGCGTACGAGTACCCGTTCCCGGCCGTCTTCTGTGAAGACTGGGCGCTCCCACTGTCGAGCTTCCAGCGGTATACGACGCTCATGGCCCAGCAGCGGGCCGTCGCGCCAGACATGCGGTTCTCGCCGCTGGGCCTGGATGCCGCCGTCACCTGCCACGGCTGGCCGGCCAAGCCGAACAATCCGCAGCACCCGCTCAACGTGCCGGCGACCGGCAACAAGCTCCTGCTCATCAACAACCTGCACGACCCGGCGACCGGTTACAACTGGGCGCTCGGTGCGGCGGGCCAGCTGGGGGCCGCGGCGACGCTGTTGACGTACGAGGGCTGGGGCCACGGCTCCTACGCCCGCACGCCGTGCATCGACAACGCCGTCGACGCGTACCTCGTCTCGCTGACCCTGCCCGCACCGGGCACGAGCTGCCCGGCAGCGGAGCCGTTCGCGGCGACCAACGGCGCCCGCGCCACGGGCACCACGGGCGAGCGCGACCTGCCCTCCGGCCCACGTCCTGGCCGTCCGGGCTGGAGCCGGTAAGACGCGCGAGCGCGCCGCCCCGCCACGCCGCGGGGCGGCGCCCCGCGCCGGCCTGGGCCCTAGTTCTGCACCGGGTTTCCGGCTACGTTGCGGCCCCTCGCGTGCCACAGGAGGTGGCCGGCGTTCTTCGGGTGGTCCTTGTTGAAGCGCAGGGACTGGTTGAAGTATCGGATGGTGTATCCGGCGCGGCGGCGGTCGCTGCGGTTGGCCTCGGCGCCGTGGATGATCCGCGCGTCGTGCAGCGAGCACTGGTTGGGGTCGAGCTCGAAGTAGACCGCCCGGCTCTCGTCGACCTCGCCCTTGACCACCCGGTCGAAACTGTTGGCGTCCAGGTCGGCGAAGTCGTACTCGGCACCCGGGTCGAGGTGGGTGCCCGGCAGCACGCGCATGCAGCCGTTCTCCCGGTCGACCCGGTCCAGTGCCAGCCAGACCGTCGCGATGCCGCTCATGCGGTCGAACCGGTCCTCCCAGAAGTACGAGTCCTCGTGCCAGGGCGTGGCGCGCCCGCTGCGCGGCTCCTTGGACAGGAACGCGCTGGCGAACAGCCCGATGTCGGGGCCGATGACCGGCTCGACCAGGTCGAGCAGCTCGTCGGCCAGCAGGAACTCCAGCAGCCGCGGATCGCGCTGGTGCGGCATGTCGAGCTCGCCGCTGTCGCCGCGGGAGGCGTCGGCCAGGTGCTCTTCGAAGATCGCCTTGAGGCGTTCGAACGCGGGTGCTGGCAGCACCGGTTGGCGATGAAGGACGTACCCGTCGGTTTCGAACTGCTGGACCATTAGCTCAGTCATGCGAAAAGTCTGTGGCCGCCACCGGTGCCGGTCATTGCGCCGGCCGGCCACCGGCTTGGCGATTCAGGACACGCTTGGCATCTCCTGAACGCTGAGTACCGGCGCAAGCGTGGCCGCGGCCCGGAAGCGGCCCGGGGGAGCGCCCAGCCGACGCGCGAATGCCCTGGTGAACTGCGTGACGTCGGCGTAACCGACGGCGCTCGCCACCTGCTTGATCGGCAGGTCGGTGCGCACCAGCAGCGCGGCCGCGTGGTCCAGCCGGGCCTGCTCCACGTACGCGGCGGGGGAGCGCCCGACGTGCTCGGTGAAGAGCCGGGTGAGGTGGCGGCGCGACACGTGCACGTGCCGCGCCAGCTCGTCGACGGCGAGCGGCCGGTCGAGGTTGTCCTGCACGTACCGCAGCGCCTGCTGGACGCTGCTCGCCCCGGCGTCCGGTGGCTCGACCGGCTCGGGTCGCAGCGTTTCGGTGCCGGCCTGGGCCAGCGCCACCACCAGCGCCTGTGCGACCGCCGCGGTGGCCGCGTCCTGGCCGGGGAGCACGGGCCCGTTGCCGGTGGCGCGCAGCGCCGTCCACAGCGTCGCGACCTGGTCGCGCGCGTCGTGGGTGAGTGCCCGCGCGGAGGCGGCAAACCCGTCGAACAGCCCGCCGAGCGCGCCGTCACCGGCCACGCGGAGGTGAAACGCCACCCAGGCGAGCTGGATGCCGGGCGGCTCGGCGCTGATGATCTGGTGCCGGACGCCGGGCCGCGCGAAGAGCAGCGACCCGGGCCCGATGGGATGCGTCTCGCCCTCGACGACGAACTCGCCGTGCCCGCCCTCCACCCAGCACACCTCGAAGTACGTGTGCCGGTGCGGCGGGTTGACGACCGTGTCGGCCATCTCGGCCCAGTGGTACACGTCGACCTCGGCGCCGCCGAGGTCGACGCGGCCGGGGTGGGCGTTCAGACGTTCGGTCCAGCCCATCTCACCGGTCCAGCGCTCGGGTGACGACCTCGCGCACGTCGCGCAGGTGCTCGGTCATGAGCCGGCGTGCTTTGCGGGGGTGGCGGCCGCGCACGGCGGCGAGGATCGCCCGGTGCGCGTGGTGGTCGTGGTCGCGGTCGCCGTACAGCGCGAGGATGTGCCGCTGCTCCTCGTCGTGCAGGTCGACGAGCGAGTCGAGTACCTGGGCCAGGGCGCCGTTGCCGGCCAGGCGGGCGAGGGTGCGGTGGAAGTTCATGTTGGCTTCATGCAATTCGGCGTCACTGCGCAGGGCACTGCTTTCGACAAGGGCGGCGCCGGCGGCGTCGAGGCTGGCCGCGAGCTCGTCGAGCTGGGCGTCGGTGGCGTTGCGGGCGGCCGCCTCGGCGATGTGCGGCTCGATCAGCTCGCGCGCCTCCAGCAGGTCGAGGATCGCGTTCCGGTCGAGGCGCAGCCGGTTCGGGTTCACCATGATCATCCGTGCGAGGTCGGCGCGCACGTAAACGCCGGAGCCGTGCCGCAGCTCGACGGCGCCGGTGGCCTCCAGGCGGCGCAGGGCCTCGCGCAGCGTCGGGGTCGCGACCAGGAAACGCTCGGAGAGCGCGCGGTTGGAGGGCAGCCGGTCGCCTGGGCGCAGGCCCTCGTCGCGGATGTGGGCCAGGATGCGCTCGGTCACCTCGTCGAGCAGGCGACGGCGGGCGATGGGTTGGGACACGCCCCATTCTCGCGGTTGATCGCCCAGAGGGCTAGACACCAGGTGAACAAGTCATCTAATCTCTTGCTCACTTTTAACCATTCGGAAATAAAAGGAGGCGGAGGCGTGACGGTCGCCGACGAGGATGTGCTGCGGCGGAGCCTCTCCGACGCGCTCATCGCCCGCGTCGTCGACCTGATCCGCAGCGAGGGGCTCGGGCCCGGTGATCGCCTGCCGGCCGCCCGTGACCTGGCCAAACGCTTCGCCGTGGCCACCCCGACGATCCGCGAGGCGCTGCGGCAGCTCCAGGCCACCGGCGCGATCGACATCCGGCACGGCTCCGGCATGTACGTGAACGCCGCGCTGGACCGGATCGTCATCGCCAACCCCAACCAGCCAGCGCTGGACGTCGACCAGCTCGTCGAGCTGATCGACGCCCGACTCGTCATCGAGCCGCACCTCGCCGGGCTGGCGGCGCGGCGCAGCGGCCCGGCCACCACGGCGGCCCTGCGGAGGGCACTCGACGCGGCGGAGGAGCACCTGGCCGACGGCAACGACGCGCGGCTGCACGAAGCCAACATGGCCTTCCACCGTGCGGTCGCCACCGCCAGCGGCCACCGCATCCTGCACGAAGTCCTCGACTCGCTGCTGTCGGTCCACGCCGGCGAGCAGCGGGAGATCCTACTGATTTTCGACGACCGGTCTCGCGATCATGACGAGCACCGGGCCGTCCTCGCCGCGATCGAAGCCGGCTCCGAGGAACTGGCGCGCGATCTGATGCGGCGACACCTGGAAGACGTGGCGGCCGCTGTGGCGCGCCGCCGTTCCACCCCCTGAAATTCCACCTTCGACTTATGACACAAAGAAAGGTGATGTTCGTGCGGGCACGCGTACTCACCGCTCTGGTCGCGGCCGCCTCGCTGGTCCTGACCGCCTGCGGAGGCGGCGACGACAAGGACAGCGGCGGCGGCACCAAGACCGAGCTGAAGCTCTACAACGACAAAGGGGCCTGGAGCCCGTTCTTCGAAGACCTGGGCAAGCTGAGCAAGGAGCAGATCGGCATCGGCATGTCGCCGGTCGGATACACCGACGAGCCGACGTACTCCGCGTTCATCAAGGCCTCCTTCCGCACCAACAACAAGCCGGACCTGTTCACCTGGAGCACCGGTGGGCGGCTGGAGGAGATCGTCGAGGCCGGGCAGGTCGCGGAGACCACCGACCTGTGGAAGGAAGCCGTCGCCGCGGGCGACCTCTCCAAGGAACTGGAGACCGCGTACACGTACAACGGCAAGCAGTACTGCATCCCGCTGAACATCTCGTACTGGGTGATGTTCTACAACAAGAAGGTCTTCGACGACAACGGCGTCAAGCCTCCGACGTCGTGGGCCGAGCTGATGGCGTCGGCGGACACGTTGAAGGGCAAGGGAATCAAGCCCTTCTACCACACCTCCGTGCTGTTCAGCTTCGTGTGGTTCCAGCAGCTGCTCATCGGCACCGACCCCGAGCTGTACAACAGGCTCGCCACCGGTGAGGCGAAGTACACCGACCCGGGCGTGGTCGCGGTGATGGAGCGCTGGAAGCAGATGATCGACGGTGGGTACTTCTCCGACCCGGGCAGCAAGGAGGACCCGGCCGTCCAGCTGAAGACCGGCAAGACGGCGATGGGCATCTTCGGCACCTGGTTCAACACGAGCATGACCCAGCAGGGGATGAAGCCCGGCCAGGACTACGGCATGTTCGTCATCCCCACCGTCACCCCCGGCTCCGGCAAGAACACGGTGGCGTTCGAGAGCGGTCCACTGTGCTCACTCGCCAAGGCGCCCGACACCGCGTCCAGCACCAAGTACATGAAGTGGTGGGTGCAGCAGCCCGCCCAGGAGAAGTGGGCCAACAGCCGCGGCGACGTCTCGGCGAACCCGAAGGTGGCGATCCCCGACCCCGGCCTCGCGGCCATCGCCAAGGCGGCTGGCGATGGCGAGTACAGCCTCGCCAACCGCTACTTCGAGGCGGCACCCGCGCCCGTGCTGACCGCCGCGCTCGACGCGTTCGGCGCGTTCATGGTCGACCCGGGCAGCTACATGAAGCAGCTCGAAAACATCCAGAAGGCGGCTGACGAGTACTGGAAGAGCCGCTGATGTCGGTCGCCACGGCGACTCCCACCCGTTCCCCGGCGGCTCCGGCCGCCGGGGAACGGGCCGGGCGCGGCGACTCCGGCGCGCGGTGGGGAGCCCTCGGGTTCGTCTCGCCGGCGGCCATCGTCGTGCTGCTTCTGCTCTACGCGCCGTTCCTCTACACGGTCGTGCTCAGCTTCACCGAGTACGACGGGTTGACGTCTCCGCAGTGGGTTGGCATCGACAACTTCACCCGCTTCTTCGACGACCCGGCCATGGGCACGTCGGTGCGCAACACTGTCATGTGGGTGGTGGGCACCACCGTCATACCGGTTGCGCTCGGGTTGCTGGTGGCGCTGCTCAGCTTCGGCATCCGCGGCGGCACCTGGCTGCGGCTGCCGTTCATGCTCCCGTACGCCCTCTCGGGGGCCGGGCTCGGCGTCATCTGGGGCTTCATCCTGCAGAGCGGCGGCGCGGCCAACGACGTGCTCGGCGCGTTGGGGCTGCCGGGTGCCGAGACGTCGTTCCTGCTGGAAGAGCCATGGAACACGATCTCGATGATCGTCGCCTGGACCTGGCAGCAGACCGGCGTCAACACGCTCTTCTTTCTGGTGGGTCTCCAGTCGATCCCGAAGGAGCCGCTGGAGGCGGCCCGCCTGGACGGCGCCACCGGCTGGCGGCTCTTCCGGCACGTCATCTGGCCGCTGCTCGCGCCATTGACCACAGTGGTCGTCGGGCTCGCGCTGGTGTCCAGCCTCAAGACGTTCGACATCGTGTGGGTGATGACGCAGGGCGGCCCGGGGCGCAACTCGGAGACCCTGGCCGTGACCATGTACCGGGACGCGTTCGTGGCGGGTGAGTACGGGTACGGCTCGGCGGTCGCGATGGTGCTGACGCTCACGACCGGCGCGGTCACGCTGGCGTACTTGCGCCGCCAGGTCAAGGCACGGGAGGACTTGTCGTGATTCGTAGAGGGGTCCTCGGCGTCCTTGGGATCATCTGGCTGATCCCGGTGTATCTGTTGCTGGTCAACGCGTTCCGGCCGAGCACCGAGTTCGACGCGTCGAAGATCTGGGTGCCCGACTCCAACCTCGGGTTCTTCGACAACGTGAAGTTCGCGTGGGAGGCCGCCGGGCTCGGGCCGAGCATCGCCAGCACGCTGCTCTACAGCGTCGCGTCGCCGGTTATCGCCGTCGTCATCGGCGCCATGGCCGGGTACGCCATCGTGGTGCTGCGGCTGCGGGCCGGGTTCTGGTGGTTCCTCCTGCTCTTCGGCGGCACCATCTTCCCCACCCAGATGCTGCTGATCCCGCTCTTCCTCGGATACAGCAGCGCCGACTTGTACGACCGGCGGCTCGGGATGGTGCTCATCTACACCGCGGTCTGCGTGCCGCTGGCCGCGCTCGTGATGCGCAGCTTCTTCACCGGCGTCGCCTACACCATCTACGAGGCGGCCCGAGTCGACGGCGCCACCGTCTGGCGCATCTTCTGGCGGATCTACCTGCCGCTCGCGGTGCCGGCGCTGGGCGCCGTGCTGATCCTGTCATTCGTCTTCGTCTGGAACGAGCTGCTTTTCGGCCTGACCCTGTCGCAGGGCGAGACCGTCCGTCCGATGATGACAGCGCTGCTGTCGCTGTCCAGCGCGTACTCCGGCAGCACCGTGCCGGTGGTGCTCGCGGCCGGCATCATCATGTCGCTGCCCACCGTGCTCGTTTTCCTCGGCGCCCAGCGCATCTTCGCGCGGGGTCTCGCCCTGGGCCAGTTCTGACCTCGAAAGGACACCATAACCAGTCGGTTGCTGCGCGCGAGCCTGGGCTCGCCGGGCTACGACGACATGCGCACGACGCTCCGGCTCGCTGGCACCTCCCTTGACGGTGGCGTGCGCGCGGCGGCGTTGCCGTTGTTCAGGGGCGACCCGCTCCACCAGGCTGTACGGGTCACCGGCGCGCCCGCCGGAGCGGCGATCGAGCTGCGCGACGGCGACGAGGTGCTCGACCGGGGCACCGCCGGCGACGACCTGTGGCTGCCAGAGGTCAGCGAGCCCCGCACCGTCACGGTGTCCGTCGAGGGTGTCGGCTCCGGCGCCTTCGTCGTCGAACCGCAGCGCAAGTGGACCGTCCACGTCGTACACCACTCGCACCTCGACATCGGTTACACCGACCGGCAGGGCGTGGTGCTGCGCAACCACCTGGAGTACCTGGACTCCGCGCTCGACCTGGCCGCCGCCACCGAGGACTGGCCCGACGACGCCCGCTTCCGGTGGAGCGTCGAGTCGGCGCTGCCGGTGCGGCGGTGGCTCGACGCCCGCGACAAGGCGGCCGTCGACCGGTTCGTGGCGCTGGCCCGAGACGGGCGCATCGAGGTGACCGCGATGCCGTTCCAGCTGCACACCGAGGCGTGCTCGGTGGAGGAGCTGCACCGGTTGCTGCGGTTCACCGACGACCTGCGCGAGCGCCACGGCATCCCGATCACCTCCGCCATGCACACCGACGTGCCCGGCGCGGTCGTCGGCTTCGTCGACGCCCTCGCCGCGAGCGGCGTGCGGTACCTGTCGGCGGCACACAACTGGGCCGGCCGCTCGGTGCCGTTCCTCACCGGCGGGCAGGAACTGGGCCGCCCGTTCTGGTGGCGGTCGCCGGCCGGCAACAGGGTGCTGGTGTGGTTCACCGACACCCCGCACGGCATGGCGTACATGGAAGGCAACGTGGTCGGGCTGGCGGAGAGCTTCCCGGCCGCGGAGGACTTCCTGCCCGGGTACCTGTGGCTGCTCGCCAACGAGCCGGTGCCGTACGGCCGGGAGGCCTTCGGGTGGAACGGGCACGCCCTTCTTGAGAAGCAGCCCTATCCACACGACGTGCTTCACCTGCGGGTGCAGGGCGGCAACGCGGACAACGCCGGACCGTCGATCGTGCCGCCGTCGGTGGTGCGTGCCTGGAACGAAAAGTACGCCTACCCGAAGCTGCGCATGTCGACGAACACCGACTTCTTCGTCGACGCCGAGGCCCGCTTCGGCGACCGGGTCCCGGAGCACAGCGGCGACTGGACCGACTGGTGGGCCGACGGGCTCGGCTCCGGCGCGCGGCCGCTCGGATACGCCCGGCGGGCCCAGCACGCGGTGCGTCACGCCGAGACGCTGCACACGCTCGCGGGCACCGACGCCACCGCCGAGGTCGACGCCGTCTACGACAAGCTCGGCCTCTTCGACGAGCACACCTGGGGCGCCGCGAACCCGTGGCACGACCACGAGGACGGCTTCGACTCCGGCGGGTTGCAGTGGGCCCGCAAGTGCGAAATGGCGTACTCCGGTGCCGACGACGCCGACGACCTGCGGCACGCCGGCGCGCACCGGCTGGGCGCGCGCCTCGCTCCGGCGTCCGCCGCGCTCACGTCGTACCTCGTCACCAACCTCGGGCCGGCGGACCGCACCGATCTCGCGGAGGCCTTCCTGCCGGCCAGCGTCGTGCCGCTCGACGAACCCGTGTCCATCGTGGATGGCCGCAGCGGCGCCGTGCTGCCACACGAGGAAGAGGCTGTGCGGCCCGAAGAGTGGCCGACCCGACCGGCCGGGCGCCACCTTCGGTTCGTGGCCCCGAACGTGCCGGCGGTGGGCCACCTGCGCGTCGACGTGGTCGCGGGTGGCGGACCGGGCCCGGTGGAGGCGCTCGACTCCTGGCAGATCGAAAACGAGTACTACCGGGTCAGCGTTGACCCGCGCGACGCCGTGCTGACCTCCATCTTCGACAAGCGCGCCGGCCGCGAGCTCGTCAATGGCGGCGCGTACGCCGGCATGAACCAGTACGTGTACGAGCGGTACTCGACCGCGCCGCACGTCAACCACCTCTCCGGGCACATCGAGGCGCCCGATGGTGACCTGGCGCTGCTGGCGGGACGGTCGATCGGGCGGCGGGCATCGCTCGTCCGCTCGACGCGCTCGGCCATCGGCGAGACGCTGGAGGTCGAGCTGGACGGTGACGGCGTGCGCTGGCTGCGCACCACCATCACGTTGAGCGCGGGGGTGCCGCGCGTCGACATCACCAACAAGCTGTACAAGGACGGCGCGCCCGCCAAGGAGAGCGTGTTCTTCGCCTTCCCCTTCGCGATGCCGGCCCCGGTCGCGTGGGAACTGACCGGCGGCGTAGGCGGCGGTGACGCCCCGATCGTGCCGGGTGCCGCCAGCCACATGACGCCGGTGCGGCACTGGGTCGCGTTCGACGACGGCGAGGTGACGGCGGTGTGGGCGACATTGCAGGCGCCGCTCGTCATGTTCGGTGACATCTTCCTGCCGTACGCGCCGTTCCCGCCGACGCTCGACCCGTCACCCGCCGAGCCCGGCACCGTCTACTCCTGGGCGATGAACAACATCTGGGACACCAACTTCCCCGCCCAGCAGCAGGGCGAGACCACGTTCCGGTACGCGGTCGCCTCGGCGGCCGGCGCCGACCCTAGGGTGCTCGGACCGGCCACCGCCGCCGGGTTCACCGACGCGTTCGTGGCGGTGCCGCTGACCGGCACCGGTGCCCCGTCACCCGCCGAGGGGCGGGTCGCCTCCGTCGACCACCCGCTGGTGCGGGTCGCCGGCGTCGGGCCGTCGCGCCGCGGCCACGACGCGGTGGTGTATCTGGCGTCGGTCTCGGACGCGCCCGTGCGCACCTTCCTGCGCTTCCCTGGTGTCGAGCGCGCCTGGCTGGGCACCAGCCTGGAACGCTCGCTGGAACTGCTGTCCATATCGGACGGCGCTATCGACGTCGAGGTGCCGGCCGGTGGCTTCGTCGCGGTCTCGATTGACCGGACCGCCCGACGCGACCGGACCGCCCGATGAAAATCGTCGACATCCGCGCCACGACCGTGACGGTGCCGCTCGAAGCGCCCCTGCGGCACTCCAACGGAGCCCACTGGGGGCGGTTCGTCCGCACGATCGTCGAGGTGGAAGCCGACAACGGCCTCATCGGCCTGGGCGAGCTCGGCGGCGGGGGAGAGAGCGCGGAATCCGCCATCCGGGGACTGCGGGAGTACCTGGTGGGGCACGACCCGTTCGCGCTGGAGGCGCTGCGGTTCGCGATCGCCAACCCGACCGCGAGCCTCTACAACAACCGCACGCAGCTGCTTGCCGCGGTCGAGTTCGCCTGCCTCGACCTCATCGGGCAGCACCTCGACGTGCCGGTGTACGACCTGCTCGGCGGCAAGCTGCGCGACCGGGTGCCGTTCGCGTCGTACCTGTTCTTCCGGCTTGCCTCCGCGGGCGGCGAGGGTGAGGTGCGGACGCCGGACCAGCTCGTGACGCACGCGCGGGAGCTGCGCGAAGCGCACGGGTTCACCGTCCACAAGCTCAAGGGCGGCGTCTTCCCGCCCGAGTACGAGTTGGAGTGCTACCGGGCGCTCGCCGAGGCCTGGCCGGGCGACCGGTACCGGTACGACCCCAACGGGTCGATGTCGGTGGCCGAGGCGCGGCGCTTCGGTACCGCCATCCGCGACCTGCCCAACGAGTACTTCGAGGATCCGACCTGGGGCCTCAACGGCCTGCGGCAGCTGCGCGACCTCGGCATCCCGCTGGCCACCAACACGGTCGTCGTCAACTTCGAGCAGCTCGCCACGAACGTGCGCGACCCCGCCGTCGACGTGATCCTGCTCGACACCACGTTCTGGGGAGGCATCCGGCCGTGCGTCAAGGCGGCGGCGGTGTGCGAGACGTTCCAGCTCGGCGTGGCCGTGCACTCGTCGGGGGAGCTGGGCATCCAGCTCGCCACCATGCTGCATCTCGGCGCCGTGCTGCCCAACCTCACCTACGCCGCCGACGCGCACTACCACCACCTGCGCGACGACGTCATCGTCGGCGGCAAAATGCCCTATGTGGACGGTACGATCGCGGTGCCGGACGGGCCGGGACTCGGCGTGCGGCTCGACCGCGAACGGGTGGCCCGATACGCCGAGCTCTACCGCGAACTGGGCGGCTACCCGTACGACCGTGACCCCGCCCGGCCCGGCTGGTACCCGTTGATCCCCAACGACCGCTGGGCGGACCCATCTTGAGAAACTTCGCTGCTCGCATACATCACGCCGCCCTACGCGGCACACCGGCCGTGGTGCTGGAGAACGAACTGCTCCGCATCACCGTGCTGCTGCAAGGCGCACACGTCATCGAGTTCAACCACAAGCCGCGCGACCTCGACTTCGTTTGGCTGCGGCCCGGCAACTCCTGGCCCGGTCAGGGAGACTTCTTCGACTCGTACCCGGGCGGCTGGCAGGAGGTCTTCCCAAACGGCGGCGCCCCGGCGACGTACCGGGGCGCGGTGCTGGACCAGCACGACGAGGCGGTCGCGCTGCCGTGGGAGTGCGAGGTGGTCGAGGACGAGCCCGAGCGGGTCGCCGTGCGCCTGACCGTGCGCACCCGGCGCACGCCGTTCCGGGTGTCCAAGGTGCTCAGCCTCGCCTCGGGCGAGGCGCGCCTGTCCGTGTCGTCGACGATCACCAGCGAGGCACCGGTGCGGACGCACGCGATGTGGGGGCAGCACCTGGCGTACGGGGCGCCATTCCTGGTGCCCGGATCCCGGATCACCCTGCCGCCGGGCGTGACGGTGCGGCCGCACGAGGTCAACCTGAACCCGCCGCGCCGGGCGGTCGTCGAGGGCGGCCCGTACCCGTGGCCCGTCGTGCCCACACCCGACGGCGGCACGGTCGACCTGTCGGTGATTCCCGAGCCGGGCGCGCCGAGCGACGTCTGCTACCTGACCGGGTTCACGGAGGGCTGGTACGAGCTGCGCCGGCCAGACGGCGACGCCGGGGTGCGCGTCGAGTGGGACGCCGCCACGCTGCCGTACTTGTGGCTGTGGCACGAGTTCGGTGACATGACCGGGCACCCGTGGTGGGGTCGGGCTTACGTGGCCGGCCTCGAACCGTTCTCCAGCTATCCGACCAACGGCCTGCCCGACGCCGTCGCCAACGGCTCGGCTCTGACCCTGGCCCCGTGGTCGTCCAAATCCGTCGACTGGTCGGTGGAGGTCATATGAAGGTCGCTGTCGTCACCGGTGGTTCGCAGGGGATCGGCGCCGCCGTCGTCGAGCGGCTCGCCGCCGACGGTACCTCGGTCGTCTACTGCGGACTCGACGAGCCACCGCCGGCAACCGACACGGTCGTGGGCGTTCGCGCCGACGTCACCGTGCCCGCCGACATGGAACGTCTCGTCGCCACCGCCGTCGAGCGCTTCGGCGGCGTAGACATCCTCGTCACCAGCGCCGGTATCCAGCGGTACGGCACCGTCGAAAGCACCACCGACGCCCTGTGGCGCGAGGTGCTCGACGTCAACCTCACCGGCGTCTTCCTGGCCTGCCGGGCCGCCGTGCCGCACCTGCGGGCCCGGGGCGGCGGCGCCATCGTGGCCGTCTCGTCCGTCCAGGCGTTCGTGTCGCAGCAGGGCGTGGCCGCGTACGCCGCCAGCAAGGCCGGCATCAACGCGCTGGTCCGATCGATGGCACTCGACCACGCCGCCGACCGCATCCGGGTCAACGCCGTCTGTCCAGGTTCTGTCGACACACCCATGCTGCGCTGGGCCGCCGACCTCTTCCGCGGTGGGTCCACCGTGGACGACACGGTCGCCGGTTGGGGACGCAGCCACCCGCTCGGCCGGGTCGCGCGCGCCGCAGAGGTCGCCGAGGTGGTGGCGTTCCTCGCCAGCGACCGTGCGTCGTTCGTGACCGGTGCCGAATACCGGGTCGACGGTGGCCTCCTCGCCGTCAACCCGGCCGCTCTGCCTCCTGAACCACCCCCTCGTTAGGAAAAGGAGAGTCATGCAAAGACGCACCCTCCTCGGTGGCGTGGCCGGCGCCGCAGCCCTCACGTTCGCCGGTGCCCGTCCCGCCTCCGCCGCCGCCCTCCCCGTCGCGTCGGCCGCCCCCAACACCGCACTCAACAACCTCTTCAACAGGTACGGCAACAGCGGTGTCGGCTGGACCGGCGCGGACAGCACCTACTCCACCTCGATCCCCGGCGGCAAGCGGCTGTGGATCTACTCGGACACGTTTCTCGGCCCGGTCGACTCCAACCTCGGCCGCCCCCTCGACACCCCGTTCCTGCGCAACTCCTTCATCGTGCAGAACGGCAGCAGGCTCACCACCGTTCACGGCGGCACCGCCTCCGCGCCCGACACGCTGCTGAAGCCGTCCAACCCCGACAACTGGTTCTGGCTAGGAGCGGGCATCTGCATCGGTGGCGTGCTCAACCAGACCGTCGTCGAGTTCGGCAAGACCGGCCCTGGGCAGTGGGACTTCGCGTGGATGGGCACGTACCTCGCGCGCATCCCCGCCGCCCAGCTCACCCGGCCGATCAGCATCACACCGCTCCCGTCGTCGACCGAGGTGACCTGGGCGGCCTGGCTCCAGGTCATCGGCGACCACGTGTACGTGTACGGCGTCGAGGACCTGGGCGTAAGCAAGTACCTGCACGTCGCCCGCGCGCCCGGCCGCAACCTGCGCGCCCAGTGGGAGTACTGGACGGGCAGCGGCTGGTCCACGCGGGAGGCCGACTCGGTGCGCGTGCTGGAAGGCGTCAGCAATGAGCACAGCGTCACGCCGTGGCGCGGCAAGTACCTGCTCGTCACCCAGGACACCACCGAACTGTTCAGCGCGAAGATCGTCGGCTATGTCGGCAACAGCCCGACCGGTCCGTTCACCGACAAGACGCTGCTCTACACGACGCCGGAGACGGGCGCGCTCGGCACCTACCGCAACGCCAACGTGTACACGTACAACCCGCATGCCCATCCCGAGCTGAGCACCGACAACCGCGTGGTCGTCTCGTACAACGTCAACAGCCTGAACGGCGACGACCTGTACGAAGACGTGACCATCTACCGCGGTCGCTTCGTCAACGTCACCTTCTCCTGACCTCGGTGGGCTCGGCGGAGCACCACCGTCTCCGCCGAGTCCACCGCTGCCCGTACGTCGGGCAGCACGGGCCGGAGCACTGCCGTAGCCCCGCCGATCAAGGAACTTCGCATTGATCAAGGGCAAATGCACGCGGATCTGAGATCAAAGTACGTGCGTTTGCCCTTGATCGGCGGGACGAAGGGGTGCGCGGGGCGCGAGAGCGGCGCGCTAGGCGCCCACGGACGTGATGCGGATGGCGGCTGCGCCTAGGTCGTCGGAGGCGGCCAGGTCGATCTCGGCGGTGATGGCCCAGTCGTGGTGGCCCTCGGGGTCGTCGAGGATCTGGCGTACCGTCCAGCTGTCGCGGCCCTGGTCGATCATCAGGAGGGCGGGGCCGCGCGCATCGGGACCGGTGCCGATCTCGTCGTGCTCGTCGAAGTACGGCGCCAGCGCCTCCTCCCAGGCGTCGGCGTCCCAGCCGGACTCGGCGTCCAGCTGGCCCAGCTCGTCCCAACGGCGCAAAGCCGCCAGCTCGACGCGGCGGAAGAGGGCGTTGCGCACCAGCACGCGGAACGCGCGCACGTTGCGGGAGACCTCGGGCGGACGCTGCTGCGTCGACGGGACGGTGGAGAGGCCGGACCGCAGCCGCTCCCACTCGTCGATGAGGCTGGAGTCGACCTGCCGGACCAGCTCGCCGAGCCACTCGATGAGGTCGATCAGCTCCTCGGTCTTGGCCTCGTCGGGCACCGTCTGGCGCAGCGCCTTGTACGCGTCGGCCAGGTACCGCAGCACCAGCCCTTCCGACCGGGACAGCCCGTAGAAGGCCACGTACTCGGTGAACGTCATCGCCCGCTCGTACATGTCGCGCACGACCGACTTCGGCGAGAGCTGGTAGTCGGAGACCCACGGGTGGCCCTTGCGGTAGGCCTCGTAGCCGACGTCGAGCAGGTCGGCGAGCGGCTTGGCGTGGGTCACCTGGTCGAGCAGTTCGAGGCGCGCCTCATACTCGATGCCGTCGGCCTTCATCGCGGCGACCGCCTCGCCCCGGGCCTTGAACTGCTGCGCGGAGAGCACCTGGCGCGGATCGTCCAGGATGGACTCGATGACCGACAGCACGTCGAGGGCGTACGTGGGCGACTCGCGGTCGAGCAGGTCGATCGCGGCGAGCGCGAACGGCGACAGCGGCTGGTTGAGCGCGAAGTCGAGCTGGAGGTCGACGGTGAGTCTTACCGGTGACGCGGTAACGACACCGGCGGCCAGCAGAGCGCGATAGATGGCGATGGCTCGCCGGATGTGCTTGCGCTGGGCGGAGCGGTCGTCGTGGTTGTCGGTGAGCAGGTGCCGCATGGCGGCGAACGCGTCGCCGGGCCGGCCGATGACGTTGAGCAGCATCGAGTGGCTGACCGCGAAGACCGACGTCAGGGGCTCGGGCTCGGCGGATACCAGTCGCTCGAACGTGGGATGGCCCCAGCCCACGGACCCCTCGGGTGGCTTCTTGCGCACCACCTTGCGGCGCTTCTTGGGGTCGTCGCCGGCCTTGGCGAGTGCCTTTTCGTTGTCGATGACGTGTTCGGGCGCCTGCACGACCACGGTGCCGACGGTGTCGAAGCCGGCGCGCCCGGCCCGGCCGGCGATCTGGTGGAACTCGCGGGCCTTGAGCAGTCGCACCTTCGTCCCGTCGTACTTGCTCAGCGCGGTGAACAGCACCGTCCTGATGGGAACGTTGATGCCGACGCCGAGCGTGTCGGTGCCGCAGATCACCTTGAGCAGCCCGGCCTGGGCGAGAGTCTCGACGAGCCGGCGGTACTTGGGCAGCATCCCCGCGTGGTGTACGCCGATGCCGTGCCGGACCAGCCGGGAGAGCGTCTTGCCGAAGCCCGCGGTGAACCGGAAGTTGCCGATCATCTCGGCGATGGCGTCCTTCTCGGCGCGGGTGCAGACGTTGACGCTCATGAGCGCCTGCGCGCGTTCCAGCGCGGCGGCCTGGGTGAAGTGGACAATGTAGACGGGCGCCTGCTTGGTGGAGAGCAGCTCCTCGATGGTCTCGTGCAACGGCGTCATCGCGTACGAGAAAATGAGCGGGACCGGCCGCTCCACCGAGCGGACGACGGCGGTCGACCGCCCGGTGCGCCGCGTCAGGTCCTTCTCGAAGAACGTCACGTCGCCGAGCGTCGCGGACATGAGCACGAACTGCGCCTGCGTCAGTTCGAGTAGCGGCACCTGCCAGGCCCAGCCCCGGTCGGGCTCGGAGTAGAAGTGGAACTCGTCCATGACGACGAGGCCCACGTCGGCGTCGGCGCCCTCGCGCAGCGCCATGTTGGCGAGGATCTCGGCGGTGCAGCAGATGATGGGCGCGTCTTCGTTGACGCTGGCGTCACCGGTGAGCATGCCGACGTTGGCGGCGCCGAAGACGTCGCAGAGCGCGAAGAACTTCTCGGACACCAGCGCCTTGATGGGCGCGGTGTAGAACGTGGTGCGCCCGGTGGCGAGCGCGGCGAAGTGCGCGCCGGTGGCGACGAGGCTCTTGCCGGAGCCGGTGGGCGTGCTGAGGATCACATTGGCGCCTGAGACCACCTCGATCAGCGCCTCTTCCTGGTGCGGGTAGAGGCTGAGCCCCTGATCAGCGGCCCAGCCCGCGAACGCGTCGAAGACGGCGTCGGGGCTGGGGTCAGGGGGAATCCGGGCGGTAAGCGTCATGGCCCGTCAATAGTGCCAGGTCCCGGGGCGCCGGTCAGAGCCAGCCGCGCTCGCGGGCCTGCCAGCCCAGTTGAAGGCGTGATCGGGAGTTGGTCATCTCCATGAGGTGCTGGACGCGGCGGACGACGGTGCGGCGGCTCACACCCAGGCGGGCGGCGGCGGCCTCGTCGGTGAGGCCGGCCACGAGGAGCGAGAGCAGTTGCCGGTCGCCGGCCGAGATGCCCTGGTCGCCGGCCAGCTCGTCGCGGGCGCCCAGGGAGAGCGGGGTGGCGAGGGCCCACACCGTTTCGAAGAGGGCGACCAGGGCGTCGAGCAGGCCGCACGGGTGCACGAGGAGGGCCGCGTCGTGGGCGGTCGTGCTGTACGAGAGCGGCAGCAGGGCCAGCTCGCTGTCGGCGATGGCGAGCTTGGTGGGCAGCGAGTGGATGAGCCGGGCCTGCTCCCCGGAGCGCACGTGCACGGCGGCGGCCGCGGCGCTCGCCTGGTCGTCCAGCACGGAGGCGTCGTACACGCCCCGGTAGACCACGCCGGCAGCCTCCCGGTCGAGCTGGGTGCGGTTGACCTCGTTGGGCTTGGCGAACGGGGGCGCCACCAGCACCCGCATCTCGCGGCGGGCGGTGCGCTGCACCCGGTCGAAGGCGCGGCCGACCGCAGCCCTCCCCGACACGATCTCGATGAGATCTTCGGTGCTGCGGTCCGCGACGCGGTGCTGCGCCTCGTCGGCGAGCCGGTGCGCGGCCTCGCGGGTGCGCTCCAGCTCCTCCATCCGGCGCTGGATGAGCTGCTCGACGGCCAGGTCGGGCGGCACCGGCACCACCTTGTCGTGTGGCGCCGGCGTGCGGTGCACCAGCCCTTTGCGGTGCAGCCCGGCGAGCGCGCGGCGGACCTGTGCGGCGGTCAGCTCGGTGCGGTCGGCGAGCTGGGGGAGGGGTGCGCTGCCCTGCCGCACCAGCGTGAGGTAGGTGGATTCTTCCGCGGCGGTGAGGCCGGCCGCTTGGAGCACTCGGGCCTCCTTTGACGCAACTGGGACATGGCGCACCTGCGCTGACCGTAGATCCTTTACGGCGGTGATGACAAGGTGTGACGCTGCCCTCGGCACAGCGCGGGACGTTACTGGGGGAGTCGTGGTCAGACCGTTACGCAGAGTACTCATTCTGGCCGCTTCCCTGATCACCGTCACCGCAGCGGCCGGACCCGCGGGGGCCGAGCCCCCCAGTGGCGCAGTAGCGCCATCTTTGGCCCCCGCGACCGTCCGCCAAGCGCACGACCTCACCCTCGTCACGGGCGACGTCGTGCGACTGTCCACACTGGCCGACGGGCGGCAGGTCGCCACGGTCGACGAGGGTCGCGGCTTCCAGATCTCCCAGCGAAACGGCGATGTGTACGCGGTGCCACACGCCGCGGTGCCGTACGTGCGCTCCGGTCAGGTGGACGAGGCGCTGTTCAACCTGACCGACCTGGCGGCCGCCGGGTACCACGACGGGGCCAGCCAGACGCTGCCGCTGCTGGTGACCGGGCCCGGGGCCGCCACCCTGGGTGCCACGCGGGGTCGCGAGCTGCGCAGCATCGGCGCGCTCGCCCTGGACCAGGACAAGGACCAGGCGCGCCAGTCCTGGGGGGCACTCACCGCCGGCCAGGTGCGCAAGATGTGGCTGAACCGCCGCGTGCGGGCGACGCTCGACGACAGCGTCCCGCGGATCGGCGCACCCACGGCGTGGCGGTCCGGATACGACGGGCGGGGCGTCAAGGTGGCGGTGCTCGACAGCGGGTACGACCCCACGCACCCCGCGCTTACGGGCCGGGTGAGCACCGCGGCGAACTTCACCGACGAGACGGACACCGTCGACCGCTTCGGCCACGGCACGCACGTGGCGGCGACCGTGGCCGGCCGGGGCGCCAGGAAAGGCGTCGCGCCCGGCGCCGATCTCCTGGTCGGCAAGGTGCTCGACGGGACAGGCGCCGGCGACCTGTCGTGGGTCATCGCCGGCATGGAGTGGGCGGTCAGTCAGGGCGCCCGGATCGTCAACGTCAGTCTGGGCGCCGAGGCGTTCGAAGGACCGGACCCGGTCACCGAAGCGGTCGACGCGCTAACCGCCAGCTCAGGCGCGCTCTTCGTGGTGGCCGCCGGTAACTCCGGCCCCGGCATGCAGACCGTCACCACGCCCGGCACCGCCACCTCGGCGCTGACCGTCGGCGCGGTGTCCAAAGAGGACGGGCTGGCGCCGTTCTCCGGGCGCGGCCCGCGACTCGGCGACGGCGCGGTCAAGCCAGAGATCACCGCACCGGGCGTGGGCATCGTCGCCGCGCGGGCCGCCGGCACGGGCCTCGGCGAGGTGGTGAGCGGGTCACTGACCGCGATGTCGGGCACCTCGATGGCCACCCCGCACGTGGCGGGCGCCGCTGCGCTGCTGGCCCAGCGGCACCCCGACTGGAAAGCCGGGCAACTCAAGGCGGCGCTCGTGGCGAGCGCGGCGCCGGTGAAGGGGCCGCTGTGGGCGGTCGGCAGCGGACGGGTCGACGTGGCGGCCGCCATGACGCAGCAGGTGGTCGCCGAGCCAGCCGCGCTCACCGTCGACCAAGGGTCGGCAGAGGTCACGTACCGAAACACCGGCAAGAAGCCGGTGACGCTCACGCTCTCCGCGACCGCGGCAAGCACCGGCGCCACCCCCACGCCAGCCACGCTCCGCGTCTCGCCGAGCCGCCTGACGGTGCCGGCGGGGGAGACGATCACTGCAACGGTACGCGTCGGCGCCGGGACCCCGGCCGGCACGTACGCGGGATTGCTCACCGCCCGCGGCGGCGGCCAGCAGGTCCGCACCCCGGTGGGCGTGACGAAGACCGCCCCGGTGCGCACGCTGACCGTCGAGGGCGTCAACCACGACGGGAGCGCGCCGGACAGCTGGAGCAACGTCATGCTCTGGAACCTGGACAGCGGCGCCCGCCACTACGCCCACTTCGGCGGGAACGCCACGACCACGGTGGAGGTGCCCGAAGGCCGGTACGCCTTGACGGGGCTGCTCTTCGGCATCGACGGGACGGGTGAGATCCGGGAGGCCACCGCGGTCTCGGAGCCGGAGCTGACCGTCGCCGGCGACCGGAAGCTGCGCTACGACGGCCGCACCGCCACCCGGTTGCGCGTGGACACGCCGCGACCGGCCGCCGTGGCCGGTCTGGGCGTCGTCTGGCAGCGCGTCACCGCCAACCGGTCGCTGCTGGAAGGCAACTCGTTCAACCCGGAGACGGCCGTCTACGCCACCGCCTCGGGCCAGGCCGCCGTGGGCACGTTCCGCTTCCTGACCCGCTGGGACCTCGCCGGGACGGATTACCGGTACGACCTGCTTTTCGTGGAGACCGGGCGGGTGCCGGCCAAGCCGCGGCAGGCCGCCACCGAACTGGCCACAGTGGAGAGCGAGTTCCACGGGCACGGCGTGGAGTTGCGGGCGCGCGACACCCGGGGCGGGTTCGCCGACGGGGTGGATGTGGCGCTCGGCTTCGGCCGGTCGGTCGACCGGGCCGGTGTGCGCACCGACTACGTCAGCACCCGGGGCGTGACGTGGCGGCACGAGGTGGTGCAGGAGCTCGACTTCGGGCTCGGGCGCAAGGGCGGCATGCACCAGCTCAGTCGCGCGTACAAGGCCGGCGAGCGGGCGCGCGAGGTGTGGTTCGGGGCGCTGGTGCGGCCCGCGCTGCCCGACACCGGGGCGGACTACGCGTACGGGGCACCGGTCAACCGGGCGCACAACGCGATCCGGGTCGCGGTGCCGCAGTACGCGGACGGCGGCGTCGGGCAGTACGGCTGGCTGGACTACCGCTCGGACCGGGGCCGGCTGACCCTGCGCCGGGGCAACACCGTGGTCGGCGACACCACGCTGCCGTACACGCAGTTCACGGTGCCGGGGCGCGAGGCCACGTACCGGTTGACGCTGGACGTGGCCCGGGACCGGTTCACCGACGATCGCGAGTGGTGGACCACCTCGACGGCGACGACGACGACGTGGACGTTCCGGTCCGGGCGGCCGCGCGGGGACAGCGTCGCCGTGCTGCCGCTGCTCCAGATCGGGTATGACATCCGCACCGACCTATCGAACACCGTGGGCGCCCGTCGGCCGTACGCGATGAAGCTGGAACTGGGCTACCAGCCCGGCTATCAGCGCGGCGGCCGCATCGCGGCGGACGTCCGGGTTTCCTACGACGACGGCGCGCACTGGCGCGCGGTGCCGACCACCGGCGGGCGGAGCGTGACCGCGACGGTGCCGGCGGCCCCGCCCGGCGCGAAGTTCGCGACGATCCGGGTCATCGCCACCGACGGTGCCGGCAACCGGATCGACCAGACCATTACCCGTGCCTGGAAGGTGACCCGATGAGCCCGATCTGCGGCGAGCCACCGCCCGACGAGAAGGATAGGGAGACCGCCGCTCGCCGCGCCGAGGCGGTGCTCGTGGACGTCAGCAAACGGTCGGAGCGCGGTCGCCCCGAGCTCTGGATCTGGTAACCCCCTATCCGTACGATCGGCCCCGGTGCATACGCATTCGTACCGCGTCCTCGGTCCGCTCGAGGTGGGAGCGGACGGGAGCACCGTGCCTCTCGGCGGGCGGATGCCCCGGATCCTGCTGGGCACCCTGCTGCTCCAGCCGGGCCGGGTGGTCTCCACGGACGTACTGGTCGACGTCCTGTGGCCAGACGCGCCACCGCCGTCGGCGGTGGCGAACCTCCGCACGTACGTCCGCGGCCTCCGCGGGCGGCTGTCCGACGACGCGATCATCACAAAGCCGCACGGGTACGCGGTCGCGGTCGAGCCGGCGGCCCTTGACCTGACCCTGTTCGAGGCGCGCGCCGAGCAGGCCCGGATGGCGTGGGCAGCCGGTGACGCGGCGGGAGCGCTGCGGCTGCTGGAAGACGCGATCGGGCTCTGGCGCGGGCGGCTGCTGGAAGACCTGCCGGCCAGCCCCGCGTGGGAGGCGGTGGAGAGCCGCCTGACCGCGCTCAAGACGGCGCTGGTCGAGCTGGCGATGGAGATCCGGATCGGGCTCGGGCAGCACGAGGTGGCCGCCGCCGAACTGCGCGGGCTGCTGGCCACCGACCCGCTGCACGAGGGTTTCTGGCGCCGGCTGGTACTCGCGCTGCACGCGAGCGGGCGCACGGCGGAGGCGCTTCGGGCGTACGCGGATGCCCGGCAGGTCCTCGCCGACGAGCTGGGTGTCGGGCCCGGACCGCAACTGCGCGCCGCCTTTGATCTGGTGTTGCGGGCGGCGCCGCAGGCGCCCGGCCCGATCTGCCAGCTCCCGCTCGACCCGCCCGACTTCACCGGGCGGGGGCCGCTGGTCGACCAGATCGTGGCGCACCTGACCGGCCGCCGCCCGGCGGTGGTCGCGATCTCCGGCGCGCCCGGCGTCGGCAAGTCGGCGCTCGCGGTGCACGTCGGGCACGCGGTGCGGGCGGCGTTCCCGGATGGGCAGCTGTACGTGGACATGCGGGGGACCGGCGAGGCGCCCCGCGATCCCGGTGAGGTGCTCGCGGAGCTCCTACGGGCGCTGGGCGTCGCCGAGCCGGCGCTGCCAGCCGGAGTGCCGGCCCGGGCGGCGCTGCTGCGGTCCCGCCTGTCCACCCAGCGGATGCTGCTCGTACTCGACGACGTGGCGCACGCCGGGCAGGTGCGCCCGCTGCTGCCCGGCGTCGGGGCGTGCGCCGTGCTCGCCACCAGCCGGATGCGCCTGCCCGACCTGTGCGACGCCCTCGGAGTCAACGTCGACGTGCTGACCGACCAGGAGGCGCAGGAGCTGTTCAGCCGCGTGGCCGGGCGGCGGCGGGTCGTGGAGCAGCCCGAGAGCGCCCGCGACATCCTGCGCGCCTGCGGCCACCTGCCGCTCGCCGTGCGGATCGCCGGCGCCAAGCTGGCCCAGCGACCGGGGTGGTCTCTGGCCGTCCTGGCCGACCGCCTGAAGCTGGAACGGCACCGCCTCGACGAGCTGCGCGCCGGCGACCTCGCGGTACGCGCCAGCGTCGAGCTGAGCTACCGGCTGCTCCCGCCGGTGGCGGCGCGGGCGTTCCGGCTGCTGGGGACGCTCGGCCCCGGGCCGGTGCCGGCGTGGGTGGTGAGTGCGCTGATCGACGCGCCAGCCACCGAAGACGTCGTGGATCTGCTCGTCGACGCGAACCTGCTCCAGCTCGTCGGCATGGACGGCGCCGGCCAGGCCCGGTACCGGCTGCACGACCTGCTGCGCTGCTACGGCGTCGAGCGTGCCGAAGGCGACACGGTCGTTTCCCGGCAGGCGGCGGTGCGACGGGTGCTGGACGGTTGGCTCGCGCTGGCTTCCTCCGCACGCGAGCGCATGCCGGTGCACTATTTCGGCGTCTCCGCCGAGGTGTTGGAGGCGCCTTTCGTCGTCGACCCGATGGCGTGGTTCGGGGCCGAACTGCCCGCGCTCGTGGCCGCCGTCGAGCTGGCGCACGCGAACGGGTTCGACGGGCATGCGTGGCGGATCGCGGCCGCTCTCGCGCCGTACTTCGACCTGCGGGGGCGGCGGGACACCTGGTGGCGCGTCCACCAGACCGGGCTGGCCAGCGCGCGGCGGGCCGGCGACCGGCACGGCGAGGCGATCCTGCTGCGCGACATCGGCCAGCTGCACCTCTACCACGACCGGTACGAGGAGGCCGCGGCGGCGTTCACGGCGGCGCGGGAGCTTTTCGGCGCGACCGGCGACTCGAGCGGCGAGGCGATCGCGCTCGCCGGGCAGGGCACCGTGCACCGCATCGCCGGGCGGCACCACCGGGCCCTGCACCTGTACCGCCGGGCACTGGAAGCATTCGAGCGGCTCGGCGACAGGCACAGCCAGGCGGTCGTGTACGGCTCGATGGGGCTGGCGCACCTGGGGCTGCGGCAGTACAGGCCGGCTCAACGCTGGCTGACCGCCGCGTACGAGCTGGCCGTCGAGCTGGGCGACCGCCACAGGCAGGCGCTGGCCCTGCACCGGCTCGCCACCCTGCGCCAGGGGCGCGGCCGGCCCGACCGGGCCCGCGAGGAGCTGCACCGCGCCCTGGGGCTGCTGGAGGAGCTGGGTGACGACGCGTGCGCCGCCTACGTACGGCAGAGCATCGGTGAGCTGCACCTGCGGTTCGGCGACCCGCGGCGGGCGGGGGAGTTCCTGGCCGACTCGCTCAGCGTGCAGAAACGGCTCGGCGACCGGCGGGCGGAGGCGACCATCGCCGCGCTGCTCGGCGAGTGGCACGGCGCGGCTGGCCGCACCAACCGCGCCAAGGAGTACCTGACGCGGGCCCTCTCCACCTGGCGTGACCTGGCCGTACCGGCCCAGGAGGCGGCGGTGGCGGCTCGCTTGCGCGCTCTGCGGGCCTCCTCACCGGGGTGAGACGAACCGCCGGACGCCCATCAGGTGGCTCTTGCGTGCGGTCGGGAGTGGCTCCTCCAGCACCTGCCAACCCGCCTGCGAGGCGTGCAGGATCTGGTCACCGCCGAGGCAGAGCGCCACATGGTCGAAGCGTGCCGCGCCGGGCGGGGCGAAGAACAGCAGGTCACCGGCCTCGGCGTTGGACGGGTCGATCGGCTCGCCCAGCGCGTACTGCTCATCGGCGTCGCGCGGCACGGTCACGCCGAACCGCCGGTAGACCAGGTGCACGAGCCCCGAGCAGTCCACCGCGAGGCCGCTCGTGCCACCCACGAAGTAAGGCGTGCCGAGCAGCTGGCGGGCCGCCACGATCACCTGGGTCGCGGTCGGCGGCTCGACGATCGCGGGGCGGGCGCGGGTGTGCGCCACCGACAGCCAGCCCGTGCGGCCGTCCGGCAACGCGACGTGCCGCCAGCCGGGGGTCTCGTCGCGTAGCGGCAGCACGGTGCCGAAGCTGACGTCCGCCACGATGACGCGCCCGGCGGGCGCGTCGCGCAGCGCGGTGGTCGCGGCCGTCACCACGGCCGTCCTCACGGGGGCGGCGAGGCTCTTGGACGGCGCGTTCTTGGAAGGCGCGAGCTGCCCTGCGGGCAGCCAGCCCGGATATCCGCGAGGGTCGTGGGCGGAAGGCTGCCACGGCGCGGTCACCCTTACCCACCCGTCGACTTCCTCGTGTACCGTCACCGGCTCGCCGAGCAGCAGTTGGCTGGTGACCCGGCCCCACAGTCCCCGGCGCTCCTCCACGTCGTGCGCCCCGGTCCAGCGGCGCAGGTCGGGCTTGGCGGAGACGGCTGCCGCGTCGAGGGCGCGCACGGCTTCCGGAGACGTCCAGAGGTTGGCACCGGCGACCGCTACCGCGCGGACGTCGGCGTGTACCTCGGTGAGCGCGGCGTGCCCGTTGATGCCGAGGCGTGGCGTGGTGTCCAGCATGTGCCTAAGGTTGCGCGCCCGAGATACACGACGAATACATCAACGCCTGTCACGACGGAAGGACAGGTCGCGGATCTCGCGGCCGGCGTCGAGGGCGCGCTGCTCGAACTTGGTGACCGGCCGTTCGGCCGGGCGCGGCGCGTACCCGCCGTGCTCGTTGACCAGCTCAGGGTCGGCCACGAGCGTCTCCAGCATCGCCTCGGCGTACTCGGTCCAGTCGGTGGCGCACCGGAAGACCCCGCCGGGAGCGAGGCGCGATCGCAGCAGCGCCACGTGCTCCGGCTGGATCAGGCGGCGCTTGTGGTGCCGCGCCTTCGGCCACGGGTCCGGGAAGAAGGCGTGGACCGCGTCGACGCTGGCCGGCGGCAGCATGTGCCGGACCAGTTCGAGCGCGTCGCCGAAGCCGACCCGCACGTTGGTCAGCCCGTGCTGCTCGATCATGGCGAGCAGGTTGGCGACGCCCGGCGTGTGCACCTCGACGGCGAGATAGTCGCGCCCGGGATCGGCTCCGGCCATGGCCAGTGTGGCCTCGCCCATGCCGGAGCCGATCTCCAGTACTAGCGGCGCGCGCCGCCCGTAGAGAGCGGCCGGATCGATCGGCGCGCCCGGAATGGGCACGCCGTACAGCGGCCAGAGCCGCTCAAGAGCGTCGAAATGGCGGCCGGTCATCCGCCCGCGGCGCGGATGAAACGTGCGTACCCGGGCAGGGTGAGCGATGGTCACGCGCCGCCGCCCGCAGCCGCCGCCAAGCGTAGGCAGCTGTGAGGGCGCGCCGCCCGCAGCCGCCACCAAGTGGAGGGAGCGAAGCGACCGGAGCGACTGGCGGCTACGGGGTGGCTTTCGGGCCAGGATTGCAGCGACCGGAGCGACTGGCGGCTACAGGGCGGCTTAGAGGCGCGTGGCCATCGCGACCGGAGGTGAGGGAGCGTAACCGTCATGATCTGCCCAGGATACGGGGTAGGCCCTGCCCGGCTCGACATGATCGACAGGACGGGCCTAGGCGGCGGCGCCCCACATCGCGGAGAAGGCGGCGGCCTCGCCGGTGAGCCAGCGCTCGACGTCGGCCGGCTTGGTGGCCGGGTCGGGCCGGTGCACCGCGCCCCGGCGCACGTCGACCAGCACTGGCTCGGCGTGCGGCAGGACCTGCTCCATGTGGCGGGACATCAGGTGCAGGGTCGCCACGAGAGCCTCCCCTGTGGGCGGCTCGGGGTCGAAGTACAGCCGGACCGCCTCGGCGCGACCGTCGTCGTATCGCAGGCCGAGGTGCGGGTTGACCTTGACGGAAAGGCCGCCAAGTACGCCGAGCGCGTCACGGGTCTGCGCGAGGCCGACGCCGGCGGGGTCGCCGAGGGAGCGCAGGTAGGTGAGCGTGCCGGGCACCAGGGCCTCGTACAGCGGCCGCCACCTGGGCCGGACGACGTCGACGGCCGCCGTGACGTGGGCGCCGCCGGAACGGAACTGGATGTCTGCCTTGAGCGCTTTGATCAGTGAACCGTGTGGGTTGAACCCGGAACCGGACTCGCGCTGCTTGCGCGCGCCGCTGACGAACGTGGCCTTGCCGGGACCGGTGCGACCGACATAGCGGGTGAAGGTGAGGAGCGTGGCGTAGGGGGCTGATCCACCGGAAGTACGGGCGATCACGACGCTCTCCTTGCTGTCTGTAGCGAGCTGCTTTCGTACATACATTCTAACGCATCTGAACCGGTTGAGTTCGCTAGATCTAGATGTTTCAATACGTTCCGTGAGAACCCGATCGCTCCTCGCCGCCGTGCTCGCCGGCGTGCTCGTGGCCTTCGCGCTGGCCGTCGCGCGGCCGGCGCTGTCGGTCGAAACGAGCGCCGCAGCCGCGCCGGTCCGCATCATGCCGCTCGGTGACTCGATCACCGGCTCGCCCGGATGCTGGCGCTCCCTCCTGTGGAACCGCCTGCAGAGCACCGGACACACCGACATCGACTTTGTCGGCACGCTGCCGCCACAGGGCTGCGCGCAGGCGCACGACGGCAACAACGAGGGGCACGGCGGGGCGCTGGTCACCACAGTCGCCGACCAGAACCAGCTGGTGGGCTGGCTTTCAGCGACCCGCCCCGACATCGTGCTGATGCACTTCGGCACCAACGACGTCTGGAGCGCCCGCCCCACCGACACGATCCTCGCCGCGTACGGCAAGCTGGTCGACCAGATGCGGGCCAGCAACGCGGGGATGCGCATCCTGGTCGCCAAGATCATCCCGATGGACTCGGCCCGGAGCTGCTCGGAGTGCGCCCAGCGCGTGATCAACCTCAACAACGCGATCCCCGGCTGGGCGGCCGGCAAGACCACGTCGGCGTCGCCGATCACGGTCGTCGACCAGTGGACCGGGTTCAGCACCGGCAGCGACACCTACGACGGCGTGCACCCCAACAGCGCCGGTGACCAGAAGATGTCCGACAAGTGGTACCCGGCCCTCGTGTCCGCGCTCGGCAGCGCCCCGCCGACCACGACCCCGCCGGTGACCACACCGCCCGTCACGACACCGCCCGTCACCACGCCGCCGGCCGGTGCCTGCACCGCGACGTACCGGATCGCGGGTCAGTGGCAGGGCAATTTCCAGGGTGAGGTTACGGTGCGCAACGGCGGCACCAGCACCACGCGGAGCTGGACGGTGCGGTTCACGTTCGCGAACGGCCAGCAGGTGACCCAGATGTGGAACGGCGTCCGGAGCCAGAACGGCGCCGACGTCACCGTCACCAACGTCAGCTACAACGGCGCGATACCGGCGGGCGGCACGACGACCTTCGGGTTCCTCGCCTCCTGGACCGGCACCAACACAGCCCCGACACCGACCTGCACCGTGACCTGACAGCAGCACCTCGCGGCGGGTGTCCACATGGGTGACTTGTGGGCCCGCCGCGAGGCGGGGAAGATCTGTCTATGAAGGTCGCGGCGCTCCTTCTCGCCGCCGTGGCAGTGCTCGTGACGGGTGCGCCCGCGCGAGCCGCCGCGGCTACGCTCAAACTGACGCCCTCGACCGTGCAAGCCGGCTACCTGGTCGGCATCGAGGCGACCTGCACCGACAACACCAAACCGGTGACCGTGAAGTCCGACGTGTTCGGCGAGGTCGCCGTGCAACCGCAGGACCAAAAGCTCACCGCGGCGGTCACCGTGCCCAAGGCCGCCAAGCCCGGCGAGTACGACGTCACCCTGACCTGCGCGGACGACTCGACGACCGCGACGCTCAACGTGCTCGCCGCCGTCGAGCCGAGCCGCGGCCCGGCCACCGGGTTCGGCGGCATGGCCGGCGGCGGCACCGGCACGCTGCTGCTCACCGCGGGGCTCGCGGCGCTCGCCGCCGCAGCCGCGCTCGGCCTGGTCACGGTGCGTCGGCGCCGCACATGAAGACCCGCTGGACCGGGCCGGCCGCCATCGCGCTGGCCCTGGTCGGCGTGTTCGCGGTGGGCGCGGGGCTGGGATGGGAGAGCGGCTGGGGCGCGCTGCTCGGCGGCGAGAAGAAACCGCCGCCGCATGACTTTCCGGTACTGGAACCGAGCCGCCCCAGAAAAATCGAGATTCCGTCGATCGGGGTGAAGGCCCCGGTACACGGCGTCGGACTGGCCGACGACGGCTCGATCGCGGTGCCGTCGCTGCGCCTGCACAACGAGGCCGGCTGGTTCAAGGACGGCCCCACACCAGGCGAGTTCGGGCCGGCGATCCTGGTCGGGCACGCCGACACCCGCGACGGCCCGTCGGTCTTCTACAAGCTGCCGAAGCTGCGCGCCGGCGCCCACGTCGAGGTGACCCGCCGCGACGGCGCCGTGGCCATCTTCGAGGTGAACTCCGTCGAGCGCTTCGACAAGGCAAAGCTCCCCACCCAGCGCGTATACGGCGACTTCTCGCGCCCCAGCCTCCGCCTGATCACATGCGGCGGCCAGTGGCGCGGCGGCAGCACCGGCTACGCCGACAACATCATCGTCTTCGCCTCCTTGATAGACACCACAGACCCGTAGCGCCACCCCCGCCCCGCGCCGGCCCGCCGCGCCTGCCCTCCCCGGCCCGCCGCGCCTGCCGCGCCGCGCCTGCCGCGCC
>NZ_JBAKHX010000054.1:0-54706 GCF_036906915.1 Micromonospora sp. CPCC 206061
CTGTCCGCCGGTCGCAAGTAGACAGTTAGCAAGATCCAGTTACACCGTTATCTTGACAGTCCCGATCGCGTTCGTTCGCCAGTGTCCGACCCGGACTTGCGGACGGGTCTGGGCGTGCGGTGCGGCGGACACCAACCTTCCTTCGCTAGGCTAAAGGCCATGCGCCTTCTCGTGATTGGCGGTGGGTGGTTTGTCGGCCGCGCGATCGTGGCGGCGGCGAACGGCGCCGGTCACGAGGTGACGGTGTTCAACCGGGGTCGTACCCCTGTCGAGCTGCCGGCAAGCGTTCGACATGTGCGTGGAGATCGCGAGCGGGAGAGTGACCTGCGGCGGTTGGCAGGCGCTGGGCCCTGGGACGCGGCCATCGATGTGCCGGGGGTCGTCCCGGCGCAGGTCCGTGATGCCGCTCGGCATCTGGCGACGGTGGTCGGGCAGTACATGTTCGTGTCGACCGTGAGTGCCTATCGCGACTGGCCGGCAGTGGCGGTCAGCGAGGAGTCCACGCTGCATGATGCCGCGCCTGACGCGAATCCGGATGACTGGGCATGGGGTACTGGCGTCTACGGTCCGTTGAAGGCGGGGGCGGAAGCCGCCGTTCGGCGCGAGGTTGGTGTCGAGCGGGCGACGATCGTGCGGCCTGGCGTGATTCTCGGTCCGTACGAGTACGGTGGCCGGTTGACGTGGTGGCTGCGGCGAGCCGTCCGTGGTGGACGCATCGTGGCACCAGGTTCGCCGCATCGTCCGATCCGCCCGGTCGACGTTCGCGACTTGGCCGCGTTCATCGTGAAGCTTGCCGAGAACGGTGTTCCTGGCGTGTTCAACGTTGCTGGTCCACCAGGTCGAGACACTTTCGGCGACTTCCTGACCGCCTGCCTCACCGCGACCGGTGACCGTGGCACGGTGACATGGGTGGACGACAAATGGCTTCAGACCCACGGCGTCCGCGAATGGGTTGAGTTGCCACTATGGCGTACCGCGCCGGGTACCTGGGCGATCGACACCGGAAGGGCGGGGGAAGCAGGGCTGTCCTGCCGCCCGCTGCGACAGACCGTGTCAGACACTTGGTCCTGGATGGCCGCTGGCGGACAACCGGTCGAGCTCGCTCGGCAGTCGATGCACGGGCTTGACCCAGAACGCGAGACTGCCCTACTCGCTGCCTGGGACGAGTTCCTCAGGAACCAGCGGTAAGAGCCAGCTGACGAGAGTGGACCAGGGAACCCGACGTGAAGTCGTCTATGGCATCGGCGACATGTCGTGCTGTCGGCGAGTCGCGATAGCGCGCCTGTCCAACCGACGCGCGCAAGGTTACGAGACGTTGCGCCAGGCGCGCGGTACGTCGTTGCTGGTCGAGGGCGAGCGCGGGCGTAAGCGCTTCAGCGGCACCTTCGAGATCGTCTTGCAGGATTCGTGCGGTGGCGAGGTCCATCCACGCGCCGTACTCGACAGCCCAACGCCTCTCATCCGCTGCGAGGTGTCGGTACAGGTCGAGCGCCTCGCCTGCGGAGCGAGCGCCGCCTTGCCCGTCGCCAAGAGTGACCTGCACTGCCCCGGCGCAAAGGGCAAAGCGGGGCCGGCCAAACGCGAATTCACCGCCGATCTCGTCGGTCATCTCATCGCCGGGCCCGTTGCAGTCAGCGATCTCGGTGGCTAGTCGCAGTGCCTCTCGCGCCTTGTCTGCACCGCCCTCAACAAGCGCTGACGCGCGGGCGCCGATCGCGTGCAGACGTACCGCCGCAGGGCCGACCGCGTAGGGAAGACCGGAGTTGACGTAACGCAGTCCCTCGCGCGGACGGCCCGACCAGAATGCGATCGTTGCCTGCACACCGCGGGCATAGGCACACAGTGCCCGGTGGTCCAGCATTTCGGCGTAGGTCCAGGCTGCGCGGCCGTGGTCTTCGGCCACGTCTCTGTATCCGAGATCGAACGCTGTTGTCGCCGCAAGGCCGCATACCTGCCCCGCGACAAGGTACAGCTCCGCGAGCTGCGCTGGTCGGCCGGTCTGGTCGAGTAGCTCGTACGTCAGGTCGCGAGTACGTATGAGCTCGGAGAGCAGCACAAGTGGTGCCGTCGACGCGTATGCGTGCGCGAGCCGGCGCACCTCGGCATGGAGTTGCTCAAGCGTGGCGCCGGCGACTCCTCCAGCGGCCGCGCTCGCTGCGTGATCCCGTGAGTCTTGCCCGGTTCGGATGACGAACTCGACAATCGATATTGGGCCCGATGAGTGGCCCGGCTGGTGGACGGGTCGATGGCGTACTGACGGCACCTCCTGGGATCCTCCGGCGTCGGTGGGCTCGGTGTCGTCGATGTGCGCTGGCCCGACCAGTCGACCGAAGCTGTAACCCCAGAACCTTTCCGCGACACGCTGGGAGACCGGACGGGCCATGCCTACATCGCCCCTTGCCCAGCGTGCGAGCTGTCGCGGGGAAAGAGTGGCCTGTTCGCCCATCTCGCGGGCGGTCTGTTCGTACGCTCTGCAGGTCTCCTCGACCGTTCGCGGGCTTTCGCGAATGAGTCGCTGGAGAAGCGTCATGTGATGTGACATGGCCACGAAATCACGGTAAGGCAATACGACGTGGCAGCGCGACACCAGCGTGGACATCAACGTAAATGGCAGGACGATGACAGATTGCCGGCAGCCCAATGGCAGCGACAGGTGGTGGAGATGGCCACTCAGTATCCGACAGTCTTTAGGCGTCCGCCCCAGGCGGGCTAGGTCGGTACTAGAGCGGACGCCAAGTGCGTTGCGATGGGAGGCGCTCGTGATCTTGTCTCTTCACGCAAGGACAGAACGAGGCGTGTCCAACAACGCAGCCCGCTGGCCGACCTTGTGTCCCGGTGGGCGCGGACCAGACTCGTGCGACTCGGAGGGAACTGGGCGTTGGGCCTCCCGCAGCATCTAGCGTTCGGCTTCCCCTGGGTGGGTGTGCCGCCGTCCGTTCCGGCGACGGCACACCCACCCTACGCTCGCCGTCTGTCCATATTGGTCGGAACCCGCCATGGCGAGTAGAGATCAGTTGTCTTTTCGGGCGCTCCTGCTGGGGCGGCTGATGCGTGATCTGCGTGACCGGAGCGGTCTGACGATCAAGTCCGTAGCCGTGTTCCTGGGTGTGGACGTAGGCCCGGTCCGACGGTTGGAGCGCGGTGAATGGGTTCCGGCTCGCGAGCAGATGGTCGCATTGCTGGATGTTTACCGGGAGCACGACGCGGGGCGCGACGGGCTGCTGCGCTTGGCGGAAGCGGCGTGGCCCTCCCGGTCCGAGGTGGACTTCGACGGAGCGGTTCCCGACGAGTCGTTCGCGGATTTGCTGTGGTTGGAGTTCGAGGCCAGCGAGATCCGCTGCTACAGCCCTGCTCTAATTCCGGATCTGCTCCAGACGGCCGAGTACGCCGAGCATTTCGCTCGCACGACGCTGGGCCGATCCGTGTTGCCGGAGCAGGTCAATGCGCGGATGGAGTTGGCGGCCCAGCGCCAACAGATTTTGTGTAGACGGCGGGAGCAGATGGTTTCGGAGTTCGTCTTGGACGAGTGCGTGTTGCGCCACCCGGTCGGCGACCCTGCGGTTTGGTCCGGTCAGCTCCAGCACCTGGCCAGGATGGCGGACCTGCCCCACGTACAGATAGATGTCCGGCCGGCCAAAGCCGGCACCGCGCAGTCGCCGGGCGGATTCACGGTGTTCGGCCTGCGTCCGCCGAATCCGCCGTTCGTCGTGCACGTCGAGTACCTCGGCGGACGCCTGTTCCTGGAGAACGGCTACGCCACCAGCCATCTACGTGTGTTCGACCAGTTGCGAAAAGCTGCGGTCGACCTCGATACCTCGATCGTCTCCTCATAGTTCAGAAGGGTGAATTGACATGCCGACGAAACGGTCTGAGTTCGTGCAGACCATCCGGGCGCAGTTCCTGGGGCAGCGGATGCGTAAGCTTCGCGACGATCGCGGGCTGACGCTCAAGTATGTGGCCGGCTACCTGGGTGTGGAGTTCTCGACGCTCGCTCGTTACGAGCGAGCGGAGTGGCCGTTCCGCCGCGACCACGTGGCCGCCCTGTTGGACATGTACGGGGTCTACGACGACCGCGAACGCGAAGCGCTGGTCGCGTTGAGTGCGAACGCCGGCCGGGCAAACCACTGGTACCAGGACGGTCTGGAGCCGGAGGCCAAGCTGGGGCCGATGCCGGATCGGTGGTGGATCCATGACCGGGCCGAGGAGATCTGCTTCTACAGCCCGACCGTGTTGCCGGAGGTGGTGCAGACCGCCGCCTATCTGGACGAGGTGATGGCGTGTGTGCGTCCGCACAGGCCGCCATCGCCCGGCGAGCGCAGCAAACGCGCCCACGACATCAGTGTCCGGGCCAAGGCGTTGACCGGCCGGGAGGGGCCGCGGCTGCGGATGGTGGTGGACGAGGCGGTGTTGCGCCGGCCGGTCGCGGGCCGGGCGGCATTGAAGGCCCAACTGGAGCACCTGGTCAGCCTGCTTCGGACGCATCCGACCATCGACTTGCAGGTGGTGCCGGAGAAGGCGTCCGCGCACCCGGGCCTATACGGCGGGTTCACCGTCTATCGGATGCCGCAGCCGTACCCGGAGGTGGTGTTCGTCGAGTACCTGGGCGGGGCGCTGCTGGTCGAGACCGAGGGTGCGGAGGAGTACAGCAAGGCGTTCAACCATCTCGCGATGGAGGTCGCCGATAGTCCGATGGACTCGATCGCCCTGCTCAACCACATCAAGGAAGGCCTGTGATGAGCACACCCTCGCCGACGGCCGGCTGGCACTCGGGTCAGGTCTCGGATGTGGCGGTCACGGTCGCCGCTAGCGCGGTGGCTGCGTTCGCCGACCAGCACCAGCTCCACATTCCACCCGAGGTTCGGGAGGACCTCGCTCGCACGGTCCTGACCGCCGCCTGGGACCACCTGAGCGGGAGTCGCGATTAGACGCAAGCTCCTGTCCGCCGTCGCTGCCGAGCGCAGGCGAGGCGGCGGACAGGCACCACTCACGGCACGCGGACACAGGGAGGAGGTGGCCTGGTGACCGTGTACGCCAGCGAACGCGTCCAGACGGCTGCCGCGCAGCAGGCGCTCGACGAGCACATCACGCTGACGGCCACCGGACGATGCCGCACATGCGACATCCCGGGCGCGTGCCTGTGGTGGGAGGCCGCCACTGCCGCGTTCGCCCAGGCCCGTCGACTGCCCCGGCGTACCAGCGGCCTGACCCGTCCCGACCTGGTCGGCGTCCGCCGCGTCGCCGTCTCGTCTCGGACCTGACCTCGGACGAGCGCAACACGCCGTTGAACACTTCGGGTGCCCGTTCCTACCTACACTCCGGCAAATGGACACTAACGTGACTGAAAAGAACGAATTCGGCGCCGCTGATCGGCTCCGCGCCGCCCTCGTCGACCAGCTCCAAGCCTGCGGCCTCATCCGCAGCGAGGCAGGAGCACGAGCGTTTCGGGCCGTGCCCCGTCACCTGTTCACGCCCGGCGCCGCCTTGGAGCAGGCGTACGCGCCGGACGACGCGGTGGTCCTCGAACGCGATCCAAATGGCGTGGCGGTCAGCTCGGTGTCGGCGCCGGCGATCGTGGCGATGATGCTGGAGCAGGCCGGGGTCCGGCCAGGTGATCGGGTGTTGGAGATCGGCTCGGGCGGCTACAACGCCGCCCTCCTGGCCGAACTGGTCGGCCCGCACGGGCAGGTGACCACGTTGGACATCGACCCAGAGGTGACCGACCGGGCCATACGTTGCCTCGTGGCGGCCGGCTACGCGCAGGTGCGGGTGGTGTGCGCCGACGGCGAGTTCGGGGCACCTGACGCCGCGCCGTTCGATGTGATCGTGGTGACGGTCGGGGCGTGGGACCTGCCGCCGGCCTGGTGGGATCAGCTCGCCGACGGTGGCAGGCTCGTGGTGCCGCTGCGGATGCGGGGTATCACCCGCTCGCTCGCGCTGGTGCCTGAGCAGGACCAGCTGACGGCCTCGAGCGTGCTGGAGTGCGGGTTCGTCGCCATGCAGGGCGCCGGCGCGGTCGATGAACGGCGGATCGCGTTGCACGGCAAGGATGTGGCCCTGCGGGTCGACAGCGACTTGGAGGTCAACGCGGCGGCGATGGCGACCGCGTTGGACGGCCCGCGCGCGGAGGTGTGGTCGCAGGTCACTGTCGGCCGTGGGGAGGCGTTCAGCGACCTGGACCTGTGGCTGATGGCCACCCTGACCGGCTTCTGCCTGCTCACCGCCACCCGCGACGCCGTCGACGCCGGACTGGTCACCCCCACCTGGCACCTGTCCACCCCGGCCATGGTCCAGGGTCGCTCGTTGGCGTACCGCAGCAGGCCCCAACCAGTCGACCAGCAGCGGACCATATTTGAGCACGGCGCCTACGGCCACGGCCCCGACGGCGAAGCCCTGGCCCAGCAGCTGGTCGAACAGATCCGGGTCTGGGACCGACAGCACCGCGCCGGCGCCGGAGCCCGCGTCACCGTGTTTCCGGCGGCGACACCGGACGACCGCCTTCCCACATCTCGCGCGCTGGTGATCAACAAACGACACACCAGGGTAGTGATCTCCTGGCCCTAACCTTGCGGGCCAGCATGCCCACGATGGGAGGACAGCGGATGGACACCGCAACCCCGGCCGCCGCCGACGAGAATGTCGACTTGGGTTTGAAGATTGGCCGACGCCGCCCCGTATCGGAAGCGTTTCCTGGAGAAGACGATAACGACATCCGCCTTTACGACCCAGTCCACGACGGTCAGCCCAGGCAGCTGACACCTACCGGCACCAGCGTGGCCACGGCGGAAGCTTGGCCTTCGCCGGTAAGGACGTCGATCGCGGCGAAGCGACGGTGCTCGTTCACAACGTCGAAGAGCACGGCATGTGCCGAGGCTGCGCTGAGTTCTATGGGCGCCCCTGTACCCAGCCGAATGAGAGCGATGTCGACGAGTCACCGCAGCGGACACGCAACGCGAAACTCCATGCACCAAGGAAACCGCATGGATCCATGAACGGTGGCGTCCGCACCGCTCAGTAGGACCGTACAACCGGAAACTATTACCAAAGGGATTACTTTGACACTACAAATTGACGATGCAGGCGCTCTGCGTCAGGCGATGGTGGCCGTACTGCGCGACGAGGGCCTGATCACCACCGACAGCGTCGCCGCAGCCATGAATGCTGTGCCCCGGCACGCGTTCGCGCCCGGCGAGCCGCTGGAGAAGGTGTACCAGACAGACACCACCTTGGTTCCCAAAATTGACGCCGCGGGGCGTCAGACCAGCGTCGTGTCCGCCTCGCACATCCAGGCCATTCAGCTCGAACAGGCCGGCGTGCTACCCGGGATGAGCGTGCTGGAGATCGGTTCGGGTGGATACAACGCTGCCCTGATCGCGGAGCTAGTCGGCCCAACCGGTTCGGCCACCACCGTCGACATTGACGCCGACATCGTCGACCGCGCCCGCGTGGGCCTGAGCCGGGCGGGTTACGAGCAGGTCAATGTGGTGCTCGCTGACGCCGAGCACGGCGTACCGCAGCATGCCCCGTACGACCGGATCATCGTCACGGTCGGCGCGTGGGACATCCCCCCTGCGTGGCTCGATCAGCTCACGCCGACCGGCCGGATCGTCGTTCCGCTGCGCTTCGCCGGAATCACTCGGCTGATCGCGTTCGATCGCAGTCCAGGCAGCCTAGCGCTGACGGCCAGCAACTACCGGCTTGGCTCCTTCGTGCCGATGCAGGGCGGTGGCGCCGCCACCGAGCAGCTCATCGCTGTCACCCCCAACATCGGCCTACGCCTCGATCAGCAAAGCACAGCCGCCTTCGACGTACCGGCGCTGCGCAAGGCACTCAATAGCCCGCCAGTCGTGAGCTGGTCAGGAACCCCGTTCGACATGCCGGACGAGCTGGAGCTGTTCCTGTTGACGAGCGGGCCGGAGCTGCCGATGCTGTACGCGGCGCAAGCCGCGGTCGATCAGGGTGTGGTCAACCGCACGGTCCGTAATGGCACCCCGGCGCTCGTGCGTGGCGGCAGCTTCGCGTACCGCATCAAGCGGGAGAACGCGCAGACCGCTAGCGGCTACGAGACCGGCGTCGTGGCCCACGGCCCGGAAGCGGAGCAGATCGGCAGCGAACTGCTCAGCATGATCCGCAACTGGGCGAACAGCTACTTCCGGCGCGGCGCCGCGCACATCACCTACTACCCGAACACCGCCGACACCGGCCACCTGCTCGGGTGGCACGCCACCAAGCGACACGGCGTCCTCGCCGTCGCCTGGCCCTGAAGACTTCGGCGCTCACCCGCTCCCCGGTCACACCGGCGAGAGCGCCGGGGAACCCATTATCCCCATCTCACGGGAGGTCTCCATGACCCAACTCGCCACCGCTGGGTCCGACGTCGAAGGCGGTGTCCTCGACGACTTCGATCTGGACATCGAGTTCATCGAGGCCGGCGGCACCGTCGAGCACATCATCAAGATGACCGAGGACAACTGCGGCACCACCTGCCAGTCGGCCTGCACGAGTTGCTGACCTAGCAGCGCATCCATCGGCGGCCCGCGCGAATGGTAGCCCGGCATCACAGGGCGCGCCGCAAACGCGGGCCGTAGAAGCAGTCAGAGTGAGTGCCCGGCTCAGGGGTGACGAGCGCATCGGGCCGGGCACTCGCCGCCACCAACGGTCGATCACATCCCTTGGGGAGGCCGGTGTGTATCGGAGCATCGACGACGCATTGATGGTCAGGGCGGCGCTCTTACGCCTGGACCAGCTCGGCCGATGGCCTGACCTCACCGGCCCGCATGCGGCGGCCACCTGGCGGCCGTGGCTGCGCGAAACGTTGCAGCTTCCCGGGTTCGCCGATGCCATTGAATACGCGACGCCGGATCTGGCCCGGCGGGTAAGCGCCGCGATCAACGGCGCTGCGGCGCAGGCGGACACCCGCCGCGTGGTGGTCGCGGTCATGCGGTACCTGCTACGCGCCGCCACCCGCGCCACACCGTACGGGCTGTTCGCGGGTATCGCCCCCGCCACCGCGAGCCGTTCGGGCAGCGTTCGGCTTGGTATCACCCACCGCCCGGTCGCCCGTCTTCAAGCGCCCTGGCTCGCCGCCGTCCTCGACGACCTGGAAGCCGACCCGCGGCTTCGGCCACATCTGATGGTGCGCGCCAACGGCCTGGTGATGCAGCGCGGCGATCGGGTGGTGCTGGAATACCGCGCCGCCACGGACTTTCGAGGCGGGCCGGTGCATCTGCGGATCAAGGCCAACAACATGATCCGCGCGGCGCTGGCGTCGGCCGCCGAGCCAATCCTCTGGACCGACCTCACCGGCAAGCTCACCGCCGAGTGCGGGGCACCCCAGGAGGGTGCCGAGCGGCTGGTCGGCCAACTCGTGTCGCAGCGGCTGCTGGTCACCAGCCTGCGCCCACCGTCCACCGCGACCGACCCGCTCACCCACGTTGTAGATCAGATTGAGGCCGCCGAAGCGGAGGGCGGCAAGGTGGGCGAGCCGCTAGCACGCCTGCGCCGTGTTCGTGACCTGAAGATCCGCCACGACAGTACGCCGGACTTGGCCACATCTCGCTCCCACCGCCGCGACCTGAGCGAGGCCGCCG
This sequence comes from Micromonospora sp. CPCC 206061, assembly GCF_036906915.1. Classification (NCBI taxonomy): domain Bacteria; kingdom Bacillati; phylum Actinomycetota; class Actinomycetes; order Micromonosporales; family Micromonosporaceae; genus Micromonospora; species Micromonospora sp. CPCC 206061. The sequence continues at coordinate 9,588 of NZ_JBAKHX010000054.1, forward strand.
CCGCTGTGACCGCCGCCAGGCCAGCGGTCGGCGTGGATCTGCGCCTGGACTGTGATCTGGTACTGCCAGCGACGGTGACGGCCGAGGCCCGCCGGGCCGCCGCCGCACTAACCCGCCTCGTCCGGCCCACCAAGGCCGGTTGGTTGGACTGGCACGCCCGGTTCCTCAACCGGTATGGCCTCCACGCCCTCGTACCAATCCTGGACGCGATCGATGCCCAGGTCGGTCTCGGCTACCCAGACGGTTTCACCGGCGAGCCGCCGGCGGCTTCGTCCACAGTGACCGACCGGGACCGGGGTTTACTCGCTTTGGCCCAGCGCGCCGCCCTACGCCGCGAACACGAGATCATTCTGGACGACACCCTGCTCGACAGTCTCGCCGGTCCCGCGCCGAGCGAGGTCCGGCCGACCGCAGAGCTGACCGTGCGCGTGCACGCGTCCTCGCTCAATGCGGTGGCGGACGGGAACTTTCACATGTCGGTCGTGCGGGCGTCCGCACAAGCCTTCTCCACCGCAGGCCGGTTCCTGGACCTGTTCGACGAGTCCGATCGGCGGCGGATGGCCGCGTGGGCCACCGGCACCCGGCCAGCCAGCAGCGAAGCGCTACTCGCCCAGCTGTCAGCGGTCACCCGCTACACCATCAGCTTGGACATCAACCGCGCCGCCCAGGTGCTGCCCAATCTGATCCCAGTCGGCGAATATCACGCCCCGTCCCCGGCCACGATCGAACTGGACGACATCGCGGTCACCGCCGACACCCACCGCCTGTATCTCGTATCGATCTCACGCCAGCGTGCGCTGCAACCTGTCGCGGTCAACGCGGTCGAACCGATCCGGCACGCCCACCCCCTCGCCCGATTCCTCGCCGAGGCACCCGCCGCCCTCGCTACCGGGTGCTCGCCGTTCGAGTGGGGGCCAGCGGGCCGGGGCATGCCATTCCTGCCCGGCCTACGGTATGGCCGCACCCTCCTGAGCCCCGCGCGGTGGCTGCTCACCGCCGCCGAGCTGCCGGACCGGACAGCGAACTGGGAACAGTGGGACCAGGCGCTGACCGGCTGGCTCGACATCACCGGCTGCCCCACGGCCGTCTCGCTCGGCATCGGCGATCAGACCTTCGGCCTCGACCTGGACGAAGCCGCCCACCGGGCGCTGCTGCGCGACCACCTGACCCGCAACCCCAGTGCCCTTCTGCGCGCCGCCTCCGATGGCAACGGCTGGATCGGCGGCCACCCGCACGAAGTGGTCATCCCGTTGACCGCCACCACCCCCACGCCACCGGCCCCACGCCTCACCAGCACACCGGTTGATGTTCGCGCCCACGGCATCCTGCCAGGCAGCCGCCACCAATACGTGAAGATCTACGCGCGACCCGAGGAGCAGACCAGCATCCTGAACCTCCACCTGCCCCGGCTCGCCGGCAAGCTCCCCGCTGCGGGAACGTGGTGGTTCCTGCGCCACGCCGATCCACAGCCGCACCTGCGGCTGCGCACGACCGGGCTGCCCGCCGATGCGATTACCGACTGGACGCGGGAGCTGGCCGACGCGGACCTGACCCGGCGGGTCCAATGGGACACGGACTTCCCCGAGCCCGGCCGGTTCGGCAGCCCAGCCGCGTACGAGGCGACCACGGTCGTGTTCGCGGCGGACTCCGCAGCCGTGCTCGCCCAACTGGCCGTCACCGGGCGCCGCCGGGCACCTGACTGGCAGGCCGTGACCGCTGCCAGCATGGTCGACCTTGTCACGTCAGTCATCGGCGATCCTCATGCGGCGCTGCGGTGGCTGATCGCTCGGACGCGCACGCACCGGCCTGCGCCCCAGCGGGCCGTCTACGACCAGGCCATCGAGCTGGCCAACCCGTATGACCGCAGCGCGCTGGCAGCCCTCCCCGGTGGTGAGCAACTGCTGACCTGCTGGGAAGAACGCCGCCGCGTCCTGGCCGCCTGGCGCGACAGCCTGCCCGCCGTCAGCGCCGTCCCGCCGGTCGAGCTGCTGCCCGATCTGCTGCACCTGCACCACGTTCGCGTGGCCGGACTCGACCTGGACAGCGAACGGGCCTGCCTGCATCTTGCCCGCGCCGCTGCGCTGAGCTGGACAGCAAGGAGCAACACGTGACCACCCCGACCGTCACTCCCGAACTCTTGGACGAGCTCGCGTCCATCTCCGCGACGCTCGCCGACCCCGGCGTCGTCCGCCCGTCGGACGACGGGCGAACCGGGCCGCAGTCCCTTGCCGGGGGTGCGGCTGGTATCGCCCTGCTGCACATCGAGCGCGCCGTGTCCGGGCACGGCGACCCGGCGACCGCCAACACCTGGATACGAGTCGCGGCCGGCGACCCGTTCGGCACCGGACCGGCCATCGACCCATTCCACGGCGCCCCCGCCTTGGCCTTCGTGCTGCACACGGCACGCCCGCTGGGCGGCTACCGCCGCGCCTTCGCCGCCCTGGACGACGCCACGATCACCCTCACCCACCAACGACTGGCCGCCGCCCACGCCCGCATCGACCGCCGCAACCCGCTGACGATGCACGAGTTCGACCTCGTACACGGACTGACCGGGCTCGGCCTCTACCACCTACACGCACACCCCGACCACCCGATCAGCCGCGGCGTGGTGACCTACCTCGACCGCCTCACCGAACCGCTCGGCGACGGCAGCGCCCAGCCGCCGTGGTGGCTATCGTCCGGGCTCGGCGGCACACCCCACCCGGACTTCCCGCACGGACACGGCAACATCGGCGCGGCCCACGGCATCAGCGCGGTCATCGCCCTGCTCTCGTACGCCGTACTGCGCGGCCACACCACTCCCGAAGCCTTGGACGCGCTCGCCATCCTCTGCGACTGGACCGACCAGCACCGCCAAGACGGCCCCGCCGGACCATGGTGGCCCGGCTACGTCACCCCCGACACCAGCCCACGGCGGCACCGGCCCTCCTGGTGCTACGGCACCCCCGGCATCGCCCGCGCCCAGCAACTCGCCGGGCTCGCCCTACACGACAAAGCCCGCCAGCGCCGCGCAGAAGACGCGATGCTCGCCGACCTGCAAGACGCCACCCAACGCGCCCGGCTGCCCGAGATCGGCCTCTGCCACGGCAAAGGCGGCCTCCTACAGGCAGCATGCCGCATGGCCGCCGCCAGCACCGACCCGCACCGCGCAGTCCAACTCGCCGCCGAGCTGCCCGGCCTAGCCCGTGAACTCGCCACACAGCTCGCCGCCCAAGCCCACGGTGATCCGGAGTTGATGAACGGCGCGGCCGGTGCCGCGCTGGCCCTGCATACCGCCACCGTTGGTACCTCGGCGACGTGCTGGGACACCTTCCTCGGCCTCGCCTGAACTCCAGGGACCGCTCATGACCTCACCCGAATGGCGGCAGACCACCATCGGCTTCCCGGACCCCCATGCCGCCGACCAAGTAGCGATCACTCATCTCGCACCGATCTTGGCGGAAGCCGAAACCCGCCAGCTCATCACCGCCTGGTTCTACGTCCGCAAAGAAACCTGGCGGCTGCGCTATCTCCCCGGCTCCAGCACCGCCGAGGCCGACCACTACCTGACCGGCCAGCTGGCCCGCCTGTGCCACGACCGCCACATCAGCGCCGCCGTCCCCGGCATCTACGAGCCCGAGATCCACGCCTTCGGCGGCATCACAGCCATGGACGCAGCCCACCGGCTCTGGCACCACGACAGCCGCCACCTGCTCACCCCCGTCACCGGCCAGACACCCGCGCACCACCGTGAGCTGTCGATCATGCTCGTTGCGGCGATGATGCGAGCCGCGGGCCTTGACTGGTACGAGCAGGGCGACGTATGGGCTCGCGTCGCCGAGCATCGAGAACCGCCCGAGCCCGCGCTCGTCGATACCCTGCTGCACTCGGTGAAACGGCTTCTGAACGTCGACTCGGCCAGCCTTACAAACCAGGGGGCGCCGCTGGCCGGCGCTCGCACCTGGTTCGAGGCTTACACCGCCGCCGGCGACACCCTCAACCGGCTCAACCAGACCGCACGGCTGCAACGCGGCCTCCGCGCAACCCTCGCTCACTACGTGATCTTTGCCTGGAACCGGCGCAGTATCCCCGGCCTGCATCAAGCGGCCCTCGCCATCGCCGCCAAGACCATCGTCTTCGGCCCCGATCCCACCCTCACTGTGCTCGCCCCGGGTGGCGACTCATGAATCCGGCCGTCACCCGCAGGTTCCCACTGATCGCCCGGCGCCGACCCGTCTGCACGCCCCTGACCCAGCGCATCGTCGACCTCCAGGAACGCGCCGTCCTCGCCCGGGAGCGCGGCGATGTCACCTCGGCGACCGGGGTGTTCAACCTCGCCGCGCTCCTCGCATCGGACTGCGGCATGCCCAACCTGGCCCGCACCTGGTGCCACCGGCTCGCCAACCTTGCTCTCGACCACGACCACGATCCCCGGCACGCACTCGAACCCGTCGTGAACATCGCCCGCCTCCACATCCGCGCAGGCGACGGCCCCGCCGCCTGGGACCTGCTGGAAGCCCTGTTCCAGGCAATCGACAGCCGCACCGACATCGTGATCGACGGCCTCACCATCCCCGCCGCCCGCCTCACCGAGGCACCCGGCGCCTACGCCACAGCACGAACCTGGCTATGGACCGTCCTGCTCGGCACTGGCGCCCACGCCCTGGCAAGCGCCGGACGATGGGACGAAGCCGGCCACCGCCTCACCCAATACAAAGGCGTCGGCGCACGCATGCTCGACGGCAGGCAGATTACCGTCATCGCCCACGCCGCAGCAGGCCGCCACCAGCAGGCACACGCGATCCTGGAGGCCACCCAACCCGGCGAGCTGTGGGAGAACGCCGTCACCGCCTGCCTACTCCTGCTGGTGCCAGGGTCCGACACCCGAGACCACACGAACACGGCACTGACGGCCTACCACGCCCTCGGACCCGCCAAGCCCGGACTCACCGTCTTCCACACCCGGCTGGGCCTCACCCTCCTAGACGCGCTCGATAGCAGTCATCCAGCCGCCGAGCAGATCGCCGTGGAGCTGATCTTCCACGCCCTTGACGACGGGTACGCCGCCCGCGACCTATTGACCCACCCCACCTGCCTCGCCGCCGCCTGCCACCAACAGGTCAGCCAGCTCAATACGCTCGTCGCCACGTGTGGCCTTGACACAGGCACCCTGAGCGCAGGGAAACTGACACTCCTCCTCCGTGCTCTCGACATCGCCGAGTCGGCAATAGTGCGCCCCCGCGAGCGTCCTACCAGCCGACCCGGGCCTAACTAATTAGGAGAGGCATGGATGACGAGGCAGCGTGGACGAGCGCGCGGCTCGTGGCCGTCGATGTGGAAGACAACGGCCAGCAGCCACCGCGACTGGTGGAGCTGGCGGTCGTGCCGATCGATGCGGGTGTCATCGGCGACCCGGTGAGCTGGCTTGTCCGCCCGCCTAGTCCGATCACCTGGCAGGCCACCAAGGTCCACGGCATCACCGACCAGGATGTCGTCGAGCTGCCGGGCATCGCAGCTGTCGAGGCGGATATCCGCGAATATCTCGACGGCGCCGTCCTCGTCGCACACAACGCGCGCATCGACATCGATGTGCTGGCCCGGGAGTTGCCCAGCTGGCAACCGGCCGCGGTCATCGACACCCTCAGGCTGGCTCGTGCCCGGCTACCCCGCCAGGCCAGCTACCGCCTCGGTGTGCTTGTCCGGACGCTGCGACTGGACGAGGACCTGCCCCTAGGGTTGCGCCCACGCCGAGCCGCCTACGATGCGCTCGTGGCCGCCCGGCTGCTCGTCCATCTCGCCGCCAGCACGGGCGGCGATCCGCCTCGGCTGGGCGATCTCGTCGGCGCCGCGCCAACCAGCTCGCCCGATCAACTGTTCTGACAGCCGGCACCGCTGCGTTCGCCAAGAGAGAGATAACGAGCCGCGCTCGTGGAATGCTGGTCAGCGTTGATTGCCCAGAGGGCGCCGGCAAACCACCACCATCGACATCTAGCCGCGATGCTGACCGACGCCGGCCTGGCCGTCCACATGACAGCGCCGCCCACTCCAGACCCGATCGGAATGCTCGCCCGCGACCTGGCAGAGGCCGCCCGCGGTACCGTACTGGCCTGCGGAGGCAAATCCTCGCCCGAAGGAATGCCCGGCACGTCGGCAACGCTAGCCCTAGGGACTGCGAACCGTCACCGTCTGGCAGGTGAACGGTATCCGAGTCGCTACATTGTGTAGATGGGTGCCGACCTGGATCCGCTGGCGCGGACGGCGTTGTGGACGGCGTCGATGCGGGCGAGGGAGCATGCCCGGGATGATCGGCTGTTTGAGGAGCCGTTGGCGGAGCTTCTTGCGACCGAGCAGGGTCCGCAGATCATGCGCGGGTTCGAGGGCGAGGTGCAGCAGGGGGTCCAGGATCCGGCCCTCGCGGTACGTACCCGGTTCTTCGACGAGGCGATCGGCCGCGCTGCCGCCAGCGGCGTGCGGCAGTTCGTGTTCGTAGCGGCTGGGATGGACACCCGGGCGTACCGGTTGGTCTGGCCGGCTGCGACGGTGGTCTTCGAGCTGGACCGCCCGGCGCTGCTGGATCTCAAGCGTGCGCTGGTCGACGGATCAGGCGCCGAGCCCGGCTGTGACCTGCGACCGATCGGGGTTGACCTCCTCGAAGACTGGACGACACCGCTCCTTGACGCCGGCTTCTCACCTGTGCAGCCGGCGTTGTGGCTGGTTGAGGGGTTGCTGTACTTCCTGTCCGCTCATGAGCGCGACCAACTCCTCAAGGCGATCACAAGCATGTCCGCGTCGGGTAGTCGTCTGCTGGCGGACTACGTGACACAGACATCATTGGACAGTCCGCGTATGGAGGCGTGGCGGACCAAGATGGCTGCGAGCGGGCATCCGTGGAAGTCAGGCTGTGACGACTCGGAGAGCCTGTTCGCGGGTATGGGCTGGCGGGCGGCGGTCACGGCGTATGGGTCGCCGGCTGCTAACTTTGGCCGGTGGGCGGCGGCGATAATCGCGCCGGGCGTCATGGCGACGCGTGGCCGCTACCTTATTGCTGCAGTCATGGACAGGTCAGCGGTGTAGTCCGACGAAAGACGGCCCGACCCTGAACGGTTGCACGTCGATGCTGCGCCACACGTCGCCGGTCACGTAGGGTTCGATCTTCAGCCATGCGTCCAGCTCGGCACGGTCGGGGAAGTCCAGGACGAGGACCGATCCGATCATGTTTCCGGCCTCGTCAAGGATGGCGCCGCCATAGAGCATCTGCCCTTTGGCGACCATCGCGTCGCCGAGGGCGATGTGCTCGTCCCGGGCTCGCATCCGCCGGTTCAATGCCTGGTCGTCGTCGCCGTCGTGGGCGATGAGCAGGAACTGCATCGGCGTACCCTTCCACGTAACGACCGGTTACCGGACCCGGTCATCCACCAACGTGATCAACCATGTCGCCGTCATCGCGGCCGGGTGGCGGCGCGAAGCCTGCCGGCCAACGGGTTGCGCTGTTCCAGCGTACGCCGTCAAGGCTTGCCCGGCCGACGCGGCAGCCGGTGAGGTCGGCTCCGCGCAGGTCGGCGCCACTCAGGTCAGCGCCGGTGAGATCGGCGTCTTGCAGGGTCGCACCTTCGAGGTTGGCGCCGGCGAGTGTGGCCAGGGCGGCGTCGGCGCGTTCAAGTCGCGCCTGCGGCAAGATCGCGCTACTCAGGTCGGCCATTTCGAGGTTGGCCCGTTCCAGCACGGCGTCAGCGAGGTTGGCGCCGGCCATGCGGGCGCCAGAGAGGTTGGCGTGGGTCAAGTCAGCACCGGCGAGGACCGTGGTCTGGAGGTTGGCCCGTTCGAGGCGAGCGCCGCTCAGGTTGGCCCCGCTGAGCTGGGCGGCTTCCAGCGTGCCGTCGTAGAGCCAGCCTTGTGCGTCCAACTCGATCACGGCGCGGGCGGTCAGTCCCCGGTCGGTGCTGCCAAGCTCACGTACGAGTTGGCGGCGTAGTCGCTGGTCTTCTCGGCGGGCAGCGAACCGGTCGATGAGCAGGATCACGAAGGCCATGCCGATGAGCTCCGAGCCGACGTTGGCGTAGAGGTCGTCGAGCAGCCCGTTCCAGGTCCAGCCGTGGTGGTGGACGTGCCCGACGGTGAGTACCGCCATCCCGCCGAGCATGATCGCCAGCCCCACGCGGGACGCCGGCCAGGCTGTCCCTCGTCGTCGCGGCCGTGCGGGGTGCGGGGCGGCGCCCTGGCGGCGGGGCTTGATGCGTCGGCGTCTCATCGTCCGGTCCACGGCAGTGGGTTGGGCCGGTCAGGCGTCCAGTGTGGATCGATCTCGGGGACGGTGACAGCGAGCCGGAAGGTGATGTAGTAGTTGCGGTTGGACGGGATGTGGGCGTTGCGGCAGGCCGAGCGGGCGTAGCGGGGGCCGAGGTTCCAGCAGCCGCCGCGGAGCACCTTGCGATCGCCGTCGTCCGGTCCGACCGGGTCGGCCCGGGGCTGATCGCTGTACGGTCCGTACCAATCCTGGCACCACTCCCAGCACTGTCCGTGGATATTGAACAGTCCGGCCGGGCTGGGCCGCAGCAGACCGGCCTCGTGGGTCTTGAGGCCGGAGTTGTCGGCGTACCAACCGAACAGGCCAAGCAGCTCGCGGTCACTGCCGAAGCTGTACGCGGTCGAGGTCCCAGCGCGGCAGGCGTGCTCCCACTCAGCCTCCGTGGGCAGCCGAAACCGCCACTGCTGCGCGCCTCGGCTATCCTGCGCCGACGCCCCCACACCGATCACTTCCGTGCTGAGCCAATCGGCGTACGCGGTGGCCTCGAACCAGGTGGGGGCGACGACCGGCTCGACACCCAACGGGCTCCATTCGTCGATGTTCGGCAGCCCTCGGGTGTTGGTGGCGGCCATGAACCGTTCAAACTCGGCGCGGGTCACCTCGCGCTCGCACAACGCGTACGACCGGGTCAGGGTAACGGGCTGGCGGGGCGACTCGTAGTCGCTGCGCTCGGCCTCGTCATCCGGCGAGCCCATGAGAACGTGACCCGGCCGCACCACCACGAACGTCATGGACTCGTTCCCGCTGTCCACGGTGAACCATCGACGCCGCCCCGTAGGGTCATACGGTGCCCTTGGCGCCGGCTGGCCGCTGGTAACCTCCCACCGGCGCAGCAGCCACACCGCGGCGGCGCGCACGCCCGCGTCGTCGTCGCCCCGCAAGTCGGCAACCCTGGCCGAGATAGCACGGGCAGAAGACGCTGCCGGATCGGGCGGCGGGTATTGGCCCATGGCGAGCAGCAGCGTGTACTTGGCTCGGCTGCCCGCAACCGTGGCAAGTTGGCCAGCAAGGTCGGTGGCGGATACCAGCAGCCGCTGCGCATGTACGGTGAACTGGGTCAACAGCTCGGGGTCGGACGCCGGCGCGAAAAGGTCGTCCAGGTCGGGCCGGGAGCCCAGCCGCAGCAGGGCGCACAGCGCGGTAGCCCGGCGGCGGCCGGTCCAGACCCGCTGCGCTTCGGTCTCCGCCCCGACCGGGGCGGTATGCGCGGCATCGTGCAGGACCTCGACCGCCGCAGGTGTCGACACGTTCTGCAGGGCGTCGAGGATCTGTTCGAAGTTCTGGGATCTGGCGTGGACCACCATCCGGGCGAGCAGCTCAGGCTGGTCGGCGGCCAGGTCGAGCAGAATCGCGGCTGTGGTCGCCTGGGCCGCAGCGCGCAGCTCGGTGGTGTCGGCGAAGACGTCCAGCAGCGGCTCGAACAACCATTCGCGTACCGGCCGCAGCCCGTCGACGAAAACACGCAGGTGCAGCTGATTCTGGCCGACCAACCGGGCCGCCACGCCCATCGCGAAGGCCGGCCACCGTTCGTCGTCGGGCGCGAAGTCGGCCAGCAAGACGGCGCTGAACATGTGCTCCCGGGCGCCCACCGCGTCTGCCGTGGCCATGTCCCACAGCCGGGTCAGCAGCGCGGCGCGAAAGGGGCGCACTGCGTCACGGACCGCGATCAGCTCGTCCGGCCACAGCTGGCCAACCTCCGCGATCAGGTGCTCGGCCTGGGCCGGATCCGTACTGAGTAACGCGACGCGCACCCGCCACCGCTGCCCTGCCGCCCCACCCTCCAGCCGGCCGCGCAACACGGCGTGCACATCCTCGCTCTCCTCGGCGAATGTCTCGGCGACCTCGAGTACCTCCCGCGGCACCACGCTCAGAAGTTGGTCGATGCGACTCAATGCCTGGCGGCGGGTCTCTTCATCGTGTTCCCGAATGCTCGCCTCGACGTAGTCAAGCAGGTCCGCCGCGACGGCATCGCGTCCTTTGACCGCCAACCAGCGTTGCGCCTCCTCCAGGAGGCTGCCACGTAGCAGGGCATCCTGGTGACCTGCGGCGTGACGCCATTCGGCGAGCCACTGGCGTGCCCGCTGCTGCCACAGCAGGAACTGCCGGTCCTCAACCAGCCACACACGAAGCCGCTCCCAGGACCGGATGATCGCCTCGTGGGACAGCTCGACTGTCGGGCCAAGGGTATAGTCAGCATCGGTGACGACCAGGCGGGCGTTGGCCAACGCCCCGATCACCACGTCCACCCGCGGCAGCGAGGCCAGCTCCACGATGGGAGTGCGGCGGCGGGCGTCATTGCCGTCCTCCTCCGGACGCGCGACCTGGACCAGCCGCACCAGCAGCTGCCGCGCGGCATACTGCTGCTCGGGCGACAGACCGACGTAGACCTCTTCAGCGCGGGCAGTGATCGCACCGGCAAGGTGTCCGATCTGTTGATATGCCTTGTGCGTCAACGACATGCCCCGCCGCATGTCCCACAACCGGGTCAGCGCGAACTCCAACAGCGGCAGGTTGCCCGGCTCGGTACCCGCGTCATCGAGGATCCGATCGGCCAAGCCGCTATCCAACGCGAGACCGACAAGGCGAGCCGGCTCGACGATCGCCTGGCGCAGCTCGGCGCGGCTCATCGGCGGCAGGTGAACCACGTTGTCCTGCAACAGGTCCGAGAAGTCGCGGCGGGCGATCACCTGGCCGTAGAAGTCACCCCGAAACGTCAGCACCACCTTCACCGGCACCCGACGACGTGCTGCGGCCATGCGCACCAGCAAGGTCAGGAAGCCGTCGACCACGGCCGGAGCGGCACCGTGAGTGAACAGCTCCTCAAATTGGTCGATAACCACAAGCGTCGTTGCGCCCGCGCCCGACCGACGCGTACGAACATCGAGCGCCGCCGCGATGGACGCCTCGGTCACTGTGGACACCTCGGTCGCCGAATCGGCGTGCTGACCCGTATCCTGCGGGCTTAGTGCGTTGGCGAACGCGGCGAACGGGTCGGGGCCGGGCCGCAAGGACACCACGTCCCACTCCGCTGACCGGCGCAGCCGAGGAACGACCCCAGCGAACACCACCGACGACTTGCCGCTACCCGACGCACCCACTACCGCGACCAGCGGACTGGCGTCGAGCTTTCCAGTGATCCGCGCGATCGCCGCATCACGCCCGTGAAAGAATCGGGCGTCCGCCTGCCGGAACGCGGCCAGGCCGCGATACGGGCACGGGAAATCCTCGCCGGCCACAACAGGCGAGTGCATCAACGCTGACTGCGGTTCCCGGCGATACAGCCGCCAAATCCCATCGGCGGCAGCCTCCGGCAGGCGTAGCACGCTGATGAACCCGGTCAGGTACTGGGCACTGGGCGCGCGTTCCCCACGCTCGAAGCTGGACACCGCGTGCTCGTGGAACCCGATCCGCAGCGCGAGATCCCGCTGCGACATGCGCGCCTCCAAGCGCAACAGCCGTAGCACCTCGCCCAACTGCCCTTCGGCCTGGTCGACCTGATCGGCCACTGTGCCCGCCTCCATCGTCGCGTCAGCCACCTCCCGCATCGGACCGCACGTACAGGTGGTCGCCGATGACAAACCCGTCGATGCTCCGCTCACCCACGTACTCGACGAGGTCGCTCGTGCGGTTGATAAAGCCGCGACCCGCGAAGTTAAGCGAGGTGTTACACAGCACCCCCACGCCCGTCCGCGCGGCGAACGCGCCGAGAAGGTCATGCAGAACCGGGTTCTCGTGCGCCGCCACCGTCTGGACCCTGGCGGTACCGTCGACATGGGTGACCGCGCCCAGTCGGCCATCGCGCACCCGCTGAAAGAACAGCATGTGCGGACTCGGCCCGGTCCAATCGAAGTAGGCGGACACGTCCTGCTCCCGGCACACCGGCGCGATCGGGCGGTACGGCTCGCGCTGCTTGATCACGTTGAGGCGATCCCGGGTGTCGGGGTCGAATGGAGCCGCCAGCAAGGATCGGTTGCCCAACGCCCGCGGGCCGATCTCCGCCCGCCCCCGAGCCCACGCGATCACCAGGCGCCGGGCCAACAGGTCGGCCACCAGAGTCAGATCCAACGGGTGTCGAGTGAACGCGTCCGGCACGGGCACGTCCTCGACAAAGTCCGCTCCGCTGTACACGCTCCAGGAGACCTTCGCATTGCCCTCGAAGTACCACTGGGCGTCGATGGCCGTACCGATCGCCGAGCCGCTGTCGTTGGGGCACGGCGGTACGAACACTTCGGCGAACAGGCCGCACTCGCGCCAGCGGCTGTTCCAGTCGCAGTTCAGCCCGCAGCCACCGGCGATCAGCAACGGGTACCCCTTGGTCAGCGTCGTATGGGCCACCCTGTAGAAGGAGTCGAAGATCGTGGCAGAGTGGTGCGCGGCGAGATTGGCGAACGCCTGCGACGTGACACCCGCGTCGTAGAACGGCGATGCGGCCAGCTCGCTCTTCGGGCTGGTCAACAGGATCGAGCGACGGGACAGGACCCAGTCGATGAGGTCAAGCTCGCCCGGCGTGATCGGCGAGCCGTCAGCGTATCCCGCCAACGCCATCAGCTTGCCGGCGTTGGAAAACCTGAACCCGCCGTTTACCGCCGTGGTCGTGGAATCGGCCAGCGCGAAGATGTACTGGTACTTGTTGCCCGGGTCCTCCATCACGTCCGCCACCCGGATCACGGTGACGTCCGGCGTGATCTCGTAGAACGAGCCGATGTTGCCCTCCCACACCAGCGCATAGCACGGCTCGCCCTGCGGAAACGGCGACATCCCGTACGCGGACAACAAGTGCGAACGCTCATGCGTCGACGAGAACGTCCGCACGTGCTTGCCGAACACGCGGCGCTCACCCACCTGCGTGTGCTGGCCGTCCCAACCGAAGTAGCCAGCACCGAGCCGCCGGTCCATCGAATGGAACCCCTTGACCCACCCACTGAGGCACAGCACATCCGGAACGTCGTCGACCAGGTCGAGCGCGTCCAGCACCGCGCTGGGCGTCACATCCGCGTACCGGGGAAACGAGTCCTTCTCCGCCTCGATCGAAAACTCCAACACGCCGTCCCGGATAAAGGCGACGGTACCGTCGTGACCCGGTTTGAAGGACAAGATCCGCAACGCCTGCCCCCAGACTCAGGTCACCACTGTAAGTTGCGACCAAACTACTCATCGATGTCCGGCTAGGCAAAGACATTCACAGACGTGCAGGCTGGCAGCCCGGTCGCGCCTAGCCAGGTGGCCGCGACCAGACTCGGGCGCCCGAACCGGTGGCCGAACTCCGGCCCTGCTGACGCACGCCACTGCTCGGGGCGCATGTGCCTGCATCAGGCACCCGGAGTCCGAACCCATGATCGTGAGCGAGCCAGCCCGATACCGGGGCTAACCTCATGCTGGCCGCCCCGGACCACGAGTCACCCGTGCAAGCTCGCGGTCAGCGGTCAGACGTCCTGGTCTTCGATGTAGGTACGGGTCTGCCTCAGTACGAGGTCAACCGCGGCCTGCTGCGCGTCCGGGGGGTAACCGAACTTCGCAAGCAGTCGCTTGACCTTGCTCCGGACGAGTGCTTGCGCCTGGTCGCGGATGTGCCAGTCTCGCGGGAGGTCTTGCAGCTCTTGGACCAAGGCTTTGGCGATGTCGGCGAGCACCGCATCCCCGAGGAGCTGCTTGGCGGAGTCGTTTTGGGCGACGGCATCATAGAACGCGAGTTCGTCTTCGGTCAGTCCGAGTTCAGCGGCCCGGCCGCGGTCGGCTGAGATTTCCTTCGCCAGACGCACCAGCGCCTCGATGATCTCCGCTGCGGTGAGACCCGCCATCCGGTAGCGTTCCATGGTCTTGAGCAGCTTGTCGGTAAAACCTTCCTGCTTAACAACGTTGTGTGGATGCACGACACGTATCTCTCGTGCGATCGCACGCCGTAGCGCCTCGACGGCCAAATTAGGACGCTGGCTCTCCCGGAGACTACGCAGAAAGTCCTCGTCCAGGTGGGACAGGTCGGGACGCTGGATGCCGGCCGCCTCGTAGATGTCAACGACCTCGTCGACGGCGACCGCGCTGGCCGTGAGTTGGCGAATTGCCAGTTCGATATCGGCACGGCTCGCCAGGCCGCTCTCGGCGCGTTCCTCGGCACGCAGCTTGGCCTGGTACTGGCGTACGGCGTTGTAGAACTCGATGTCGGGCCGCAAGGGGCGCAGCCGCGAGGAGCGGGAGCAGTTGCTGTATGCCTGCGCGAGCTTGCGCGCTGTGTCGGCGTAGCGCTGGGCCAGTGTAGGCTTCCCGTCTTCCGGATCCGGCTCGGGCCGTTTCAGGTAGTCGACCACATCGAGCGCGGCCTTGAGGAATGCCTTCTTGCGGCCGGAGTCACGGGTCGCCCGCCAGTTGATGCCGCTGAGCTGATCGTTGAGAATCCCGCACAGCTCGATGACCATGTCGGCCGCAGCCTCCGTCGTCTCGCCGATGGACTTCTGCGGCTCGGCGTCGGTGGCGGTGGTGTATTCCGCGAGCGCCTTGGTCAGGTTGTCTGCGATGCCGAGGAAGTCTACGACGAGTCCGCTGGGCTTCTCGCCCCATCGCCTGTTGACGCGAGCGATGGCCTGCATGAGCGCTGCCCCTCGCATCGGCTTGTCGAGGTAGAGGGTGTGCAGCGGCGGCGAGTCGAACCCAGTGAGCCACATCGACTGCACGATGACCAACTCCAGCGGATCGGTGTCGTCGGTGGCCCGGCGCTGGATCTTCTGTATCTCGCCCTTCGAGCGGTTGTGCGCTCCGACTAGGGCGGAGTCCTTGGCGCTGCCGGTGTAGACGACCTTGATCAGTCCTTCGGCGTCGTTGTCGGAGTGCCAGGTGGGCTCAAGATTGGTGATCTCTTGGTACAGGCTGGCGGCGATCTTCCGCGAGTAGCAGACGATCATGCCCTTGCCGTTGTTTCCGGTCAGGGCGAACATGTCGGCCCGGCGAGCCTTCCAGTGCGTGACGATGTCGCCGGCTAGTTTCGTCACGCGCTCGGGTGCGCCAACTACGTCCTCGTAGAGGGCGAATGCCCGACGCACCTCCGCCTGCTCGTCGGGGTCGAGATCGGAGGTCAGCAGGTCAGCTTCCTCATCGAACTCGATCGGCTCTTTGCCTTCAGGCAGGTGCACTGGGATGTGCCGGTTTTCGTAGAACACCCGGACGGTGGCGCCGTCGCGCACCGCCCGGCCGAGGTCGTAGACGTCGATGTAGTCGCCGAACACGGAGCGGGTGTTCGCGTTCACCTTTGAGATTGGCGTGCCAGTAAAGGCGATGAACGCAGCGTTGGGTAGCGCGTCATGAAGGTTACGTGCATAGCCCTCGATGTTCTCGTAGTGGCTGCGGTGCGCTTCATCGACGATCACGATGATGTTGCGTCGGGTAGACAGCGTCGGGAAGTAGACGTTGTTCTCCCGGTCCTCCTTCGTGCGCCAGAACTTCTGCAGGGTCGTGAAGACGATGCCGCCCGACGGCCGGTCGGCCAACAACTGCTGGATCTGCTCTTTGGTCTCAGCCCGCGGGAGCGTCCGCTCAGGCGTCAGCTCACTGGCAGCGAAGGTCGCATAAAGCTGACTGTCCAAGTCGATGCGGTCGGTGAGCACGACGAACGTCGGGTTACGCAGCGCTGGCTCTTTCATCGCCTTCGCCACGTAATACACCATCTCCATGCTCTTGCCGGAGCCCTGCGTGTGCCACACGACGCCGATCTTGCCGTTGCTCGCGACCGCAGTGACCGTCTTGTCGATCGCCTTGTTCACCGCGAACATCTGGTGCGCCTTCGCGACCCGTACGGTGTCGACGCCACCGCCACGCTCCCGCGAGAACGACGTGAAGTTCGCCAGAAGGTCAATGAACTTAGCTGGGTCGAAGACGCCGGCGATCATCGTCTCCAGTGCGGAGCCATCAGACACGTTCACCGGATGGCCGTCTGCATCGACGTCCCACGGCGCCATGTGCTCCCACGGCGTGAACAGGGTCCCGAGCCTGGCGGTGATGCCATCGCTGGCCACGGCGAAGACGGGCAGGGCGAGCGCGCCCGCCCCGAACTCACGCCGATAGGTCATCAACTGGTCGTACGCCTCGCGGGACCCCTCCTTCGCGCCCGCAGCCTTCAGCTCGAACACCGCAAGGGGAAGACCGTTGACGTAGGCAACAACGTCCAGCCGCCGAGAGTGCTTGCCGTCCTTGACGGTTACCTGGTTCGCCGCGACAAGCTCGTTGGCGTACGGGTCGACGAAGTCGATCACCCACACGGTCTCCGTGCGCGTCTGACCCGACACCGGGTCCTCGTACGTCACCTTCAGATCACCGGTCAGCAGCCGGTGCAGCCGATGCCGCTCGTGGAATGCGTCGGCAGACTCCCGCTTGGCGAACTCGTCAACGACCTCGCTGACGACCTCCTCAGGAAGCTGCGGGTTAATACGCGCGATCGCGTCCCGCAGCCGGCGGTAGAGGATCAGGTCATCCCACCGCCAGCGCTCACCGGAAAACTTGCGGGCGGCGTCGGGCCTACCTCGTGGTGCCAGTTCGACGCCATCGATGTGTTGCCACCAGTCGCCAAGCTGCTCAACAACATCTGCTTCCCACTCCGCCTCCGACGGGTCGCGCGGGAAGGTCGAGTCATCGGCCATGCGTCACCATCCGTTCGTCCGGTCTTGCTTGGGCCGCGTAAGTCTCTTCAACCAGGGTTAGACGGAAAGCAGTCGATCTATGTCCTTTATTCGGAGCGCACCGGAGACCAGCCTGGGCAGCAACATGTCCCGAAGGGCCGATAGGCATCGAGTCTCGTCAACGCTCGCGGCCATTAGCCGCAGCAGGGGAGCGAGTTTACTTGTGAGGCTGCGGCATTCGGATTCCGCAGGAAGGGAGACGCGTTCTGTCGCTGCAATGTTCCTATTCAGGCCGGGGACAGCCGAGTCCCCGACCAACTCACTCAGCCCAGCATTTCGAAGCAAGAAATAGGTGAGTTCCGGTGAGAGGTAGCCGAGTTTCGGCTTGGCGTAGAATGCCGTGTCGATCACCCAGCATGGTGTTGGCGACCACGAAACGCAACCTGCGTTTGCGCCCTTCCGTCCAATCACGACACTTGGACCGGACGTCAGGGCGTCTGAGTGCCATCCAATTCGGCCAGTGCAGCCGAACACTGGGACCTCGCCGGGTCGGCGTTCCGAGTCGCGAAGAGCCTTGCCGTAGACTAGGTCAACCGCTGTTCCGAGTTGCATTACCTCGGCTTTTGCCGCGCGGTCGAAAATTGCACCGGCAAGGTTCAATGCGGTTTGCGCGATTTGCTCATTGATCGCAATCTTGCCGTCCAGGGCTCCCAGGACGCTTGCGATGGCACGCTGTTCGGCCTCAGGCGGTATGACGACTTCAAATCGTTCGATGTGCCCCTTAGTTAGGGCGCGCCGTGATCCTCCGGAGTTATGGTTGAGCATGTATTCGCGAATCAATGGATGCGAGAGGTAGCGCTGAAGAAACTCCGGGACAAGCTCGTTCCCTGGCCGAATGATGGCGACATGCTGATTAACCCTTGCGGGAAGGACGTCGGCTGGAACAACACAGCAACGTGCTATTGTGTCCCCGTCTCCGGTAATGTTGAGAAGGACATCGCGAGGTTCCACTGCCACACCTCGCAGCTTGTCGGCGGCATACCCGTTAATGAAGGCGAGACCGTCGCGCAGGAACGCGTGATCGAGGACATTCTGGGATCGAATGAATGACGTCCCATGTACCTCGTACACGGCTGCCCCACCCTTGGGTGTAGCACCACTACCAATCTTCGAACACAATGGCCCCAGCCGTTCGAGTCGCCAACCAGCAGGCAAGGAGGTTCCAAGCGGAGTTACGACTGACTCAGGCACCGATCCTCCCGAGCTGTTCGCGCACGATGCTTTCGAGGCGATCTGCCTCATCGAAGTGCGAGTAGAGCTCCTTCGTCAGTCTCGTTATCTTGTCCTCGATGGGTTCGTCGTCATCAGATTCTGCCAGCCTCGTTCCGACAAATCGCCCCGGAGTGAGAATGAAATCGTGCTCGCGAATCTCGTCCAAAGAGGCGGACTTGCAGAATCCGAGAACGTCGGCGTAGTCAATGGTGCGGTCGGTGCCGCGCCATGCATGGTACGTGTCGGCGACACGCTTGATCTCGTCGTCCGTGAGTTCGCGCAGCGTTCGATCCACCATCTTGCCAAAGCTGCGGGCGTCTATGAATAGAAGTTGATTGGTGCGGTCGATGAGCCTCCGGCCACGACCTGGGCTCTTGTCTCTGGCAAGGAACCACACACAGACCGGAATGGTAGTGGAACGGAAGAGCTGGCCGGGCAGGGCGACCATACACGCGACCAGGTCAGCTTCGATCATTTTGCGACGAATGTCGCCCTCACCAGAGTGCTTGCTGGCCATAGAGCCGTTGGCGAGCACAATGCCTGCGCGGCCTTTCGGAGAGAGTTTGTGGGCCATGTGCTGAAGCCACGCGTAGTTGGCGTTGCCGACCGGTGGAACGCCGTATTCCCATCGGGGGTCGAACGGTAGGCGTTCGCCGCCCCAGTCGGAGATATTGAACGGCGGGTTGGCCATTACGACGTCGAAGCGCATATCTGGGTGTTGATCTTCGTGGAAACTGTCGCCCCAGCGAGGGCCGAGGTTGGCGCTAATGCCGTGGATGGCAAGATTCATCTTCGCCAATTGCCAGGTGTTCTTGTTGGATTCCTGTCCGAAGACCGAGATGTCGAAGGGATTTCCGCCATGTTCTTCGATGAACTTCTCGGCTTGGACGAACATTCCTCCGGAGCCGCATGCCGGGTCGTAAACACGGTCCTTCTGTTGCGGTTCGAGGACTTCGACGATGAGTTTGACGATGCTCTTGGGGGTGAAGTATTCGCCGCCGCGCTTGCCTTCCGCGAGCGCGAACTTCTCCAGGCAGTATTCGTAGACCTCCCCGAGCAGATCGCGGGCCGTACGAGGCTTGCCGTCTGCGCCAGTTTCGTCCTTGAATCCAAGCTTGTTAATGAGATCGACGAGTTCACTCAAGCGGCGGGCGTCGACACCCCGACTGTTGAACAGCCCTTGAGGCAGGGCGCCCTTGAGGTCAGCGTTGGCTTCGCCAATAGCGCGCATCGCGCCGTCGAGTAGTTGGCCGACCGTTGCCTCACCCGCGCCGGTCTTGGCGCGTTCGGCAATGGTGGCCCAGCGGGCACCGGCAGGGACCCAGAAGATGTTCTTGCGGGCGTATTCGTCGGGATCTTCGAGAAGGCCGAGTTGCCGGTCACCGGTAATATCCTCGGCTTCCAACTCCTGGGCGATTTCTTTACGGCGTTCGTCGAAGGAGTCGGAGGCGTACTTGAGGAAGATGAGGCCGAGGACGAAGTGCTTGTATTCGGCGGCGTCCATGCTGCCGCGCAGCTTGTCTGCGGCCTTCCATAGGATGTCCTTTAGGTCGGCCGGTTTGTCGTCGGCCGGCTTGCGCGTGCGTGGCGGCACAGTCATCTCCCTCGTCGGTTGTTCGGCGTAGCTAGTTCGTCGGGGCCAAGCGTGAAGGCTCCGTCGGCGATGCCATCGCCGATGCGGGCCTGCAGCGTCTCCAGGACGGCGACTCTGTCACGGGCCAGTTGGGTGGCCTCGTGCAGTTGGTAAAGGACGTCGTCGAGCCGGTCGCGGGCGGTATCGCTGATGTATGGCAGTTGCATTTGAAGCAGGCCGGAACGACGTACGTGTGATCGGCCGGTGCGGGTTGCGTTGCGGGAGGCGCGCAGCAGCGCCGCAAGGGCGTGGGGGCCAATCCAGGGTTTCTGTGGTTCGTCGCGGAAGGTGCTGGCGTGCTTGCGGTGTCCGGGAACGCGTAGACCTTGGGCTGGGAACATGAGAACACTGCCGCCGTCGTCGTCGACGATGACGGGCAGGGAGGGGTCGGCGAGCAGGAGCACATCGCCAGGCTCGGTGAGGGTGGCCGCATTGTGGCTGGCGAGGTTGGCCAGGTCGACGCGTCGGATCCCGATTGGCTGCTGGCCGAGGAGTTCTTCCCGGCCGACGATGCGCTGGCCGTTGCGGCTGATGGCGGTGGGCGTGATTCGGTGACCACGCAGGTGGATGAGCTGGCCGGCTTGCAGCAGCTCTCCGACGGTGGTGTGGCGTGGCTCTGTGCTGGAGGGCCGGAAGGTGATCCGGTCCAGCACCTTGAGGACCTCGCCCTGTTCGGCTTCTATCACGCGCGTCGCCGCAGCACGGGCTTGCCGTGCTTGGGTAAGACGTTCGTCAGCGTTGGTCGATGGGACGAGTATGTGCGCAGGTACGAGGGATGAGGCGGAGTTGAGGTGCGAGCGTGCGACATCGACGCACGGCGGTTTGCCACGGCCGCTCTTTGGGCCGGCGAGGAGTCGGACAGTCTCGCCGATCCATCCCTCGCCGTGTTCCCGGTGGATCTGGTCGGCATCGCAGATGGTGACAGCTAGCGGCCGGCTGCTGCCGGGGTCCCGGAGCACAAGTAACGCGTGATCAGCGCCAACGACGTTCGGGTAGACGCTGCGGGGAAGCTGGATGATGGCGTGCAGGCGCCCTTGACGAAGCAGCGCATCGCGCGCCTTGACGACGGGCAGGTTGCCCCTGCGGCTGAGCACCCACTGAGGGACAACAATAAGTGCGAAGCCGCCGGGAGCGAGCCAGTCAGCGGAGGCGAGGGCCCATTGCAGCGGCTGATCAGGGCTATCTGCGTGTTCGCCGGGCTGGAATGGTGGGTCCGCGAGCACGACATCAGACACGGCTTCGGCCTCGCGGGCTTCTGCACCGTGACAGAGCAAGCGCAGGCGCAGCAGACTCGGCTGGCTGGGATCCGCCCGGGAGAACGAGAGTGCGCGAGCACCGGCGTCGGCAGTCGTTGCCAGGAGCCTGCCCGTCGTGGCGGCCAGTTCGGTGACGCTCAGCGTGTCCCATCCGGCGTACATCTCCGGCACGAGGTTGGCGATCAGTTCACAGATGCCACGAGGTGTTTCTGAGCGTGCGCCGGACCATCCCTTGTTCGTAGCCAGGACGTAGAGCTGCTCGGCGGCTCGGGCTGGGCCTAGATCTGACCGCAACTGCTGGATGGTCTTCGCCACGTGTTGCTCAGCGGTCTCGATGGTTAACGCTTCGGCGGTCTCGGACTCGTACGCGAGGAGCAGCTCTAGTCCACGTTGCAGGAAGGCACCCGGTTCAAGCTCGTTGCCGTGAGCCGAACCATTCAGGTTGTGGCGGAACACATCGCCGTATGTACGCGCGGCGGGGTGACTGTCAAGCTCACCTGACCGCTGCGGTCGCCCGTCGAGCCACGTCGCGACCGCCTCGGCGTCGAAAAGTGGCTGTTCGGTGGTGCCGCTAACCGGAGCCGGAAAATCAGGGTGACGGCGTCGCCAGTTGCTCACCGTTGCCCGTCGTGTCCCCGCATAGCGGGCGATTTGTCCAGATGAGACGTACGCTGCCACCTTCGCCTCCTTCCGACTGCTCTGGGCGTGGAAGGAAACTCTAGCGGCTTCCGGCTGATGGGCAAAGCAACCTCGTGATAAGTGGTCTTATCACTTCCACAAGCGTCAGCGGCAGGATCACCGCTTATCACGGCCAAAGCAGGAGATTGCACGGTCGGTCCGCTGGAATCAATCTCGCCGGACGTGATCGTTGCCTGCTGTGACTTCGGTCCCGATCCAGCTACACCCTCTGCGCTGGTCGTGATCACGTGTCACGAGGGCTTACGCCCAACTTCTCCCGATGAACGCACAGCTGTGCGTTCACCACCTTGTTGCGCGCTCCACCATGTCGAGGATCATCGTGGTCACGATTTGCAAAAACTGCGGCAAACATGCCTATTGCAGCGATACGTTCGCAATCACGGTCGCACTCCGATGCTCGCGGTCTCGCGGCGTGGCGCTGCGCGTCTACCGCTGCCCGCATCGGCGCGGGTGGCATCTGACGAGCCAGTCGACCTGGATCACGAGTCCTGGCAAGCCACCCACGGCAGAGGGCTGTGGTTATCGCGGCCGGATGGCGGCGGTGCTCGCCGACCAGATCACCGTAGACGAGGCGGTGCTGGTGAACGTTGCAGCCATCGACAGCAACCCACAATGCTCGCTGTCCGCTGCCCGAGCGGCTGTGGATACCTGGTTTCGCTGGGGCTTGGTCTACGCCAACGGACCCACCGTCACTGCCGTCGATGTCGATGCTCTGCGAGAGATTGCCGAACAGGGCTGGAACCGCTGGCTTTCCTCACGTCTGGCCGGTCCAACGATCTTGCGGATCGGCCCTCGTCACGGTCGAACCTCCGTTGCCTGACTTCTTAAGGAGATGCTGATGCCCCGGACACCCGCTTCCCGAGCGCGTGTCACCGTGTACCGGCTCACCGGCACCGCACCGCTCAACGCCCTGATCCGCGACAAGTACCTTGACCGACCCGAGTTCGTCGCCGAGCGGGTGACCGTCGCGGGCGCGACCGGCCTCCTGCTCTCGGGACAGATCCGCGCCGAGACGGTCCGGTGGGCAGATAGCCTCGCCGGCTACACCGGCCTCGACATCGAGGCCCACAACGACACCGCAGCTGCGGCGCTCCTGCTCAAGGTCGAAGGACACGTCTACGCGCTCTGCTACGGCATGGGCCATCACCTGCTCGACTATGGCCTGGTCGAGCCCGGCTTCGGGCTGCAATACCTGGCGCGCGTGGCCGACGTGGACGACCTGCGATCCGTCACCCGGCACACCATCGACCACCGAGCATTGATCGATCGTCGATCGATCCCCACGGGCGGCGACGTTCGCGCCTTCGGCCTCGCCGAACTCGGCACCGTCGTGAGCAAGGTCGTGGGGCGTGGGATCGTCGCGCCCGGCAGCAAAGCGGTCACCATCCGCGGCGCTGACGCGCTGAACCTGCCACTCGGCCGGGATCCGGCCGAACTGATCAAGGACTTGGCCGCTGTCGGGGCAACCCTGACGCAGCCCATTACCCACCCCGATCTCGAGCTGCTGACACGGCTCACCCCGTTGCAGCCACGCCACCCGCAACGCAAGAAGCTCGACGCCCGTCTGAACGATGCCCTGCGCGGGGAGACCGACGAGCGGCTCGGCACCGGCTGGCC
Organism: Micromonospora sp. CPCC 206061; assembly: GCF_036906915.1. NCBI lineage: Bacteria > Bacillati > Actinomycetota > Actinomycetes > Micromonosporales > Micromonosporaceae > Micromonospora > Micromonospora sp. CPCC 206061. The sequence continues at coordinate 32,952 of NZ_JBAKHX010000054.1, forward strand.
GTGGGAGCAGTCCGACGAGTTCGGCGCCGTCGACACCGTTCGACTGCTGCACGTCCCGGGCGCCGAGAATGTCACGCTGCCGTGGCTGTCGATCGACGAGCTTAAGAAGATCGCCGGAGAGCGGCCGTCCCGGAACCCGCTCGACCTGTTCCGCACGGTCAAGGTCATGCTCATGGCTGACGACGACACACAGCTGAGCCCGCAGATCCCGGCCCTCAAATGGATCGCGTTCGAGACTCGCATCGACGACAAGCTCTACTTCTTTCACGACGGCCGATGGTTCGCGGTCGCCCAGGACTACGAGGGCCAGGTCCGCGCGGAAGCGGCCCGGATCCTCGCCAACCGGTCCGCCCTGGCCCTGCCCGCCTGGCGCAAGGGGCAGGAGGAGAAGGACTACAACAAGCTCGTCGCTCGCCGTGATCGGAGGTACCTGGTTCTCGACCGCAAGCTGATCCACACCGCCGTACACCCGCGGGGTATCGAGCACTGCGACCTGCTTGGACCAGACGACGAGTTCATCCACGTCAAGCGGCTTCGTGGGTCCGACGACGCCAGTCACCTGTTCGCGCAGGTCCACGTCGCCATCGAGCAACTCCTGTACGACGCCGAAGGGCGACGCGCGCTCGTGCAGAAGATCGCCGTCCTCAGCGAGGGAAAGCGAACCGCGCCCGAGATACCCGCCAAGGTCGTTCTCGCGATCGGCGGGCGAGACAAGCTGCGCGTCGATGACCTTTTCACGTTCAGCCAGGTCACCCTGGTCCGCCTCGCCCAGCACCTGGAGACCCGGGGCATCCAGGTCGAGGTCATTGCGATCCCGTCTTCGTGACGTCGCCTTACCCGCACCTTTCGACATCGAGGTCAATATGTCGGTATCACCCGTCCGAGCGAACCACCACAGAAGTGTCGGTCCTGTCCCGTACCCTCACGCGTCGTGAAGACCGCACTCTCTGACGTCGATCGTGTGCGGCGCGATCAGGCAGTGACTGCGTGCTGCCTGGCCGCCGCGGCGGTCAGCGATGAGGCTCTACCTCCCGGCAAGCGGGGGAAGCTCCTGATGGACTGCCTGGGGGTTCTGGCTTCCGCGCACCGGACGACGAGAGCGCCGTCGATGGCCGAGTTCCGGCGGGGTCTAGCCGGCCCGGTGCGCCTGCTGCTGCCCGGCGACATTCCGGCTGACGAGGTGGGGGATCTTGTTCTGCTCGACGAGGCGGGTCAGTTGCATGACGAGGCTCTTGACCTGGGCCTGGAACATCTCGTGCCTCGTGCGGCCTGGGATGAGCACTGGTCGTGGGCGCGGGTGAGTGCCGAGCAGGAGGAGCGCCGGGTCTACGAGGTGCTACGGCGGCTACCCCCGAAGGAGTACGCGAAAGTGCGGGGGCTGCTGGTTCGGCACACGTCCGGGGAGCTGATCCGGCTCCGTCGGGTTTGGGACGGGATGCTGAGCCAACTGGACTTCTATGAGCCGGTCAGCGCGTGGTCGTGGTGTCAGGTCCGCGGGTACTGGTTCGCATGTCCGCTCTGCCGGTGGCCCATGCGGGTCAACCGGGCCGGTGCGGTGTGGGAGGTGCGCTGCGAGGCGCATGCCCGCGACGGCGTGATCTACACCTGTAACCCGGACCGGGCGGCGGATCGCGCACCGCGCTTGCAGCCGGCGGGAGCCGCCGCGACACCAGTGCGGGCGACGCCCGCCACGGCCGAGCACCTGGCGCTCGCGCGCACCACGTGGCGTTACGTGACGCTCCCCGGGCTGCTGGAGTGTGGACTGCGGGACCACGCCCGATCGCTCGGAGCGCGGGTGACGATGTGGCCGCACAAGGACCGCTACGACCTGAAGATCTCATTGGGCGGCCGGGTGTGGAAGGTGGACGCCAAAGCATGGGCATCGGTGACCAAGCTGGGCGACGCACTTAAGGACACCGATCCGGCCGAACCCGGTCTGATCATCGTGATCCCCGACCACCAGCGAAACAGTCGCGAGCTTCTCCAGAAAATGATCGGCCGGCGCGGCTACCGGGTGTTGACCGGCTCCGGCCTGATCGCCGAACTCACCAGCGGGAAGGCGGCACAGAGGTGAGCGGAACCGGCCCGGGATTGCAGGAGCTTGCGGCACAGATCGCGTGCGCCCTGGCGGAGGCGCTCTGCCCGACCACAGACGCCGCAGGTCGCCGACTGGCGTCGCTCGATCACGCACACATGTTCGCCTCCGGCCGGGTCGACCTTTGGGACGACTGGGAACACCAGCCCGACCGCGTCCGACGGCTGGTTGGACGGTTCCTGCGGATCCGCAACAACGAGTTGGGTTCCCACGGCCGGTTCACCAAGACGGCCCGCGACCTGGTGTACCGGCCGGACAGCCCGTACGCGCTACCGGCCGACGTCCCACGATCGCAAGTGAGGCATCTGCTGCCTCGGCACGGTCAGCAGCCGTTGGACCTTGCCGAGCAACTGGTTAGCGAGGCCGAGGCGAAGTACCTGCAAACGAGACGCCCGCACCCGGTGGCGTCCGGCGGGCGATGGACATTCGGACTTCGCGGCGAGTCCGTGGTCGAGCTGCCCGAGGACATCGCGGCAACGGAAGTCGCCCCCATCGTGATCACGACCGCCCCCGTCCTGGACGTGGTGAAGATCGGCAAGGAGGACCTGTTCGCTCTGGCGGACGAACTCGACGCCGCAGGCCGTGGCGACCCGTGGCAGCGAAACGTGCTCGAAACCCTGTTCGACGGGGTCAAAGAGCTCGACGACGTACCGGTCAGCGACTTGCTACTGCGCAGCGGGAAGATCCGGCTGTTCAACGCGCCCACCGGTGTGGGTAAGAGCGTGTTGACCCGCCTGCTCGCGATCCATCTAGCCCGGCGCGGTATCCCTGTGGCCATCGTCGTAGGCACGATCAACGAAGCCCAGAACACGGCCGACAGCATCGCAGAGCAAGACGCCCACGCCCGGCAGACCGGTGCTGACCTCAGCGAGGATCTTCACGCGTTGGGCAGCCCGCTGCGGTGCGCGACGCTGATCGCTGCCTCGCGCGTGCACGAGAAGGCCGTACACGCCGCGTCCCGCGACGAGTGGCACCGGTTTGACCGGCTGGCCTACGGCTGCGCGCTGCCCGCGTGGCTGGTCGATGGCCCACCTCCCGAGCATGGCAACGAGCCATGCACCTCGCTGCTGCCCCAGCCGGGACCGGATGATCCGGCGACGACGCGCGGCAAGCCGAAGCGGCACGTCTGCCCCCGGTTGAGCGTGTGCGACCGGCACCGAGGAATCCGTGACGCGGCTGGCGCGGACATCATCGTGACCAACCATCACAACCTCATTCACGGCACCGTGCGCCTGCCGGTCAGCATCGACGATGAAACGTATGCGCGGATCAGCGTGCTGGAGCTGGTCATGCGCCGCTGCCCGGTGCTGGTGATCGACGAGATCGACCGTTTCCAGAGCAGCATGTTCGACTCGGGTGCTCGGCAGCTGATCCTGGCCGCGAACACCGGCCTGGCCGACCTTCCCTTGGCCCAGCTCAACGCCCAACGGGTGATGCTGCTGCCGCGCCAGGACCGCAACGTGCTCCCGCCGCTGTCACGCACCACATTCCTGGCCGATCAGTTCCTCAACTACGTGCTCGAAGGCGACCTGTGGCTGGAGGCGGCGCGCTGGCTCGACAACGACGAGTACCGCGACGGCTCCGGCTGGCACATTCCCGGGTCCAACGACCGGCTACTGCTCATGCACCTGTTCGGCGTCGACCAGGCAACCGACGAGGTACCACGCGAGGTCTACAACCAGTTCAACGCCCTGTTCCCCGACAGCAGCGCGGACGACGAAGTCGCCCTGTCCAAGGACATGGCCGCCGTCGCCGCGCGGCTACGGACCCTGGTCAGCAACGACGACGGCATCGACCGCATCCGCGAGGTCAAAGACGACCTCCACCCAATCGTAGGCAAGATCCTCCGCGCAACGGCCCGACGGATGCAGACATCTGCCCCGGACGGGCGCGAGCAGCCGACGCCGGCCAAGGACGTCCCGGTCGCACAGTCACCCAAGTCAGACCGTAGGAAGCCGGTGAAGGAGCCCACCCACGAGGAGATCCGCCGCGAGGTCGTCAACGCGCTTCTGGTCCGCACCTGGCTGGGTGCGCTGCACCAGTCGCTGACCGCTCTGACGTACGCGGTTGGGGCGCCCGATACCGATCTACCGGCCGCCCGTGCGTTGGTCGAGCAGCTCGGCACCTTCGTGCAGCACGCCACCATCCCGTATGGACCGCTGGGGTATCTGCTGTTCGGCTTCCGCATCGACCGGGCTGGTGACGGCGTGCCGCGTGGACAGTTGTCGGTGCAGGCGATTGCCGGCGATCCTCATACCACGGTGGCGCGGCTTGGCGACGTGGTGGCGCTGGCTGCGGCAGGTGTGCGGCGTGTTGTGCTGGGGCTGTCGGCGACCGCGTTCTTCCCCGGCGCTGCCCGCGAGCACATCCACGCGGAGCCCACCTACGCGATGACCGACGCCGCGCCCGGAGCCTTCACCACCCTGCCGGGCCAAGCCCTTGACGGTGATCGAGCGCTGTCAGTGGGCGGACAACTGGAACGCCGCAAGGCCGACCTCATTCAGGATCTCGGCAGGATGCTGTGGGAGCAGCGCCTCGACCAGCACCTGCGTGCGCTGGCCGAGTCCGATCCGGACCGCGAGCGTTGCCTGCTTGTCGGCAACTCCTACCCGCAAGCCGCGTTGCTCGGCGCGAGTATCGCCCGGCTGGTCGCAGAGCCGGGCTGGGTTGCCGTGGTCGTGCCCAAGGAACCCGGACCGGCTAGCGCGTCGATCCCCAGTGGGGTCGTCCGGATCACCGTTGACGACCTGGAGGATCTGCCCCGCAAGTACCCAGCCGTGAAGGTGTGCACCGCGCCGCTGAGCCTGGTGGCCCGGGGCCTGAACATCCTGGTGCCCGGCACCCAACGCTCGGCGCTGGCATCGATTTGGGTCTGCGTACGTCCGGTCATGCAACTCAACGCGCCCGCGGAGATTCTGGCCAGCGTGAACGCCACCGCGCTGGCCGTGGGTGAACCCGGCCAGGATCCGGCGATCGTGCTGGCCGCGCAGCGCCGCGCCGCCTTCGGCCGACTGTTCACACTGCTGTCCAGCGACCCACGCTTTAGCCGACTTCCCAGGTATCTCAAGGCCGAAGCGATCGCTGGCATGCTCGTCGACCTCATCCAGCTCGCCGGCCGCGCACGCCGCGGCGGCACACCGGTCCGGCTGTACCTGGTGGACAACGCCTTCCACGACGCCACCCTCGGCAGCGACCTGCCGAGCCTGCTTCGCTACTACTACAACAGCCTCAGCCCGGACCACCAGGCCGCCCTTGACCGGATTTACGGCTCCACGCTGGGGTCCTGGCTGGAATTCGCCGGCATCGACTACACCCGACCGTGACAGGAGCGTAGGTGACCCCCGGACCCGAAAAGCTGACCCTACTGGCGTATCCGATGACCGCCGACCTACTCGGCACGGTCCACGTCTACGACTTCTCAGACCGCATCCGGCAGGCGTGGGACGAGGTCCGCGAAGACTTCTACGGCGCCACCGGATCCGAGGGCAACCTCCCATACGCCGGCCTGGCCACCGCGCTACGCGCCGTCGGCCGCACCAGCGTCAACTTCGATCCCACCTCGAAGACGGCCCCACCCTTCCGGATGATCACGCGAGATCGGCTCAAGCCCGAGGACCTACACGACGCGATCACCGTATGGCACCAGGCCGTGCTGAAGGTGGCCGACGCCGACATCCGGTTCTCCTTCACCAGCAAGCTCGCCGACCTCATCAGCAAGGTCAAGCCGACCACCGCCCGGCTCGTCGACCACGTCACCCACTGCGGCAGCCAGCCCGACGCACCGAGCTGGGTGTACGCCGCGGCCACCTGGGAAATCGCCCGACGAATCGCGCACGCCGAACAACCGTGGACCATCGACGGCCGGACGGTACACCTGCGCGCCGACACCGACGGCAACCTGATCGTCTGGGATCCCGAACTGCTGTGGGAAGGCCGGTGGAAGCCGAGCGGCCCGCCCTCCTACGCCACACTCCGGGTCGAGCTGAACATGAAGACCCTGCCCTGGATCACCTCGCCCGTCGTGGTGGTCCAGCCGCAGGTCTCCCGCTTGACCCGCTGGGCCAACGCCGCCGGCAACGCGTGGCTCGAACAGCGCGACGCGAGTGCCCCGCTGCTGGTCATCGGCCTGGAGAACCGCGCCATCGAATACTCGTCGCGGGTCGCGCTGAAGGTCTTCGCACAGCTCCGCGGGCAGCCCACACCGATCGTGGGCACCGACTTCGACCTGGCCAGCAAGACCAGCCCGGTGCGAGCCCTGGTACCCAAGTCGGTACGGTTCCCGGTCGGACGAGGCGTCGGGATGCATCTCGTACGGGAGCTGAGCGCGCACATGACCGAGGTGCTGGGCACCGAGCCGGTGACCGCACACAACGTGGCTGGCCACCAGTTCTCCAACGCCGACCGTCGGCGCCTCGACCACGGCCGCGACACCGAACTCCTGCACCCCGATGAGCTGCCCTCGATTGTCACCGCGTCGGGCTGTGAAACCCTGCGGATCCTGGTGCTGTACCGCAACGACCACACCCGAGGCCGGATCCAGCGGCTGCTCGCCTACCACTTCGCCAGGCCAGACCTTGCCGAACAGGGCATCGAGGTCGGCACGAAGGTACGCCTCGCCGAACGCGTCGAAGTCATCATGCAACCCGCCGGCGACCTACTCGACCACGGAGAGCACGACAAGCGCCCAGCACTCGTCGACGCCCTGATCGGCATCGACGCGCCAGAAGGCACCCGAACGGTGGCGCTGTGCGAGACCGCGTACGACGAAGAAGAATGGGCAAAGCTGCGGAAGCTCGCCCGCCGCTCGAACAGCGGCGTCACGAGCCCGGACCTCACCGATGCGAAGCCGCACGTCAGTCGGCTCCTGGCCGATCGAAAGGTCGCCGCGCAGTTTCTCGCCACCGGCGCCGACCAGATTGATGCGGACAGTGGCGAGCCTGACGTACCCACCACGGACGATGAAGACATCACCGATCCGCTGAACCCCGACCTCCTCACCGACGAAGCAGAGGCGGACCCCCTCACGGCCCTCGGACAGGCACTCCGGCGCGACCACGCCGGTCACAACGCCGTCGCCGACATGCTGCGTACCGCAGGGCTGGTACACCCACGCCTCGGTCGAGCACTCTCGTACGGCCGCCTGGGCACCACAGAACCCATGGCATACGTCGGACTCCACGTCCGCGAGCAGCGCGGAGAACTACGCCGATTCGGCAAACCGCGGCTCAGTTGGTCACTGGTCGCCCTGCTTCCCAACGGAGAGCACTGGAGGGTGAAGGCGTACGTACCGAAAGCCCACCCACGAGGCGGCCGGACCGGATGGCTCGACTACACCGGCGCCAACGTCGCGTTCCGCGCCAACCGGCTCCCGGAGGGGCGACGGACGGACGCCGACTTCGTCGAGGCCGTCGACGTTGCCCTTGCCCAGCTTGCCGAGGCAATCGCCGGTGGCGCCGGCTACGTGCTCTTCGTGTCGGGTGAGAACGCCCGAAGCCTGTGGGCCAGATTGGCCAACAAGAACCTCGAACGCGAACCGGACGACTCCGGCAATGTCGATGGCCGCCCGCTGCTTCCCGGCCTTCGGCTCCCACGACTCCACCGCCCACGCGCCATCGTTCGCGTCACTTCTGGCTCCGCCGAGATCCCGCGTCCGGTGCAGGTGATCCGGCCGAAGCTCGTCGATGGCAGAGAGATAGGAACGGTCGTCAAGACCACCCGGGCGCTCTACCAGTTCGATCACGCCAAGGACACCTGGGTCCTGTCCAACGTCCCACGGCAGTTCGACGGTGGAACCGTCCACAGCCGTGCCGGCAGCAAGTACACCCGATGGAGCGCAACCGGCGCGGAGCAACGCAAGACCTGGTACGCCCACACCCCGACTGAGATCCTCGTCGCCCACTACGACACCGACCCCTTGCGCTACGCCGTCCTCGCCGCGCGACTCTGCCATCACGCCCTGTCCTGGGAAGGCCGGACCAGCTACCCCGCTCCAGTCCACCTCGCCATCCAGATGGACAAAGACCACCCCGAGTACCGCCGCACCGTCGACATCACCGACCAGGTCGACCCGGAAGAGGAGGGCGACACCAATAACAACTCGTAGCGCACAGCCGCCGCTGTGTCCGAACAGGGGTGTAAATCAACGCCTGAACATCCCTCTGCGGCTGTACCGGCGATGTCGTAGCTGTGGCAGCCAAATCTTCTGGCTGGGTCGCATTTGACCTGACAGTCGGTGTCTGGGGGTGCGAGTGCGGCGGGTGGAGTCGGCGGCCGTTGGACCGGGCGGATCTGGCAGAACCAGGGACCGGCCTTGCCTGGTGCTCACTCAGGTGACCTGACGCCTACAGGCCGGCTTGCACCAGATCGCGCAGGAACGCCGCCCCGGCGACAACGCGATCAATCGCGTCGACGAGGCCGAGGGCGCCTTCCTGCTGGGGGATCGAGAGCATGACGGCCCCGTCCACGGTGCGCACGAGCCCGTGCTGCTCGAAGACTACGGCGAACTTTGCCTTTGTGGCCTCATCGTCGGGAACATCGAGCGCGAAGCCGACGTCGATGCTGCGCATGCCGACGCCGCTTTGCACCAACCGCAGCCAGCGGGCATTCGTCTCGTAACCGGTGAACCAAGGGTCCTCGACCCGATTGCCGACGCCGCTGGACTGCCAGACCTGCAGCAGTATCGGGTCGCGGTAGTAGCCGTTGAGCCGCGTCGTGCGCAGCATGCACATGGAGTAGCCGAGCTGACCGTCGACACCGTAGTAGATGCCGGTCGTGCCGGTTCGCATGGACGGGTATTTTACGAGGTAGTAGCGCCAGTCGAAGGTCTTGGAGTCCTCGCGCTCGGCCAGCCACGCGCCGATCACATGCTCGAAGTAGTCGCCGGGGTCGCTGTCGCTGCCGGCCAGGCCGTCCAGCAGGTGGCCGAGGACGGTTCGTATCGACTGGAGGCCCCGGTACGTGGTCCCGGTGAGGAGATCCCGCCATACGGCCTCGTTGTCGGCGGAGCCGAACTGCCACGACCCGGAGTTTGGTCGCTGGCGCTGATAGTCGCCGAAGGTGAGGAGCGCGCCGGTCAGACCGAGCCATTGCCGCCGGTCCGCGAGCGCGGTCTCGAGTGCTCGCGCGCGTCGCGTGAAGGTTTCGCTGTCGAGCTCGAACGCGCTCAGCGCGCCCCGTAGAATTGGATGGTCTTCCAGCCTGAAGAGGGCGGGCGCGAGTTCGGAGTTGGCTTCAAGGAACTCATGCTTGCGGCGTTCGTCGTCGATCTGGTTGCCACTGAACCTAGTCACGGCGTCAAGGTCGCCGTTGACGATTAGCTTCTCGACGTCCTTGACCAGGGCCGGCATGTAGCTAGCGCGCAGCTCATTCTCGGAGGCCGCGATGAGGTTGCGCAGTATGCGGAGCCGGCGGGGGAAGTCTTCGGTGCCTTCGATCAGGTGCAGGAGGAACGCGTACAGCAGCAGGCGCTGCGGGGCAGCCAGGTTTCCGGGACCGCGCCGGAGACACTGCCCGAACGGGTCGGTGCCGGCACCGCCGAACTGCACGACCTTCCGCCAGTCGTAGCGATCCTGGCCGGGCAGCACCGTCGACAGCACATCGCTGAAGGTCGCAGCGATGTGGGCGGCGTTCTTCCAGTTGTCGAACGCGCCGAACAGGAAATCGATGTGGTCGCCGGCGCGCGGGTTAGCCTCGCCGAACACGGCGCGTGCCCGGCGGCCAAGCTGTCCAGATTCGACACGGCCCTCGCGGAGTTCGCATAGTTCGGTGATGTAGCCGAGATAGTTGAAGAACTCGTCGTCAACGAGGTTGTCACCGCCGTGGTACGGCCACAGAAGGTCCGACCACGGCCCGTCGATCTTGTGCGCGAACTCGTCGGCTCGGTCGGAGTGCCGGATGTCCTGCTCGAAGCGTGCCTTGAAATTCTCGAACGGCGTGAGCGGCTTGCCCCGGGAGTTCATCTTGATGTAGAGGTCCTCGTCGGATGCCATGTCGTCCAGCGGCAACACGTAGAACGACACGGCGGGCGACTCGGCGTGGGTGAGGCGGTCCCACATGGCCTGCGGATCGTGGTCAGGATGGAGGCGCCGAAGTTGTTCATGGATCGAGTCGACCATCACGAGCATGGCCTGGATGGTCGGGTCGTTGTGCCACACGTGTAGGTACCACGCCTGGTCGGTGATCCAGGTCGACGGCGCATGCGCGGCCGGGGGCAGCGGGTTGGCGGCCAGTCGCTGGCAGAAGAGGCGCGCGCTCGGGCGCGTTGCGTAGGAGAACCGGGTCCAGGCCGCCCCGGCGTCCAGGCAGCCGGCCGCCGAGGCAAGGTACCAGTGCAGTAGGAACAGCGTGGTCAGCCGCTGCTGCCCGTCGAGGGGACAAAACGTCGTGCCCTCGATCCGGCCGTACACGAAGTCGAGGCCGACTGGCTCACTCCCGGCGATCGCGTCGAGCAAAACCTCCAGGAAGTCGACGCGGATCTCCCGCGCCCGGTCGTCCTGACGGCCCTGGGCGTAGTCACGCTGGATGAGTGGAATCTCGACGCCACCGATGTCCGGCCCACCTTCGGGCCGGGCAGTGAAGAGGCCCACATACGACGTCAGGTAGCCCTTCACGGCGTCACCTCCGCGTCGGGCAGCAGGTAGGCGTGCAGCACGTCGAGCATCTCGGCGAAGTAGTGCTCCCGGTCGTCGGCACTCCAGAAGTGCATCTGGTGCTCGCCGGCCGGCGAGTAGTACTTGAGGAACACGTTCCTGGTGCACACCGGGATGTACGACCCCTTCCGATCTCGGTCGATCATCACGGCCCGCTTCACGGCGAACACGGAGTTGCGCAGCGCGCTGTTGTCGCTCCGCTCAAGCAGCGCCAGGTTGGCGATCGAGTCCACGCCGCCGACACCCGAGGCATCGGGCGAGAGCAGCGCAGTCAGTTCCCGTTCGCACGCACGGAAGTTGGCTTCTGTGATGGCCGAACTGGCCAGCACCGAGTCGACCCGCTCCAGCACGGCCATCTTTGTGGCCGGGTCGACGTCGTCGAGGATCAGCAGCGCCTTGCGGTGCAGTTGCAGCCACTGCGTCCACTGCGCCACCGTGCTGAGCTGTTCGGCGTTCTGCGCGTGAATGTGCTCCAGCGACCACCGCCCGGCGGCGTGCTCTCGGAAGGAGTACCGCTCGGAGGAGCCTCTCCTGCGTCGGACGGTCTCGACGTTCATCAGCAGCAGCGCCCGGCCTGCCTTGTCCTCCTTGTCGTAGCCGAGCTCCCGCAGATCGGCCTCAGACAACCGCAGCCGGTCCCGCACCAGTCGGTCAAGGTCGCTCTCGAACCTCGACTTGGTCTTGTTCCTGGCGAGATCGATCAGGCCACGCAACGACGCACCCTGCGCCACCAGGAAACCGATCTTGTGGAAGAGGTCGCGGTTCTCGTACCACCCCACCACCAGGGAATGCAGGTCGACCACCTGGTTCCAGAACTCCTGCGGTCGGTCCGCGATCTGTTTCCTGAGCGTCTCGAAGGTGTGGAACGGCGGCCGTTCGCGGCCGAGAGGCCCGCCCGCAATGCTGTCCAGCAGCAAGCTGATGTGCGTCGGGCTGGATGACGCCGTACCGGTGATGAACGCCCACAGCTCCGGGTTGCGCAGGTCGCGCTCGATGCCATCCCACTGCGCCGCGATCTCCAGCGCACGGTCGGTCACGCCGGGACCACCGCGGCTTCGCGACAGCAGGAGGGCCTTGACTAGCTCGGCGTCCGTGAGCGGAATGCGGCCGACGTTCAGCCGGGTGAACAGCGTGACGGCGTCCAGGTCGTCTGTGGCCTCGTACCAGATGACTCGCACCTGCTCGAACAGCGCGCCGTAGAACTTGTTTGCGACGTACTGGCGCCGGCCGCCGTGCGCGTCGAACCAAGCGCGGATGCACTGGTAGGACTCGTGGATGTGGAAGAAGTCGATGTTCTGCCGGCTCTGCTCCGGATCCAGTTCCTCCAGGTAGGCGGCGCTTCCCTCCCTCGTCTCGTACCGAAGGGAGTAACCGGCACCGGTGCTCTGCAATCCCTCGCGCCTCATGAACTGAAAGATCAGGAACAGTGTCGTGAGCCGCTGCTGGCCGTCTACCAGCTCCCATTCGTTACCGTGCGGCTTCAGAACCACCGGCTGGAGATAGTACGGCTCGTCGCGGCTTCCCCAGATATCGTCGAGGAGCCGGCGCACCTCGACCGCGCCCCACCGATAGCCGCGCTGGTAGGCGGGAACGTAGAACCGGCCGGAGATGTCACCCACCAGCCTGGGCTCCAGATGGGCGTCACCCGCGGGTGTCATCACGGATCCTCATGGTAGTGGAGGCGTCCCTGGCCAAGCGCTCTCCTCGGCGGCTCATAGTCCGGTGATCGCCACCAGTGCTGCGCGGCCTGGACTTGGTGACCGCGCAGCTGGACCCGGTACTGATCGGGGTGGGGACGTTTGTTTGTGGACGCAGTGCGTCAACCGAGAGTCAGACCTGCCGGTCCAGGTGGTCGAGGTGGTGCGGTGGGCACCGCACGGCATCGCCGCCCGAAACGGGGCAACGTCACCGTGACGGTCATCGGCGAGTGACCTAACCAGCTGCGGCGCAACTGCCGCAGCCGCGTGTATCGACGCGCGTTTACGCATACGGGGAACTATCGCCTCCGGCTTCGGCTCAGGGAGGAAACAGATTAGGGCGTACCATGGCTACGCGCTGGCCCGCGTGAGAATGCCTGCCTACGGTCAACTCCATGGCAAGCGCATCAGAGGAGGAGCCGGGCATGGTTGCCAGGTTGATCGACGTGTTGGGGACCGTTGACGCACGGATTGTTGTCCCGACGGTGGTGCTGTTCGTCGGCTTCGTCGGATGGGTGATCTTGAACGAGGGTCGCACACACCGCCTGGAGCGGCTGATCCGCGCCTTCCGAGGTCCGGACAAGGGAGACCGCGACGGTGTTTGACCCCGGCCGGCGCGTGCCGGAGAACCCCGGAGAACAGTCCTTGATGACCCGGGCACAGATCGCCCAGGCGGCCGGGGTCACGGAGCAGGCCGTCAGCAAGTGGGCGCATCGGCACTCCGACTTTCCCAAGCCGATCCAGGGAGATCAGCAGATGGTGTTTCCCGCCGTCGATGTCGCGGCATGGCTTGACCGCCGCAAGGTCCAGAAGAGTGACCTGGGGGCGAATGAGGCACCCGGCGTGACCTACGGTCACCGGTTCCGCAGCGCGACCGGCCTACACACTGCTGTTCTCCGCGCGGAATCCGCAGTCCGCTCACCGGTCGCCCGGCTCAAGACCGGCCTGTGGAAACATCTGGAATCCGGCTACGACCAGAGCGAAGACCCCAGCATGTACCAGGAACTGGTCATGTCGCTGGTTGGCGTTCAAGCGATGACTCCGGACGGATGGGCGCTGATCGCGAACGCACCTGCGCAGCGGATCTCCGAGGTCTTCCGTCACGTCTGGTATGCGCAGCCGTTTGCCCACATCATGCGCACCGACATGATAAACAAGATTACGGAGGACGGGTGGTGGCGAAACCGTCTCAGCGCCACCGTCGACGCTCTGCGGAGGCACGTCCTGCCCGGCCTTGATCCGCAACCGGTCGAGAAGGCCGGGCGGATGACAGCGCCAGACGCGTTTGACTTCCTCCTCGACCGGTTCGCGCAAGCCCGCCACCGCAGCACCGACGAATACCTGACCCCGGCAGAAGTGGCCCGGCTGATGGTGCGGCTCGCTGATCCCAAGCCGGTCGACAGAGTGCATAATCCGTGCTGCGGGTCCGGCGAGATCCTGACTGCGGTGTTGGCGCATCAGCGACCGTCCGGACTCGGCCCAATACCGCCGGGCCGGGTCAGCGGTCGCGCCCTAGCCGCACGGACCTGGCGTCTCGCCGTCATGAACGCCGCAGTTCACGGCGCGCCTATCGACCTCGGCGACCAGCCGCCCGACCATCCCACCGTGATCGACATAGGTGTCGGCCCCTACGAGGTCATCGTGACGAACCCACCGTTCAAGATGGACGACTGGCAGCCCTCGGCAGCCTTCCCACCCGCAGCCTGGCCCTACGGCGAGCCGCCCCGCCACAACGCGAACTTCGCCTGGCTGCAACTAGCCGCAACGGCCCTGGCTCCCGCAGGCAGGGCCGTCGTCATCATGCCCAACACCACAGCCTCCAGCCGGAACCCCAAGGACAAGCAGATCCGCGCCACCATGGTGACGCGAGGCGCCGTGCGCTGCGTCATCGAGCTGCCCGGCCGACTGTTCCGGGAGACAACGAGTCCAATCACTTTGTGGGTTCTCGGCCGTCCCGAGGAGCGACGGCACCATAAGGTCCTGCTGATCGACGGGAAAGAGGCCACAGAACGCGACGGCGCCACACACCGCGTCCTCACCGACGTCGGCAGCGACACCATCGTCGCCCTCTACCAGGAATGGCTCGAAGGCAGCGGCGACCTGCTCCAGCGGGTCAACAGCGTGACCGCGACGGCGGTCACCGTCGACCGACTCGAACAGACCGGCTACGACCTGCGCGCGGCGGCCTACCACCGCCCTGCCGCGCCGGACACTGCGCTGGAACCGCGAGCGACGACCGTCGTCGACCTGCGCGCCATCCTCCGAACGCTCGACATCACGGCCGCCACCGCCAACCGCGCCCTAGACCAACTCCTCGATCGGTTGCACCCATGGAACCACTGATCAGCCCCACCCCCGCCAACTGGCAGCATCGGCGACTCGACGAGGTCTGCACCGTACAAGCCGGACCTGGCGGATCAGTCCTGAAGGCGGCAGACCGGGTCGCCTCCGGCATCCCCGTCGTCAATACCACCGACATCAGCGACGGCCGCATCACGTCAACACCGGCCTACATGGTGAGCCGTGACAAAGCACGACGTCTCGACCGGTACGAGCTTGCCGAAGGCGACATCCTGCTCGCCCGGCTCCGCGCCACCACCAGCCATGCCCTTATCACCACAGCCGAATCGCGGTGGCTGATGGGCAGCTCCACCATCCGGATCCGCGTCACCGACGCCGCCCGCTCGGCTCTCCTGCCGTGCTACCTCGACTGCTACCTGAGACACCCATCGGTTCACGACTTCCTCACCGGCCAGATCCAGCAAGGCGTCGTGCCCAGTCTCACCAGCGAAATCGTCAGCAGGCTACCCCTCGCCCTACCCCCGCTGGAGATCCAGAACATCGTGGTCAAGGTCGCCGCAGCCATACACGACAAGATCCAGGCGCACGAACAGGTCATCCAAGCCGCACGCCAACTCCGAGACGCGCTGATCCCGCAGCTTGTCTCCGGTGAGGTCACAGCCTTGTAGGGGTTGTGGCCTAAGCCATCAGGCGCCCTAAAAGTCCCCCCCGTGATCACCAACCTCTGTCGAGACCTGCTCAGAAGACGAGCTGATCGAGGAGGTCCTGCTGCCGCTGTTCCGACAGCTCGGCTTCCACCGGATCACCGCGGCCGGTCACAAGGACAAGGCCCTGGAATACGGCAAGGACGTCTGGATGCGGTACACGCTGCCGACCCAGCACGTGCTGTACTTCGGTATCCAGGCGAAGAAGGGCAAGCTTGATTCGTCTGGGGTGACGAAGACGGGGAACGCCAACGTCGCCGAGATCCACAATCAGGCCCTTATGATGCTCGGTCACGCAATCTTCGATCCTGAGATCGGCAAGAGAGTTCTCGTTGACCACGCCTTTATTGTCGCGGGTGGCGAGATCACCAAGGCTGCCCGCAACTGGCTCGGCAACAAGCTCGATGCCTCCAAGCGTAGTCAGATCCTTTTTATGGACCGCACCGATATCCTCAACCTGTTCGTCGTTACGAATCTGCCATTGCCGAGTGCGGTCTGGCAATGGCCCGCTCCAGTTCCATCCTCTGACGACCCGCCACCGTTCTAGTCGTAGTTGTATGGCGGGACGCGCTCACCGCAGTGACAACAGCGCGTCATTGCACCGTCAGAGAAGTCGAAGTCCAGGAATACTCCGGGGTTGGCACGGCCCATCACGGTGGACTCCGTCTCACATCCCTCTGGACACCGTTCACCGTCCGGCACTTCGCGCTGCGGAGGGTAGACGGTACAGGGCGGCAGGCCCAGGCGCGGGTCGTGCGGTTCCGAGCAACCCTTGGGACACGGGCGCGCGATAGCCGGGTTGAAGGGTGTGCACGTCTGGCAGCTCTTTGGATCTAGCTCCCGGCCAGGGTAATGAGGACACTCGCGCCGTGGTGGGAAGTCCTGGCCGTCGCGTGGCCGGATGTAGCCGGTGTTAGCTGGCCAGAGTCGGTAGGTGCAGTTATAGCAGTTGGTATGGAGGTACCACTCGGCCGTGTCCCTGCTGAGCTGAGCATCCTCCGGAATGAAGGCTCCGCACCCGGTCTTCACCTCGTCAGGCGTTACATGAATCTTCCTCGGAGTCTTGCGGAGTCGGGCAAGCTTCATCTGTCGGACCTTTCAAATGGGAAGCGATGCCTGAAGCGTGGGCCAAGATAGCGAGCCGGTACGACACTTCTGCGTCGTAGCTGCGCGGGCGATCCACTTACTACGGGTGGCAGAGCAGCGCCTGATGCGCCGGTACGGATGCAGGCGCTAGGGGCTGGGGTGCTGGCTATATGATCATCAGTCGGTCTGCAACAGGAGTAAAGGTGTTCCACGCACAGCCAGCGCCCACGTCGCCGGCGGCAACCGCGGTCGTCACGCCGACGCCAGCCGTCGAGGTCTCGCCATCCGTCGTGCCCGCCACTGGCAGCCCGCTACCTCTACCCGCGGAAGCTGTCGACGGCACGCCTTTGCTCTCCACGCTCGTCCAGTCCGGTGCTGCGCTGGTGGCGATCATCGCCGGTCTCCTGATCGCTCGGCTCGTCGCCCTGGTCGGTGAGCGCAGCTCGCTGGAACGCCGCGAGCGCGAGCTGGCCGAACTATCTGTCGCGCGTCGCGATGAGTACGCCGAGATCCACCGTGCTCGCCTGGACGAGGACGGTGGCACTTTCATCGAATATGCGCTCGATCATGTCTTTGCAGAGAAAGAGCCAACCTTCGAGAAGGCTTACGCGTCCTACGATGACGAGCTTAAAGACGGCGAGGAGTTGCGTACCTATTACGATCAGGCCGTCGCTGCCACAACATTGGTGATGACCGAGGCGAAAAAGGCGGGCCTGTTGGATGAAGGAAGACGTACATGGTCGAACGAACAAGAACGCGATGGTTTCCTGCAACGATTCCCGGATGGCGTCGAGCGGCGCGTTGCGGCTAGAATTGCCAGATTGCTCGAAGCGGAGTGGGAGACACACCGGAGAAAAGACGCCGCACGGACAAGGCGTGGGTCCGGCCTCTTTGGATTGCTTCCCAATACTTCGTGGGAGCTACCTCAACTTGACCGTGAGTCATGGAGCAAAGCGACTCGCGGCATTAAGTCTGCCCCGTATCTTCAGTTGCGCGCGAACGAGTCGGCTGCGAAGCAGGCAATGCAAGACACGGAGCGTGACCGGAGCCACGCACGAGAGGCTCTCGCTGGCGTAAGCAAGCCGGAAGGACTCATCGTCGCCGTCCTACTTCTCGCCGGAATAGCGGTGGCGGGTATGGTTCTTCCGCTGATGGAGATGACCAACGGCGAAACCGCATTGTCTACTACTAAGCGGTGGATATATACGGGACTCTTCCTTCTCAGCCTGGCCGCCTTCTTCGCTTACCTGATCGTGGAGATTGTTCGCCTCAACAAGCCGCCGAGAGCAGGACATGACAAGGCCGCAGCGCGAAAGGGGGAACGGGTTACCGACGCGTCCGTGCCTCATACCTCTTAAGCGCAGCATTCAGGAGAGCAATGCAGTAATCCGCCAGTTGGCGGAGCTTGTGGCTTGGGGAACGTCTGCGCCAGCTCCGCGAGGAGCGCGGTCTGACGCTCAGGCTCGTCGCGGAACACTTGAACCGCGACCCGTCCGCACTCGCCCGTTATGAAAAGGCGGAGTGGCCCATCCCGCGCGCCGACGTGGTGAACCTGCTGGAGCTGTACGGCATCCACGACTCGGCTCAGCGCGACCGGTCGCTACGCTTGGCCGAGAACGTCTGGCCTACGCATCGCTGGAGCCCGGAGCCCGACGACGATGCGGACGCGTCATTCATCGACCTGCCGTGGCTGGCGGCGCGCGCCGAGCGGCTGTGTCTGTCCGATCCCGGCATGGTGCCCGAGCCCGTGCAGACGCCGCGGTACAACGAGCTGGTAGCCCGCTTCGCCCAGCCCGGCAGCAAGGACGCGCGCTCCAGTGAACAGCGCCGCAACCTTCAGCGCGCCTTGGCTGCCGCTGACATAAAAATCGAGGCCGTCGTTGACGAATGGGCGCTCCACCGGACGGTTGGCGGCGTAGAAACGTTACGCGCGCAGCTTGTCAACTTGCGTGACCTCCAGCAGGGCGACAGGGCGGTCATCCGCGTGCTGCCAAGCGAGGTTGCGATCCACCCCGGCCTCAGCGGTCGGTTCTGGCTGTTCGAGATGCCGCACCCGTACCCGCCGGTCGGGTACGAGGATGGGCTGGGTGGACAGCACTACGTCGAGGCACCGCAGGCCGACCGCTTCGCGGATGCTTATCACCAGCTTGCCGATGCAGCCCTGGAGCAGAACGAATCGGCTGAGCTGATAGAGGAACGGATCAAGGCACTGGCCTAGAAGAACAGGCGGGGATGCTGCCGCGTCTCTCGGCGGCATCCGTGCCCCTGACTCGATCCTTGCATCCAGACACGGCGAACGTTTCTTGGTTGCGGGTGTTGTCCGGCCTGTCTACCGTAGGCACGCCGAACGCGGTGGGTTACTGGACGTTATTGGGCGGTACGCATGGCAGGCAATGACGAAGAGGGCCGAGCGGAAGAGTGGCCGTTTCCCGGAGACCCGAATGTAGGCGTCGGGAGTCGTCACCACATCGTTCCTCGCTTCTACCTTGAGCGGTGGGCCAATACGGCCCGCCAGATCGAGGTAGTGGAGAAGCCGGGCGGTGACAGACGCCGTGTCAACATTAAGGAAGCGGGCGCTGAGAAGGACTTTTACACCTTCATTGACCTGAAGGGCGGGTTCTCGGGTTACCTAGAGCAACTTCTGTCCCATATCGAGGGCCGGGCAAGCTCCGCAATTTCGAACATCGTCCATCCTACCTTCGGCATTTTCCCGCCCCCACCAGATGATAAGCATGCCCTTGCAACGCTGCTTGCGTTTCAGGCGGTGCGCGGCAAAAGGACGAGGAAGTCGATTGAGCTGCAAGCCGATTTGTTGACGCGACTGCAACTGTCAGGTATCGACGAAACGCAAATAGTTCAACGCATGCGCCAGCAGGGTGAGGAGCCAACGGAGGATCGCGTACGGGAGGCGGCCGAATTCGTTCAGAACCTCGATGAATATAGGTTCGTGCCCGATCCGAACGATCATCTCAGGATAATGGG
This sequence comes from Micromonospora sp. CPCC 206061, assembly GCF_036906915.1. Taxonomy (NCBI): domain Bacteria; kingdom Bacillati; phylum Actinomycetota; class Actinomycetes; order Micromonosporales; family Micromonosporaceae; genus Micromonospora; species Micromonospora sp. CPCC 206061. The sequence goes on from NZ_JBAKHX010000054.1 coordinate 52,465, forward strand.
CGAGGCTTCCTTTAGAATTTACAAGATGCTCATGCGTCGCCACTGGTATCTGGCGGAATTTTCCGGCCCGCTATTGCTCACTTGTGACGAACCCGTGGTTCGCTATACCAGCCGTCCTAACCCCTTGAGGGGAATCGGGTTTCTGAATGCGGAAGAGATCTGGTTTCCGCTCAGCCCTAGGCTTCTCCTTATCCTGTGTTTGGATGTCCAACCGCTGCCACCCAAGTTCCCGGCATCTATTGAAACGGCAGTTACCGCCAACCAGATGTTGGCGCACAATGCCTACCAGTACATATACCTGCACCCAAATCACGATGTTCTGCCTGAAATACCGCCTGATGAGGCAGTGTTCAAGGTGACAGCGGCTGGTTTTCCAATGCTGGAACGGTACAACGAGCCGCCATACGACAAGAGAACGCAACGGCGACGAAAGCAAAAGTAGCGCTGCCGTAGCTAAAGCTTCCAATTGCGGCTCGCTTCCGTGGAGGAAGAGTCGTTACCCCATGACTTGTCTTTGCCTGGCAATCCCTGGGGCGGTTCCGGGCCGTCGTGCTGCCACTGATCCGGCGGCGGCCCGGCCGCCCCGATGGCGAAGCACCACCCGCTCACGGTGCGCCGCCAGGCGTACCAGGATTGGCCGTTCTTAGACACCCTTATCGTGATACCCGGCTCCGCTGGCAACCCTGATCGGTGAAGTCGTTGCCGAACTTCTCCAGTAGATCCGCCTGGTACCGCTTGCCGTGGTTCCGATACCACCCCATCTGGCACGTGCCAACCAGTTGAGTGCGTGCATCGTCTCCTTGAACTCCCGTCGGTCGAGACGGCGGCCATCGTTGTCAACGCCATCCGACCCGGCGTAGCGGTGTAACCGTTCCTGCTCCTCAGCGGCTGCGTGTTCGGCAGTGCGCCGGGAGGTTATGAAGTCCGCAACGACCCGGCGTGCAGCCTTGAAGTCCGAGGCTGCGGCCGCCTGGTGCGCCCAGTTCCAATTAAAGGCGTTGACCGCACGGTGCCGGAAGTGGAGCTTGGCGAGGATGGCAAGCTTGGCGCGGCGTCGCGCGCGGCGATCTTCGGTTGCGAAGTCAACGCCGCCAGGTCCACCGGGTTCGATCCCAGCAAGGTCCACCGGGTTCGAGTGGCCGCCTATCGCGAGGCGTCTGCAGCTCACTCCCCCACGAGACACATCGCCGGTCTTACTACCCCTCGCCGGTAGCGCCCAAGCGGCGTCTACGACGACGAACGCAGCGTCGTCGCTGGACGTGCCGCGTTCCCATGTTGTACGGGACCCGCCTTGAAGGCGAACCTCCACGCCGGCCCGCATCTGTAGCGTGACCAGCCGAAAGTCTCCAAAATTCCGGAGCCGGCAGGCGCCGTCGCCTGGTCCGTAGGGGGATTCGAACCCACACCGCCTCGATCCGCCCGCACAATAATCAAACTTGCACTTCCGCAAGTCCGTTCGCTACCCGGGTCGGCGGCCCGCACGTCACCGACTAAATCTGGAACGACCGTTGTCTGCTAACCCGCTCGACCGGACCAAGCGGCGTCGCCGAGTTCGGCTACAACGCCGAAAGCAGCCTCATCAGCTGCTACGGCGGCGGCTTCGCCGATGGCGCACAGCGCGACCGGATGCTGTTCTGGTACGTGCAGTCCGCCCTCCGCGGCCGATTCGCCGGCTCCACGGAGACCATGCTGACCCAGGACTACGACGCGCTCAACCGGGACGGCATCGACGGCTTGATCGCTAGCCTCACCCGGTGGCGCGGTGGCAAACTCACCATCGACGGCCAAGACTTCGAAGGCTTCGGCAAAGGCTCCCGGTTCTACCCGCTGCTGTACCTGCTGACCCGCGTGCTCGACGCCCGCGACTTCGGCACCGGCCTACCACTGAAAAGCGAGATCCTCGGACACCCTCACCTCGCTCCAGGTGCACCACATCTTCCCCAAGGCGTTGCTCTACAAGACCGGCTACCACCGGGCCGAGGTCAACGCGGTCGCCAACTTTTGCTTCCTCACGCAGCAGACCAACCTGTCGATCGGCAAACGCGCGCCTGAGGACTACTTCGCCGACGTGCAGGAAAAGCATCCCGGCGCGTTGGAGAGCCAGTGGATCCCGATGGACCACGAACTGTGGAAGGTCGACAACTATCTCGACTTCCTCGCCGCTCGGCGAGAGTTGCTCGCTAAGGGCTGTCTCGTAACTCGGTCGATGCGTTTGGTCGACGGCGGTCGGTGGTCAGCCGGT
>NZ_JBAKHX010000055.1:0-53836 GCF_036906915.1 Micromonospora sp. CPCC 206061
GGCCGCCGTCGGCATCGCCTGCGGCGGCACGGCGGTGGCCGCCCGCGAAGCCGGCTCGGGCCGGGCCGGCGGTGGGGCCGGCGCCGGAACGACCGCTACCACCGGCGCCGCCGCCCGCACCTCCACCTCGACCGGTACCCTCACTTCGCCGGTCAGCCCCTTGAGGGTGATGGTGCCCCGGTGCGCACCGGCGTGGCGGGCCCGCACCGACACGGACGGGCCGGCCGCCGTCTCGGTGACGGTGATCCAGCTCTCCGACACCTGGTACGTGCAGGCGCGCGCCAGGGGCGGGCCGAGCAGCGGCAGCACCCGGGCGGCCGGCTCGGTGCCGGCGGTCACGGTGCCGAAGTGCAGCTCGGCCTCGGCCGGCCGGATCGCCGCCTCCCGCAGGGCTGCCATGGCCGCCTCGGCCACGTACTGGATGTCGCTGCCCGCGATCTCCCGCAGCGCCTCGAAGGCGCCCATGGCGACGGGCAGGTTGTCGCTGACCAGCCGGGCGCGCAGCTCGGTGACCGCGCCCAGGCGGCTGAACATGTTCGCGTCCGTCATGGCCGCGCGCAGGTCGGGCGGGACGGGCTGCGGCCGGATCCGGCGCCGCCGGCTTCGCGCCAGGTAGAGCTCGCCCTGCATTTCCACGTCGCGGCTGGGCGTCTGGTGAGGGTTACGCTCGCGGACCCGATCGAAGACGTACTCGTACAGCTCGTTGAGCGACACCCAGCCGTCCTCGTCGCGGTCGGCGTCGCCGCTCGACAGCCCTTCGACGAGCGCGGTGGTGAACACGGACGGGGCGCGACCGTGCTCGTCGGCGAGGCGGTCGCCCTCGAAGGCGTACTCCATGGCGCTGGACGCGCTGATGACCGCACGCCCGCGCCCGCCGCCCCTGCCGCCCGGGAAGCTGTCGAGCACGTTGACGTCGCCCGCGGCGCGGACCGCGACGCCTTGCCCGAAAGCCCCGCCGTAGCAGCAGTCGAGCAGCAGCACGATGCTGCGCGACCGGCTGGCGCGCATGCAGCGCTGGACGAAGTCCGCCGACAGGGCGGTCGAGCCGAGCCGGTTGGGACGGGTGTTGCGGGCGGCGAAGTACAGCTCGCCGGACTCGCTCTTGAGGCCGTGGCCGGAGAAGTGCACCAGGAGCACGTCATCCGGCTTGGCCTCCGAGAACAGGTCTTCGACGTGGCCGCCCATGACGTGGGCCGGCTCGTTGTGCACCACCCGCACGTCGAACCCGCCGACCTCGGCGTCGCCGAGCACCCGTCCCAGCGCCTCGGCGTCCGCGGCCGGCGAGAGCAGGTGCTGGAGCCCGTCGTTCTCGTACTGGTCGTTGGCGATGATCAACGCCTTGCGCTGGCCGGTCATGCGCCGCCTCCCGCAGTCGGCCTGGAGTCGAGGGGGCTGTGAGGGCGCGCCTCCCGCAGCCGGTCGCTGCGCTCCCTCCGGTTGGTGGCGGCTGCGGGGCGGCTTGGAGCGCCGGAACCGCCGTCGCGGAGCGACCGAGCGGAGGGTCGGTTACAGCGAGGCTCAAAGAGCGCATGACCCGCACGAGCGGCGACGGGTCGGGGTCGCCGCGCGGCGCCGGACGCGCCGAGCCGGACCTGTCGTAGAGGGCGGGCCAGCCCGGTCACGGGTCGACCTCGTCGTGAGCGTGCCGGCTGACGAACAGTGTGATCAGGCGGTCCTGCTCGGCCGCCGACACCTCGGAGAGCTCCAGCATGTCGCCGTCGATCTCGATCTTCACGGTGCGGCGTACCCCATCACCGCGCGACAGCCAACGGCGCACCGCGGTTACGACGTCTTTCAGGCCCGCGGCCGTGCGGCCGAGCGTCACGACCAGGCCGCCGAGGGCCACGATGTCGACCGCGCGGGTACCCGGCGGCGCCGCGCCACCCGTTGCCCGCCGTACGTCGTCGACGTCCAGCTCCAGAAGCTCCTGCCGGAGGTATCCGGTCAGGGTGTCCAGCCGTTCGGCGCTCGCACCGTCTTCGGCGAGGTTGAGGTTGAGCTGCCGCACCATCGGCCCGCCCCTCTCGTGGGACTCCTGTCGAGATGTAGAGCCGGTCAGAGGGCGCCAGATACCATCACCACGATGATCGAGCCCGCTGACACCACCACGTCGGCCGGCGCGCGGCTGCTGCCCGGCGCGCCCGTTGCCGAAGCGGTCCTGGCCGAGACCGCCGCCGCGGCCGCCCGCCTGCGCGAGCGGGGCGTCACGCCGAGCCTCGCAACCATCCTTGTGGGTGACGACGACGCCAGTGCCGGGTACATCCGGATCAAGCAGCGCCAGGCCGCCGATCTCGGGTTCGCGTCACCGCACGAGCACCTGGCCGCCACGACCACCCAGGACGAGCTGCACCGGGTGATCGCCCGGTTCAACGCCGACCCGGCCGTGCACGGGATCCTCGTCCAGTACCCGATCCCGGGGCACCTGGACTACGACGCGGCGCTGCAGACCATCGACCCGGACAAAGATGTCGACGGCATGCACCCGCTCAACATGGGGCGCCTCGCCGTCGGCGTGCCCGGCCCGCTGCCGTGTACGCCCGCCGGCATCGAGGCGCTCCTGGCGCACTACGAGATCCCCGTCGCCGGCCGTGAGGTCGTGATCCTCGGCCGCGGGGCCACCCTGGGCCGGCCGCTCGCGATGCTGCTGTCACAGAAGCGCCCCACCGCCAACGCCGCCGTCACCGTCGTGCACACCGGCGTGCCGGACTGGCCGCGCTACACCCGCCGCGCCGACATCCTCGTCGCCGCCGCCGGCGTGCCCGGCATCATCCAGCCGGAGCATGTCAGGCCGGGCAGTGTAGTGATCGGCGCCGGTGTCCGGTACGCGGGGCGTCGGTTGCTCCCCGATGTCGACGAGGCATGCGCCGAGGTTGCTGGCGCGATCACACCGAGGGTCGGAGGCGTGGGCCCCACCACCGTGGCCATGCTCTTCCGCAACGCTATCCACGCCGCCACCCGCCTGACCCCATAGCCCCGCCCCGCCCCCCGGCTGCCCCCGCGCCGCGCTCTCCCGCGCCGCGCTCTCCCGCGCCGCGCTCTCCCGCGCCGCGCGTCCGGCGAGAGGCGCTCGCGCTGCGCGCCGTGCGCTCTCTCCGCCGTGCGCTCTCTCCGCCCGATCAAGGGCAAACGCACGTGGTTTGATCTCTTTTCCACGTGCTTTTGCCCTTGATCGACGCGATGTTCCTTGAGCGGCGGCGCTCAGAGGGGGAGCGGGCACCGCGCCGGGCCACACATCCGTGCCGTGCCCGCCAACGTAGGCCGCGATATCGGGGAGACCGCGGCCTCGACCCACGCGCCCACGCCTGATACCGCGATGCCGTCAGCGTCAGGGATGGGTGTCCAGGCAGGAGCGGACGAAATCCTGGACGACCGGGTCGGCATCAGCCGCGGGCGCCCACCCGACACCCACGCGGGTCGGGTCAATGTCGGTGACCGGCCGGTACGTCACGCCGGGTCGGGCGTAGAAGCGCGCCGCCGACGCCGGTGTGAGGGCGATGCCGTACCCGCTCGCGATCGCACCGAGCCATTCGTCGGGTTGCTCCGTGACCGCACCGATGCGGATCGGGCGCCCGTCGCGTTCACCGGCGGCCAGCCAGTAGTCGCGCCACTCGCCGGTCTCCGCGGGCGCGGCCACGAACGGCTCGTCCCACAGCTCCCGGAACGGGATCTCCGCCCGCTCGGCGAGCGGGTGCGCGGCGGGCAGCGCGATCCAGCGCGGCTCGGTGAACAGCACCTCCACCCGCAGCGCGTCCTCACCGGGAAAGGGCAGGCGGAGCAGCGCCACGTCCACGTCCCCGTCGGCGAGGCCCGCCGTCGGGTTCGACCAGGCCGCCTGCCGCATATCGACCCGCCACCCGGGCCGCCGGCGGGCGAACACACCGAGGATGTCTACAGTGGACTCGTTGGCCGCGCTGGCGATGAAGCCGACGCACAACACCCGCGCGATCCGGCTCGCCGTGCCCTTGGTCTCGCGCGAGGCCTCGTCCCACTCGGCGAGCAGCGACGGTACCCGCCGCGCCAGGACCTGACCGGGCTCGGTGAGCGCCATGCCGGCCCGCGACCGCGTGAAGAGCTGGACGCCCAGCTGCGCCTCGAGCTGCTTGACCTGCTTGGTCAACGCCGGCTCCGACACGAACAGCCGCCCCGCCGCGGGTCAGGTTGCCCTCCTAGGCAACGGCCAGGAAGTAGCGCAGCAGCCTCGTGTCCACGTCCATGCCGTCAGGTTATCGATACAGGTATTGGACGCCTTTTCCGCGGCTCGGCAGGCTCCCATGCGTGACTGTGGCGTATGTCGTCGTGACCGTGGCGACGATGGCGGTCAACGTGTGGGCCGCCGTCGTCGACTTCCTCCGAGCCAGGTTCGTCCTCGCCAACGCGGCCGACGTGGGCGTACCGGCGTCCTGGCTGCCGATGCTGGGCGCGCTCAAGCTCGCCGGCGGCGCCGGGCTGCTGCTCGGCCTGTCCGGCGTGGAGCCGATCGGCATCGCGGCCGCCGCCGGACTCGTCCTGTTCTTCGTCGGGGCCGTCGGTGCGCACGTCCGGGTCGGCGCGTACGCCAAAATCGCCTTCCCGGCCGGCTTCCTCGCCCTGGCCGCCGCGTGCCTGGCTCTGTCCGTCGCGCGGCTGTGACCCGGGTTGCATCGCGTGCGCGATGATCAAACACCCCGTCGGCGTCAAAGAGCAGTCCCCGCACGCCCTAGACGATCCGCTCCGCGGATCCAGCCGCTCGATCAAGGGCGATCGCATCGATCAAGGGCAAACACACGCGGAAAAGAGATCAAACCACGTGCATTTGCCCTTGATCGGCGGGCAGAGCCGGCGGGGGGAGCCCGGCGGGGGAGCCCGGCGAGGGCTAGCGGTGGGACGGGTCGGGGGTGAGCACGACCGTCGCGCCCGGCGTCGTGGCCGCCTGGATGGTGCGCAGGTGCAGCAGGGCCGGGTGCTCCTCGAGCAGCCGCGCGGCGTTGGCGAGGGTGCGCAGTGCCGCCGCCTCGGCGCGGGCGCGCTCCAGATCGGCCTTGCCGCTTTCGCGGGCGAGCAGGGTCTCGGTCGCGGCCCGGCGCAGCTCGCCGGGGAGCATGAGGTCCTTGACGGTGGCGGAGAGCAGCTCGATGCCGTGCTCGGCGACTCGCGGTGCGGCCGCCTCGGCGAGGCCGGTGGAGAGCCGGCCACGGTCGGCGAGCACCTCGTCGAAGGTGAGCGCGGCGACGGCGTCGCGGATCGCGAGCTGCACCGCCGTGTACAGCTCCTGGCCGGTGTCGGCGGATCCCGTGAGGAACGCCAGCGGCTGACTGATCCGCCAGGTAGCCACAGTGGACACCCGCAGCGTAACACTGTCGGCGGTAAGCAGCTCCTGACCGGACACCACGATGGTGCGCGGGCGTACATCGACCACGTGCAGGTGGGTGCGGCGCCGGCGGTACCGGTGACGGCCCGGCGGCAGCTCGCGCGTGAACCGGCCGTCGGTGAACAGCAGGCCGCGCTGCCACTCCATGATTGTCGTCTTCGCCATGTCATTCACCTCCATTGTGGACCGGGGAGCGGCTCCGCGCGCACCGCGGCGGGTCGGCGGGGGCGTCCGCGACCGTGGTCGCGAGCCCGCATGGCCGCACCGCCGCCGCCCGAGGGCAGGATTGCGCGGAGCCGCTCTGCGAGGAATCGAACCTCAGCCTTGTCGGCCATACCTGAAATGGTTGGAGAGCCCGACGCGCGGGACGCGGGCCGGCGATGCCGGTGCGCCGCTTGGCATCTCCAGGCCGAACGGTACGGGATCATGCCCGCGCGACGCACCGGGTTTTCCGGAGGTGGACGCCCATCGGGGGAGTGTCGAGAGGCTATACCCGCTGTGTATGCGTGCTGGGTCGAGTCGACTCGGTCCGGACGATGCGCCAGATCGCCACGAGGCACAGCGCGTTGACGACGAAGATGAGCACCGGCACCGAGCCGGCGCCCGCCTGCTCGATGCCGGCGCCGAGCAGCGGTGGAAACGCGACGCCGCCCAGCATCGAGGCCGCGAAGACGTACGCGCCGGCCCGGCTGGCGCCCGGCACGGCGCGGTGCAGCCAGGGCAGCCCGGTGGGGAAGACCGGTGCGATGAACAGGCCGACGCCCGCGTACGCGACGATCGCCAGCCCCGGTACGGCCGCGAGAGCCAGGCACACCGCGATCCCGACGCAACTGCCGATGACAATGGCGCGGTCGGACACGCGCAGGGTCAGGGGCACCACCAGGAACCGCCCGAGGGTCATCATCAGCCAGTACACCGAGGTGGCCGTCGCGGCGTCCGAGGCGCTGTGGCCGATGGCCTCGAGGTGCGTGGGCTCCCATCCGCCGACCCCGGCCTCGACGCCGACGTTCATCACGTAGAGCACGATGAACGCGGCCAGCAGGCCGCGACGGCGGATGCGCGCGGGGGTGACCGCCGGTTCGGCCGGGTCGGCGGGCACCTGCGCGGAACCGCGCAGCCCGGGCAGGAGCAGCAACGACAGCGCCGCGAAGCCGAGGAAGACCGCCGGGTACCGGTGCGGTCCGAGCAATCCGACGAGCAATGGACCAGCGATCGCGCCGATTCCGAAATGCGCGTTGAGTACGTTCAGCATCGCTGACCCGCGCCGCCGGAACGCCCGCGCGAACATGTCGTTGCACCCGTAGTCGATGCCGCCGAAGCCGACGCCGGCGACGAGCGCCGCCGCCAGCACGAGCGGCCAGGTGGGTGCCACCGCGACGCCCGCCGCGCCCGCGGCCATCGCGACCAGCGAGGCGGCGAGCTTCCGGGTACCGGTCAGCGGCGACCGCGCGTACCAGAGCACCCCGGCGATGCCCCCGACGAAGTGCGCGCTCAGCGCCAGGCCCGCGACCGGCACGGAGATGCCGAAGTCGGCGCGGAACGCGGACACGGCGGGCCCGTACAGCGCCTGGAGCGCGCCGATGAGCACGAACGCCGCGCAGGCGCTGACCACGCCAAACAGCTTCACAAGAGTCTCCGTTAACGGTCACGTGAACGTTCACGGTAGTCTGACCCGCGTCGAGACCGTCGTCAAGATCGGATTACGATCGGGGGCATCGTGGACAAGCGGCAGGACACCTCGCCTCGCCGGGCCACCCTGCGGGACGTGGCTCGGGCCGCCGGCGTGTCCCACCAGACGGTGTCGCGGGCCATCAACGACAAGGGCGAGATCGACCCGGAGACGCGGCGCCGGATCCTCGAGACCGCGCGTGAGCTGCAATACCGGCCCAGCCGGTACGCCCGCGGGCTGGTCAGGCCGGGGCTCGTCACGGTCGGGCTGATCGTGCCCGACGTCGTGAATCCGTACTTTCCCGAGTTCATCGCCGGCGTCATCCAGGCCGCCGACGCGCAGGACTGGCAGGTCGTGGTCGCCAGCACCGAAAGCGACCGCCGCCGCGAGTTGCCGCTCGTGCGCTCGCTCGGCCGGCAGGTCGACGCCGTCGCCGGGTACCTCAGCCACACGGACGCGGAGCTCGCACCGTACGCGGAAGGCCTGCCGCTCGTGGTCGTGGACCGCGGCCCGGAGCCGTCCGCGCACGGCACCGTGCGCGTCGATCTCGCGGCCGGCGTGCGCGCCGCCGTGGCGCACCTGGTCGAGCGCGGCCACCGGCGGATCGGCATGATCGACTGCCCGTCGGTGTGTGACCCGCTGGTGCGTCGGGACACGTTCCTCGCCGCTGCCGCCGAGCACGGGCTGCCGGTCGGCGAGGACTGGGTCGCGTCCGGCGCTCAGTCGATGGAGGGTGGGGCGGAGACGTTCGCCGCGCTGCGCGCGGCGCACCCCGACATGACCGCGACGTTCGCGTTCAATGACCTGGTCGCGATCGGTGCCATGCGCGAGGCGCGCCAGCGAGGCCTCCGGGTACCGGAAGACTGCGCGATCGTCGGATTCGATGGCCTGAGCCTTGGCGAGCTGCTCGACCCTCCACTGAGCACCGTCCATATCGACAAGCGCCGCCTCGGCGAGCTGGCCGTGGAGCAGATCCAGGCGCTGCTCGCCGGAGACGTGCCCCCGCCCGCCATCCTGCCCCCGACGCTCCTGGTCCGCGGCACCACCTGATGGCAGCCGGCCCGCCGCATCCATTGCTGGGCTACCTGCTCGACGGGGCCGAGGGTCGCTTCCCGCCCGCCGACGGGGGCGTCACCGTCGTGCCGGCTCTGCCCGGCGGCCTGGAGTGCTCGGTCGCCTTCACCGGCCACGCGGTCGTCGCCACCGCCCTGCCCGCCGGGGACGTCCACGCCCAGCAGCCGGACGGTTTCGGTGGATCCCTTGCCCCCGACTTCCTGCGCTGGCTCGCAGGTCCCCGTGGATGGATCGACGTCGTCGACGCCACCCTCACGCGTGGCGGCACCGGCGGCGAGCCGCGGCTGCGCCCGCTCGACGACGCCGGCGACCACCCCCGGGTGCGGCACGCCATGGAGTTGCGCGCGCGAGTCCGGGTGTTCGGCGACGGTCGCGGGCTCGTCACCCTCGCCGAGGGGCTCGCCGGGCGCACCGAGCTCAGCCTCGAACTGCACCGGCCAGACGACGGCGGCCGCGGGCGCGGGCGTTCGCTGATCGCCGACGCGCTGACCCTGGTGCCCGAGGGTGAGCCGGTGTTCGCGGCGGTCTCCCCGGGCAACGCCCGATCCTTGCGCGCGTTCCTCGCCGTGGGGTTCACCCCTATCGGTTCCGAGGTGCTGATCCGTCCCGACCGGTCGCGTGGCTGAGGCGCCGCCGATCAAGGGCGATCGCGTTGACCAAGGGCGAACGCACGTGGATCGGAGATCGAAGCACGTGCGTTCGTCCTTGATCGGCGGGAGGGGGCTGATTCAGGAGCCGTACGCGGTCAGGAAGCGGTCGCGGAACGTGCTCATCGGCCAGACCGGCGACTGCGGGCCGGGGCGCAGGCCGTCCTGCCAGCCCCAGCCCGCGATCCGCTCCAGCACCGCCGGGTCGCGGGCCACGATCGAGATCGGCACGTCGTGGCCGGCATCGTCGCCGGCGACCAGCGGCGACGGCTGGTGGTCGCCGAGGAAGATGACGACGAGGTCGTCGTCGCCGTACGTCTCGATGTACGACGTCAGGACGGTGAGCGTGTACTCGATCGAGCGGCGGTACTCGGTGCGCACCCGGGTCTGGTCCCGCCACACCTCCTCGGCGTTCAGCCCCTCCTTGCGGATCTCGTGGTAGATCGACCCGTCGCCGACCTGGTTCCAGTCGATGAAGCGGGGCAGCGGCGCCCACGGGCTGTGGCTGGACACCAGCGGGATCGTGGCGAAGACCGGGCCGCGGTCGGTCTTGGCGTGCTCGAAGCGCTCGTACGCCACCATCGTGTACTGGTCGGCCATGGTCGCCCAGCCGAAGCCGGGGCCCCGATAGCCGAGGTTGGGCAGGTCGTAGACCTGGTCGTACCCGTAGAAGTCGCCCTCGGGCCAGGCGCGGGTAATTCCCGGCATCACACCGACCGTGCGCCAGCCGGCGCGCCGGAACGCACTGACCAGTGTCAGCCGGTCGCTCGACGTGACCGTGCGGAAGCGCTGCTGGTTGTCGACCCACAGCCCGGACAGGAACGTCGCGTGCGCCAGCCAGCTCCCGCCGCCCGAGGTCGACGACGTGAGGTAGCCGCTCCGCGCGCCGTACCCGGCGGTGCGCAGCCGCCCGTACCCCGTGTCGAGCACCGCACCGACCTGCCCGGAGAACTCCGGGTCTTCGACCGCGTCCCGACCGTAGCTTTCCACGAACGCCAGCACCACGTCCTTGCCGCGCAGCGCGGTCAGCAACTGGTCATCGGGCGTGTCGCGGAACGCGTCGACCTTCGCCTCCTCAGCGAACAGCTGCCGATCGCGCAGGCCGTCGCGCACCATCCCGGCCCGCTCGTACACGAGGATCGCGCTGCGCTGCGTGGCGATCGGCGCGTTGGTGACCAGCAGCGCGCCGAGGATCGCGCAGGCGATCCACGCCACCGCGCCCCGACTGCGCGGCACGACACTGGTCAGCCGGATCACCGAGAGTGTGGCGAGCACGAGCACCGCGATCGCCAGCAGGATCGCCCCGACCACGGTGGCGACCACGCCGCCCTCGCCGACCGAGCCCTTCAGCACCGTCAGCGCGTCGTCGAAGAGCACCCAGTCGAGCACCAGGTCGAACGGGCGGTCGAGGATCGAGAAGAAACCCATGTCGAGGAGCTTGACGATCACCAGCGCACCGAGCAGCGGGCCGACGACCAGCGCGAAGATCCGGCGCCCCCTCGGCGGCAGGAGCAGCAGCAGGACCGCGCCCGCGAGGGCCTCCACCGGGATGTAGAGGAACTCGCGGACGGTCAGCAGGTCGAGCTTGTTCGGCAGTACCAGCGCGGCCAGGACGGCGGCGGCTGACAGTACCGTCAAAACCCACGCGACCACCGTGCGCCATCGCGGCCGCTCGCCCTCGGCGGCGGCCGGGCCCTCCTGATCCGGGCCCTCCTGATCCGGGCCCTCCTGATCCGGGCCGGCGCCGTCATCCGGGCCGGCGCCGTCATCCGGGCCGGCACCGTCCGCATCCGGGGGCGCGGCCGGGCGCCGGAGGCGCGTCAAGAACGACATGCCGACTCACGCTACCCGTCCGTGGTGCGGCCCCGGCCGCGCCCGGGCGGCTCGTATTATCGCCGGGTGGCGCCTACCGATCTCGACGTCAACCGCGACGCGGCGGAGACACTGCGGCGGGTCTTCGGCTACGACGCCTTCCGGGGCGAGCAGCAGGAGATCATCGAGCATGTCGCCGGGGGCGGCGACGCCCTCGTGCTGATGCCGACCGGCGGCGGCAAGTCGCTGTGCTACCAGATTCCCGCGCTGGTGCGCGAGGGCGTCGGCGTGGTCATCTCGCCGCTGATCGCGCTCATGCAGGACCAGGTCGACGCGCTGCGGGCGCTCGGGGTGCGCGCCGGCTTCCTCAACTCGACGCTCGACTTCTCCGAGCGCCGGCTGGTCGAGGCCGAGTTCGTGGCCGGCGAGCTGGATCTGCTGTACCTGGCGCCCGAGGCGCTCGGCTCGCAATCGACCAGAGCTCTGCTCGACCGCGGCCGGATATCGCTCTTCGCGATCGACGAGGCGCACTGCGTGGCGCAGTGGGGGCACGACTTCCGTCCCGACTACCTGGCGCTGTCGATGCTGCACGAGCGGTGGCCGAAGGTGCCCCGGATCGCACTGACCGCCACCGCGACCAGCGCCACCCGCACCGAGATCGCGACCCGGTTGCAGCTCGACGAGGCCCGGCACTTCGTGTCGAGCTTCGACCGGCCCAACATCCAGTACCGGATCGTGCCGAAGAACGAGCCGCGCCGGCAGCTGCTGACCCTGCTGCGCACCGAGCACGCCGGCGACGCAGGCATCGTCTACTGCCTGTCGCGCGCGTCGGTGGAGAAGACCGCCGAGTTCCTGACGCAGAACGGGATCACCGCGCTGCCGTACCACGCCGGGCTCGACGCGGCGACCCGCACCGCGCACCAGTCCCGCTTCCTGCGCGAGGACGGCCTCGTCATGGTGGCCACGATCGCGTTCGGCATGGGCATCGACAAGCCCGACGTGCGGTTCGTCGCGCACCTCGACCTGCCCCGCTCGGTCGAGGGCTACTACCAGGAGACCGGGCGCGCCGGGCGCGACGGGCTGCCGTCGACCGCCTGGCTGGCGTACGGGCTGCAGGACGTCGTGCAGCAGCGCAAGATGATCGACAGCTCAGACGGCGACCTGTCGCGCCGCCGGGTGCTCGCCGCGCACCTCGACGCGATGCTGGCGCTGTGCGAGACGGTCGAGTGTCGCCGCACGCAGATCCTCGCGTACTTCGGCGAGCAGAGCGCCGCCTGCGGCAACTGCGACACCTGCCTCGCGCCGCCGGAGTCGTGGGACGGCACGGTCGCCGCGCAGAAGCTACTGTCCACTGTGCTGCGTCTGGCCCGCGAGCGCGGCCAGAAGTTCGGCGCCGGGCAGTCCATCGACATCCTGCTGGGCAGGCAGTCCGACAAGGTGGTGCAGCACCGCCACGACTCACTGTCCACATTCGGCATCGGCACGGAGCTGAGCGAGAGCGAGTGGCGGGGCGTGGTGCGCCAGATGCTGGCGCAGGGTTTGCTTGCGGTCGAGGGGGAGTACGGCACGCTGGCGCTCACCGAGGGCAGCGGTGCCGTGCTGCGCAAGGAGCGCGAGGTGCGGTTGCGGCGCGAGGCGCCCCGCACGGCGTCCGCGCGGGTCGCCAAGCCGCGCGCGTCTGGCGGCACAGCGGCCATGGAGATGCCGCCCGAGGCGGCACCGGTCTTCGAGCGGCTGCGCGCCTGGCGGGCCGCCACCGCGAAGGAGCAGGGGGTGCCGGCGTACGTGATCTTCCATGACGCGACGCTGCGCCAGATCGCGACCGAGTCGCCGACGAGCCTCGCCGCTCTGGGCACGGTGAGCGGTGTGGGCGAGAATAAGCTGGCCAAGTTCGGCCAGCAAATCCTCGACACGTTGGCGAACGAGACGGGCGGCTAGGCGATGCGGCGGACCCGGCGGATCGCGAGATAGAGCAGCACGACGGCCAGCGCTACGAAGATGCCGGTCTCGATGCTCTGAAAGAGCCAGAAGCGGTCGCCGGGCTGGTATTGCTGCCAGTTGTAGGCGCCGGCCTGGAGGCCGAGGCCGCTGCCGCACGGGCTGCCGCCCGGGCCCGAGACGCCCGGTGGGCAGGCCACTTCGGCGTTCGTCGCCGCGACGGTGCCGTCCGGGTTGCGCACCTGCTTGGCGAGCACCCAGTCGCCGGTCAGGTTGCCCCGCTCGCCAGTGCTGCCCTCCACCGGGTAGGTGCGCACCTTCGCGGGCATGTAACGGGGCCGGACCAGCAGGGTCAGGGCGATCCGCAGCCCGGCGAACCCGGCGAGTGCGACACCCATCGCGGGCAGCACCTTGTGCCACACGGTGCCGGCGAACACGCCGAGCGCGACCGCGAAGAGCGTGTATCCGATAGGCGCGATCCCCTGCATGTCGAAGAGCCCGGATTCGAACCGGCTCAGCAGCCCGGTCTGGGTCAGCGGCTCCATCCACCACGTCGTGCCGAGACCGTACACAGTGGCCACAGCGAGCGTAAACCCGCCCACCGCACCGACCTTGACGAGCGCCCAGTGCCGCCGGCTGACGCCCTGCGTCCACACCAGACGGTGAGTGCCCTGCTCGGTCTCGCGGGCGACCAGCGGCGCACCCCAGAAGAGCCCGACCAGCAGCGGCAGGACCAGTAGCAGCACGCCCGCGAAGGTCAGGCTGGCGTACTGGTCGTTGAACGCGTCGAGCGCGCGCATGCAGGTGATGCTCGCCTCCGGTGCGAGGCTGCCGCCTTTCAGCCCCTCGAAACACGCCGGCAATCCCTTGTCGGCGTACGTGTCCCGCATCGCCAGGCCGGTCGGCACGATCATCGCGGCCAGGGCCAGCAGGCCGGCGAGCGTGTACAGCGCCTGCTTGCGGTGCTGCCGCCAGGTCAGCCAGATCATGCCGGTACTCCCCACTCGGTGTGGCTGGCGCGGGTGTCGCTGTCGGCGAGGTACGCCAGGATGATGTCTTCGAGGCTCACGTCCCGCACCGTCCACGTCGGATCGGTGATCGGCCCGTCGGTGCGCACCAGCAGCGTCGACTGCCGGTCGGTGTGGCTGGCCCGCACGACGGCCGCGACGCCGCCGATCGGGCCACCGTCGTGGCGGGCCCCGATGAGCTGCCGGTATTTGGTGGCGAGTTCGTCGGTCGGGCCGGCCAGCCGCACCTGGGAGGCGCTGAGCACCACGACGTAGTCGCAGGTGCGCTCCAGGTCGGCGAGGATGTGCGAGGAGAGCAGCACGGTGGCGCCGGTCTCCGCGACGCTGCCCATCAGCGCCTGTAGGAACTCGCGCCGGGCCAGCGGGTCGAGGCTGGCGACCGGCTCGTCGAGCAACAGCAGCGAGGGTCGTTTCGCCAGCGCCAGGGCGAGCGCCACCTGGGCGCGCTGCCCGCCGGAGAGCTTGCCCACGGGCCGATCCGGTGGCAGCCCGAGCTGGGCCAGCCGGGTGCGGGCCAGCGCGGCGTCCCACCGGCGGTTGAGCTTGCCGCCCATGGTGACCAGCTCGGCGGCGGTGAAGTCCCGGTACAGCGGGGTGTCCTGGGCGACGAACCCGATTTCGGACAGCACCTCCGTGTCGCCGTACGGGGAGCGGCCGAGGATCCGCACCGCGCCGGCGTCCGGGCGCAGCAGGCCGACCGCCATGTGCAGCAGCGTGCTCTTGCCCGCGCCGTTCGGCCCGACCAGCGCGGCGACCCGGCCGGCGGGCAGGCGCAGCGTGCAGTCCCGCACCGCCCACCTGCTGCCGTACCGCTTGCCGAGCTGGTCTGTCTCCAGCACGTACTCCATCCCCGGTCCTCTCGTTCTGTTCACGCGTGCCCCTCTTGCCGCGGATAACTCGCGCGGATGGTGGTCTGGACCAGTGCGGTGATGTCGTCTGGTGTCAGCCCGGCGTCGCGGGCGCGGTGCACCCACGCCACCAGGTCGTCGCGAAGCTCGGCCTGGCCCGACAGGGGTGCGTTTCCGAGCGTCCCCTTGACGAACGTGCCGACGCCCGGCCGGCCCTCCGCGAGGCCTTCGTGTTCCAGCTCCCGGTACGCCTTCAACACGGTGTTCGGGTTGATGGCCAGCGACTGCGCGACGTCTCGCACCTTCGGCAACTGGTCGCCGGGGACCAGGAGGCCGACCCGTAGGGCCTGCTTGACCTGCTGGACGAGCTGCACGTACGTGTTCACCTTCGACCGGCCGTCCAGCACGAACTCGATCACTCGCGGCGTCCCTTCCTATTGTCCTACGACAGTAGAACAATAGGACAGGTAGGCGTCAAGATTCCCGCGTCGTTACGCGCTGTGACCGCCCGCGGTGACGCGCCGACTGGCGTAACCGGTCAGGAATGGAGAAGCCGGTCGGCATACTCGGCTCCTAGCCTGTCTCGTAACAGAAGGGGGAAAACGGTGTCACTACAGGCGAACGTCATCATGCTCGGCGTCAAGGACGTGGAGCGCGCCAAGAAGTTCTACGTAGACGGCCTGGGTTGCGAGGTCGAGCAGGACTACCCCGGCTTCGTCAGGTGCCGGCTGGGTGAGGGGTCCTCGAGCCTGGCGCTGTACGACTGGGAGGCGGCGGCGCAGGACGCGGGCGTCTCCGCGGAGGGAACCGGGTTCCGCGGCGTCTCGTTCCACTTCATCGCCGACTCCCGGGACGCGGTCGACGAGGTCATGCGGGCCGCGGCGGCCGCCGGCGGCGAGGTGGTCAGGGAGGCGGCCGCCGCCGAGTGGGGCGGGTACTTCGGCTACTTCAGCGACCCGGACGGCTACCTGTGGAAGGCCACCACCGCCGCCTGACCGGCGCCCCTGGCAAGGGGCGCTCGACGTCGATGTGAGGCATCCGCCACGCACAGTCCTCGCTGAACTCGGCGCGCAGCGCCTCGATCTCGACGCGGTCGGCGATGGCCCGGAGGTCGCTCATCGGTGTCTCCTTCCCCTTCGGCTCAGGCGGCGCGGCCCGCCTTGAGCGCGGCCGCGGTGTCGACGGCGCGCCGGGCCTGGTAGCGGGCCGCTTCCAGGGCCACATCGCCGGGTGGGCCATCGCCGGCGACGTGGGAGGTGCCGTATGGATTGCCCATCTGGAACTGCACGGGATTGGTGTATCCGGGCGGCACGATGATGCCGCCCCAGTGATAGAACGTATTTCCCAGCGCGAGGATGGTGGATTCCTGTCCACCGTGCGCGGTGTTGGAGGCGGTGAAGGCCGAGTACACCTTGTCGGCGAGCTTGCCGTGAAACCACAGGCCAGCGGTGGTTTCGATGAACGCCCGGAGCGGGCTGGCCGGGTTGCCGAAACGGGTGGGCGTGCCGAACAGCACCACGTCTGCCCACTCCAGGTCGTCGAGGCCGGCCTCGACGACGCCGGCGGTGTCCCGAAGGTGTCGGGCCCACTCCGGCCGGGCGTCGATGGCCTGCGGTGGGGCCGTTTCGGCGACCTTGCGCAGTCGTACGTGTGCGCCGGCCTTTTCCGCGCCTTCGGCGGCGGCGCGCGCCAGGGCGTGCACGGTGCCGGTCGCGCTGTAGTAGATGATCGCGGCGTTTACGGGTTCCATGTCAGTACGACGACACAGTCCACCGAAGTGTGAGGCGACACGATGAGCACGCAGCCCGATCCGGGCCTGAGCGCGATAGTGAGCGAGCGGCGCCGGCTGATCAATCTCGCTTACCGGCTCCTCGGCTCACTGGCCGACGCCGAGGACGTCGTTCAGGAGACGTACGCGCGCTGGTACGCGATGTCGCGGCAGGAGCAGGACGCCATCGGCAATCCGGGAGGCTGGCTGACGACGGTCGCCAGTCGCGTCTGCCTCGACCTGCTCGGTTCGGCGCGGGCGAGGCGGGAGCGCTATGTCGGCGAATGGATCCCGGAGCCGCTGCCCGACCGTACAGAGTGGATCGATGGTCGGTCGAGCCGCGCCACCGCCGACCCGGCCGACCGGGTAACCCTCGACGAGTCGATAAACATGGCGTTTCTCGTCGTGCTGGAATCCATGACACCCGCCGAGCGCGTGGCGTTCATCCTGCACGACGTCTTCCGGTACACCTTCGTCGAGGTGGCCGAGATCGTGGGCCGGACGCCGGCCGCGTGCCGCAAGCTGGCGTCGTCGGCCCGCGGCCGCATTCGCGCGTCGCGGACGCCAGCGCCAGCGCCCCCGGCCGCCCAGGTCGCCGACGTCGTCAGGGACTTCAAGCTGGCCTGGGAGGCCAGGGACATCGAGGCCCTGATCGGCCTCCTCGATCCCGACGTCACGGCCATCGGCGACGGCGGGGGCCTCGTCAGCGCCGAGCTGCGCCCGGTCGAGGGCGGCGAGCGGGTGGCGCGCTACTTCGCCGATCTGGCCGGCAGGGAGACCGACCTGGCGATTCTTGAGCGTACGGTCAGCGGCCAGCCCGGCCTGGTGGTCCAGCAGGACGGCGTCACCGTGACGGTGATGGCGTTCGACGTCGCCGATGGCCGGATCAGGCACATCTGGGCGGTGCGGAACCCCGAGAAGCTCCGGCCCTGGGCCTAGCCCAGCTCGCGGCGCAGGGCGGCGAGCGGGCCGTCCCAGTCGCGGGCGAGCGCGGCGAGGAACTGCTGCGCCACCTTCATGGGCCCGGAGTCCAGCCGGTACCGGACCCGGCGCCGTTCGCCCGGCTCGGCCACCACCAGCCCCGCCTCGGCCAGCAGGGCGAGGTGTTTGGCGATGGCCTGCCGGGTGATCGGCAGCCGGGCGGCCAGGTCTGTCGCGGTGGCCGGCCCACCGGCCGCGAGCGCGGCGAGGATGCCTCGCCGGCTCGGATCGGCCAGGGCGGCGAAGACCTCCTGCGCGACCGCTTCGGGGTCAGAGTCGGCCATCGAGGTACGCGACCAGCTCGCCCAGTTCGTGGGTCCAGCCGTCGGTGTTGGCCGAGTGCGCCCGCTTGTGCTCGCCGGCGTCGGGCAGCTGCCCGAACCCGGTCTCGACCATCGTCAGCGTGGTGCCTGCGCTGGTGGGCTCCAATGTGAACTCCACGTAGGTGCGGCGCGGATCGCCTTCGGGAAGGCCGTAAACGGGCCAACTGTAGCCGAACACCCGCGGCGGCTCGACGCGCTCGATGGTTAGTGTGGCCGTGTCGCCGCTGTCCCAGGTGAGCTTGGCCTGGCCGCCGACGCGCAGGTCGACCTCGGCCTTCTGGCCGAACCAGGTGCCGAGGCCCTCGACGGTGGTCAGCGCCTGCCAGACGCGCTCAGGCGCGTGGTTGAGCTGGAGGGTGCGCTCGATGCGGTCGGGGAATGCCATGACGTCTCCTCAAATAGCAACCATCGGGTTGCTATGAACATATGGCAATCGGACGGTTGCGTCAACCCCTCCGTTGGCCGCTGGCGTCCGCGTAGCCCTCCTCCTGATCTCGGCTCAGAGGTGGGTCAGGAAGTGGTTCATGGCCTCGTTGAACTCTGCCGGGCGTTCGAGGTTGGGGAGGTGGCCGGCGCCGGCGATCACCACCAAGGTGGCGTCGGGAATGCCCTTGTGCAGGATCTCGGCGTCCCCGACCGGCGTGTACTCGTCGTCGGAGCCGACCACGACCAGGGTGGGCACCGTGACCGTCGGCAGTAGCGGCAGGTAGTCGGGGCGCTCGGCCCGCCCGCGCAGCGCTGCCGCCGCCCCTGCCGGCGGCGCGCCGCGCATCATCCGGAGCACCTGTGCGGCGACGGCGGGCTGCGCGGCGACGTTGTGCGGTGCCACCATTTTGGACAGTACCTCGTCGGCGTACGGGGCCATGCCCTCGCGCAGCAACCGGTCTGCCAGGGCGTTGCGCCACGCTTTGCCCTCGTCGGTTTCGGCCGCGGCGAAGGTGTCGGCGAGCACGAGACCGTGGATGCGCTCGCCGAAGAGGCGGTAGCACTCCATCGCGATCTGACCACCCATCGACAGGCCGCTGAGCACGAAGCGGTCGACACCGAGGTGGTCGAGCAGCGCGGCGATGTCCTGGGCGAAGTCGCCCAGTGCCGTCGTGCCGGGCACCACTGTGCTCTGCCCGTAGCCTCGCAGGTCGGGAGCGATCACGCGCCAGCCGCGCGCCGCGAACGCCTCGACCTGCGGTGTCCACATCGACCGGTCGAAGGGGTGGCCGTGGATCAGTACCAGCGGCGGACCGCTGCCCTTGTCGTCGTACCCGATGGTGATGTCCCCGAGCGTCACCGTGCTCATCGCCAGCCCTCCCCCGCACCCGCCTTGACATCTCGATGCTATTGGTCGCACTATCTCGGTGCAATAGAAGAATTGATCTCGGAGCAATGATGGACGATTACCGGGTGATCGCGGACGAGATCGCGGCGGACATCGCCGCGGGGCACCTGCGTGCGGGGGAGCGGTTGCCGCCGCAGCGCCGGTTCGCCGCGCATCGGGGCATCGCCGCCTCCACGGCGTCCCGCGTGTACGGCGAACTTGTCCGGCGCGGGCTCGCGACCGGCGAGGTCGGCCGGGGTACCTTCGTGCGCGCGGCAACACCCGGTCCCGAACCGGCGCTCGCCGAGCCCGGCGGCGCCCGCGTCGACCTGGAGTTGAACTTCCCGACCCTGCCCGAACAGGCCGAGATGCTGGCCGCCGGGCTGACCCGGATGCTGCGCCCGGACGTGCTCGCGGCCGGCCTGCGGGCGGCCGGCGCGGCCGGCACCGCGGCGGCCCGGGACGCGGTCGCGGCGCTGCTCACCCGCGGTGGCTGGACGCCCGACCCTGGCCAGATCCTCTTCGCCGGCAGCGGGCGGCAGGCGATCGCCGCGGTACTGGCCGCCCTCGTACGGCCCGGCGAACGGCTCGGGGTGGAGCGGCTCACCTACCCGGTCGTCAAGGGCATCGCCTCCCGCCTCGGCATCCGGCTCGTGCCGCTCGCCATGGACGAGACGGGGCTCGATCCGGACGCGCTGACCGACGCGCTGCCGCTGCGCGCCGTTTACCTGCAGCCCACGGTCCACAGCCCGACGGGGGCCACGATGTCGCTGGAGCGCCGGGCACGGCTGGCGGACCGGGTGCGGACCGCCGGTGTGCCCGTGATCGAGGATTTTATCTGGGGATTCCTCCGTCCCGACCTGTTGCCGCTGGCCGCTCTCGTGCCCGAGCGCACCTACCTTGTCGACAGCCTGTCCAAGCGACTGGCACCGGGCCTGAGCGTGGGGTTCGTCGTGCCGCCGAACGGTAGCGAGCAGGCGGTGGCGTCGGCGCTGCGATCGGGCGCGTGGACGGCGTCGCGGTACGCGCTGGAGGCGGCGACGCAGTGGCTGACCGACGGCACCGCCGCCGAGATCGGGCGGGCCAAGAGGGTCGACGCCGAGCGGCGGCAGCGCACCGTGTCCGAGCGGCTCGCCGGGTTCAGGGTCCACGGTGACCGGTGCGGGTACCACTGCTGGTGGGAGCTGCCGGACCCGTGGCGGGCCGAGACGTTCGTGGCCGCCGCCGCCCGCCGGGGTATCGCCGTCGCGCCCGCGGCCGCGTTCGCCGTCGGCTCGGGGCACGCGCCGAACGCCGTACGGATCGCCCTCGGTACACCGGCGCACGACGCGCTCGAAAGCGCCCTGGACGTGCTCGCCGGACTGGCCCGTGCCGCGCCGGAGGACGCCGCGCCGGAGTGACCCGAGGGCGCTGATCAAGGAGGATCACGCGTGGAGCCTCGCGGCGTGCGCCGGGCAGTCGGTGCGCGTGCTGATCGAGGCGGCCGACGCGAGCACGGCCAGCCTCGTCGAGGCCGGCGTCGACGACGTCCGCGTCACCGTGTAGCGGCGCAGGAGAGAGGCGGGTCGTGCACCAGGCGTGGCGGTGAGGCGCGGGCAATCCCGTTGAGGCCATGGCCGAGGTGCGGCAGGATCGGCTGATGGATCTTGTCGCTCTGTTGCCCGGGTTCGTCGTGGCGGTACTGCTCATCTCCGCCTCGCCGGGGCCGGCCATGGCCCTGATCTTCCGGCGGGCGGCGCTGCACGGCCTGCGCGCCGCGGTGCCCACCGTGTTGGGCCTCGAAGCGGGCCTCTACATGTGGGCGCTCTGCGCGGGTGCCGGGCTCGCCGCGATCGTGGCCGCGTCCGAGGCGGCGTTCATCGCGCTGCGTGTGGCCGGCGCCGCCTTCCTGATCTACCTGGGCGTCAAGGCGTGGCGTACGGCGTGGCGCAACCCCGCGCCGGCCGAGGAGGCGCTGCCGCCGATGGGCCGGCAGGGCTGGTGGAAGGCGTTCGGTGAGGGTGTCGTGGTCATGCTCGCCAACCCCAAGGCGGCCGTGTTCATGGTCGCCTTCTATCCGCAGTTCGTGCCGGCGGACCGGCCGTTGCTGGCGACCACCGCGCTGCTGGCCGCCGCGCAGGTGCTCGTCGAGACCGCCTTCTACCTGACCCTGGCCGCCGCGGTGGGCCGGGCCGGAGCGTGGTTCCGCCGGCCGCGGATCCGGCGCAGGCTCGAAGCGGTGAGCGGCACCGTGCTCGTCGCCCTGGGCCTGCGCCTGGCCACCACGACGCGCTGACGCATTGGGTCAGGTTTGCGGTTTGACTGGAGTCGACATGGTGGTCTCGAACCGGCGTGCCAACGGCGCGCTCGCGGCCCTGTCGGTCGGGACGTTCGTCTACGTGACGACCGAGGTGTTGCCGATCGGCCTGCTCACCGTCATGGCCGCCGACCTGGGCCGTTCGCCGTCAGAGATCGGGTTGCTGGTCACCGGATACGCGTTCGTCGTGGTGCTGGTGTCGCTGCCGCTGACCCACCTCACCCGGCGGGTGCCGCGCCGGCTGCTGCTCACCGTGACGCTCGGCGTGTTCGTCGCCGGTGTCGTGCTGACCGCGGTGGCGCCCGGCTACTGGGTGCTGCTCGTGGCCCGGCTGCTGGTCGCGCTGACCCAGGCGCTGTTCTGGTCGGTGGTCGGCGCGACCGCGACCGGCCTGTTCCCGCCGGAGGTGCGCGGCCGGGCGATCGGGCGGCTGGCGATCGGCACCTCGCTGGCGCCGGTGCTGGGAATCCCGGCGGGCACGTGGCTGGGGCAGCAGGCGGGCTGGCGGGTCACCTTCCTGGTCATGGCCGCCGCCGGGCTGGCCACCTGTGTCGCGGTCGCGGCACTGGTGCCGACGGTCGCGCCGAGCGACGGTGGCGCCGCGCGGGGCATCCATCCCGATCGGCGGCGGTACGTGATCCTGGTGATCGCCTGCGGCCTCGGCGTGACCGGGGCGCTGACCGCGTACACGTACGTGACGCCGTTCCTGCTCGACGTCACCGGGTTCGAGCCGACCGCGCTCGGGCCGTTGCTGGTGGTGATCGGCCTGTCCGGTGCCGTCGGCGCGGTCGCGGTCGGCCGGTACCTCGACCGCCACCCGTGGGCGGCGGTGGCCGTGCCGTTGGGCGCTATCGCCACCGCGCTCGCGATCATGGCTGCCGGCGGCGCCGTCCCGGTGGCGATGGTGGTCGCCCTCGCGATCTACGGGGTGTCGTTCAGCGCGATGGCCGCCGCCATCCAGAACCGGACGCTCCGGATCGCGCCCGGCAGCACCGACATCGCCAGCGCCGGCATCAGCTCCGCGTTCAACGCGGGCATCGCCGGCGGGTCGCTGCTGGGCGGGGTACTGGTGGACACCGCCGGCGTCCGCAGCGTGGCGCTCGCCGGCGCGCTGCTGGTCGCCGCGGCGGTGGCGGTGCTGCTCGGTGAGCGCCTGCTACTTCCGGCGGATCCGGTACTCCAGGACCAGGAACGCCAGGCCGAACAGCGCGAACGCGTGCTCGGCCCGTAGCTCGCCGCCCTCGGCCCACACGTCGAGGTGTTCGGCGAACCCGTGCACCGCGAGGGTGGTCAGCTCGCCACTGCCCGCGTCCACATAGGTCAGGTAGTGGCCCGGCTGGTCGAGCTCGCTGCGGCTGGTCAGCACCAGGCCGCCGCCCGGTCGCGGGCGCGGCGCGAGCGTCGCGGTGAAGCTGCCCTCCGGCACCGGAAAGCCCACGCTGACGTACCCGTGCCCGTCGCGCCGGTAGGTCGTGTAGATGCCGACGTAGATCGGCTCGTCGGTGTCCACGAAGGACCGGATCCAGCCGCGCACGCTCACCACACCGCCGGGCGCGTCGCTGATCGTGTCGATGCGGCTGCGCACGCCGCGCTGCGCCTCGCGCTGGTTCATGGGCACGCTGGCCTGGCCCAGCGGGCGCGCCACGAGCGTGCGGTAGAGCAGGTAGCCGGGGCGCACCCACAGCCGCCAGTGCGGCACGATGTCGAGGGCGAACCGCGTGGTGTGCTCGTAGAACTCGCGCACCAGCGGGTCGACGCCAGCGGGGTCGAAGCCGGGCCCGGCCAGCTCGTCGAGCGACGCCACGATGCCCACATCGGCCGCGTCCGGCTGATAGTGGCCGCCGAGCGTCTCGGCCAGCTCCTTGACGTACCCGGTGCCGACATACGCGGTGCGCGCGGCCAGCGGTACGACGAAGGGGAGCCGCTCCGGCGGTACCGCCTCGGCGAGGAGCTCGACCTGCGCGTCGCGGAACAGGACTGCGGCGAGCGACCGGAAAGCCACGACGGCCGCCGCGGCGGCGACGGCGGCCGGCGCCGACGGCCAGGCCGTCCAGAACACCAGCCCAGCGCCGAGGCCGACGACCGGCCCGAGCGCCACCTTCTGCGGGCGGATGCCGAGCGCGCCGGCGGCGGTAGCGGCGACGAGCGCGACCACGAGCGGCCCGGCGCCGGTCAGCGCGCCCAGCGCCCAGCCCAGCGGCGCCGCGACCGCGCCGCTTGCCAGGATGCGCGACCACAGCGGGGGTAACTCGTTCGGGTGCTGTTGCGAGCGGGCGACGGCCTCGGCGACCGCGAGCAGCGCCCCACCGGCGAGCGCGCCGGCCAGGATCGCCCACCCACCCCGGCCTGCGGCGATGCTCGCACCGGCGATCGCTCCGATCACCGCCGCGACGTGCACCGAGCCGTGCTTCCTGTCCGCCTTCGCCACGGCCGAGAATGTACTCGGCAGATGTGACCCGCTCGTGACCCGCGTTGCGCGCTGCCCGATAGGCTCATGCGGTGATCAGATCGCGCGGTTCGAGTAGCGATGAGCGGTTGCGCCGTATCGAGGCCATAACCGACGCCACGCTGTCGCAGCTGCGCTCGCAGGATCTGCTCGACGTGCTCCTCGATCGGGTGTGCGATCTGATGGACGTCGATACCGCGGTGGTCCTGCTGCTGGACGCGCACGCCCAGCAGCTGGTCGCGACCGCCGCGAAGGGCCTCGAGGTCGAGGTCGAGCAGGGGTTCCGGCTAGCGGTGGGCCGCGGGTTCGCGGGGCGGGTGGCGCGCGACCGGACGCCGGTGGTGATTCCGGACCTCTCGGTGGCCGACATCGCCAATCCTTTGCTGCGGGAAAAGGGCCTGTCGTCGCTGCTTGGCGTGCCGATGCTCGCGGCGGGCGAGCTGGTCGGCGTGCTGCACGTGGGATCGCTGGCCCCCCGGGAGTTCAGCGAGGGCGACATCCAGCTGCTGCAGCTCGTGGCGGAGCGCGCGACCCTGGCCGCGCAGGTCCGCACGAGCGAGATCGACCGGATGGCCGCCCTGGCGTTGCAGCGCAGCCTGCTGCCCAGCCGTCTGCCGGGGGTGCCCGGGCTGGAGCTGGCCGCGCGGTACCTGCCCGGCCACGACACCGGCGTCGGCGGAGACTGGTACGACGTCTTCCACCTGCCGTCCGGCTGGCTGGGCGTGGTCATCGGCGACGTGTCCGGCCACGGCCTGCCGTCCGCCGTGGTGATGGGGCGGCTGCGCAGCGCCCTGCGGGCGTACTCGCTGGAGTGCGACGACCCGGCGGACGCCCTCGCCCGGCTGGACCGCAAGATTCACCACTTCGAGGCGGGCAGCCTGGCGACTGTCCTGTACGGCATGATCAGCCCGGATCGGGAGCAGGTGGTGATCTCCCTCGCCGGGCACCCGCCGCCGGTGCTCGCGCCGCTGGACCGCGAGGCGCAGATGGTGCGGGTGCCGACCGACCTGCCGCTGGGCACCGGGCGGCCGGAGCGGCGGCGCTCCACCACGGTCGACCTGCCGGCCGGGGCGGTGCTGGTCTGCTACACCGACGGGCTGGTGGAGCGGCGCGGCGAGTACATCGACCTGGGGCTGGAGCGGCTGCGGCTGGCGGTCGAGCCGGGGCCGGCGGAGGTCGTGTGCGCCACCGTGATCTCGGCGGTGGCGGCCGAGTTGCCGACCGACGACGTCGCCCTGCTCGCGATCCGGAGGCCGTAGCGCACGGCACACCGGGGGTGGCTTGCATCGTCATGCGGTCGAGCGCATATACTTCTGACCGTGTCCAAGGTGCTTACCTCCCTGCCTGTCGGTGAACGTGTCGGGATCGCCTTCTCCGGCGGCCTCGACACCTCTGTAGCGGTCGCGTGGATGCGCGAGAAGGGCGCCGTGCCGTGCACCTACACCGCTGACATCGGCCAGTACGACGAGCCCGACATCGCGTCGGTGCCCGGCCGAGCCACCGCGTACGGCGCGGAGGTCGCGCGCCTGGTCGACTGCCGGGCGGCCCTCGTGGAAGAGGGCCTCGCGGCCCTCGCCTGCGGCGCGTTCCACGTCCGGTCCGGCGGCCGCGCCTACTTCAACACCACACCGCTCGGGCGGGCGGTCACCGGCACGCTACTGGTCCGCGCCATGCTGGAGGACCGCGTACAGATCTGGGGCGACGGCTCCACCTTCAAGGGCAACGACATCGAGCGGTTCTACCGGTACGGCCTGCTGGCCAACCCGTCGCTGCGGATCTACAAGCCGTGGCTCGACGCCGACTTCGTCACCGAGCTCGGCGGCCGCACCGAGATGTCCGAGTGGCTGCTCGCCCACGGCCTGCCCTACCGCGACAGCATCGAGAAGGCGTACTCCACGGACGCGAACATCTGGGGCGCCACCCATGAGGCGAAGTCACTGGAGCACCTCGACACCGGCATCGAGATCGTCAACCCGATCATGGGCGTGCGGTTCTGGGACCAGGACGTCGAGATCGCCCCGGAAGACGTCACGATCGGCTTCGAGCAGGGCCGGCCGGTGACGATCAACGGCAAGGAGTTCGCCACGGCCGTCGACCTGGTGCTGGAGGCCAACGCGATCGGGGGCCGGCACGGCATCGGCATGTCCGACCAGATCGAAAACCGGATCATCGAGGCCAAGAGCCGGGGCATCTACGAGGCGCCGGGCATGGCGCTGCTGCACGCGGCCTACGAGCGGTTGGTCAACGCGATCCACAACGAGGACACGCTCGCCAGCTACCACAGCGAGGGCCGGCGGCTCGGCCGGCTGCTGTACGAGGGGCGCTGGCTGGACCCGCAGGCGCTGATGCTGCGCGAGTCGCTGCAGCGCTGGGTGGGCGCGGCGATCACCGGCGAGGTGACGCTGCGGCTGCGTCGCGGCGAGGACTACTCGATCATCGACACCACCGGTCCCGCGTTCAGCTACCACCCCGACAAGCTGTCGATGGAGCGCACCGAAGACTCCGCGTTCGGCCCGGTCGACCGGATCGGCCAGCTCACCATGCGCAACCTCGACATCGCCGACTCGCGGGCCAAGCTGGAGCAGTACGCCGGGCTCGGCATCGTCGGGCCGCGACTGATCAGCGGCGCCCCGACCTCCCGCACGGAGCTGATCGGTGCGATGCCCGAGGGTGGTGCCGAGGCGATCGCGTCGCGCGGTGAGGGCACGGCCGACGAGGAACTGCTCGACAACGCGGCCATGGAGGCCGGCACCGACTGATCTAGCGAAGCGCCAGATCTGATCTCGCACCCCCTCTCGCGCCTATTGGCGAGAGGGGGTGACCTCATGGCGGCACTTCGGGTCGCGGTGATCATCGGGAGTACCCGGGAAGGCCGGGCCGGCGACACGGTGGCCGGCTGGTTCCTCGCGCGGGCCGGCCGGCCCGACGGGGTCGAGCTGGCCGTCATCGATCTCATCGACTACAAGCTGCCGTCCCGGTACCCGGCGCGGGCCACCCCGGCGATGGCCGCGCTCGCCGCGAGCATCGGGCGCGCGGACGCCTTCGTGGTCGTGACACCCGAGTACAACCGGAGCTTTCCGGCGTCGCTCAAGCAGGCGATCGACTGCGCCTACGACGAGTGGCGGGCCAAGGCGGTCGGCTTCGTGTCGTACGGCAGCGGGTCCGATGGCGTGCACGCGGTCGAGCAACTGCGGTGCGTCTTCACCGAGCTGCACGCCGTGACGGTGCGCGACGAGGTGCGGGTGGACCTGATGCGGCCGTTGCCCCATGACGCCCGGGCCGTCACCACCATGCTCGACCAGCTCATCTGGTGGGGCGAGGCGCTGCGGGACGCCCGCGCCGCACGTCCCTACGTTTCCTGAGCCTTACGTGTCCTGAGGGGAAGAAACCATGACAGAATTCGCAATCGAGACTTCGGGTCTCGTCAAGACGTTCGGCAGCACCAGAGCCGTCGACGGCATCGACCTCGCCGTCCCGGCGGGTGCGGTGTATGGGGTGCTGGGGCCGAACGGCGCCGGCAAGACCACGGCGGTCAAGATGCTGGCCACGCTGCTGCGGCCGGAATCGGGCAGCGCCCGGGTGTTCGGCCACGACCTGCTGCGCGAGGCCGACGCGGTGCGCGGGCTGGTGAGCCTGACCGGGCAGTACGCCTCGGTCGACGAGGACCTCACCGGCATCGAGAACCTCGTGCTGCTCGGCCGGCTGCTCGGCCACCGCAAGGCGGCCGCCAAGGAGCGCGGCGCGCAGCTGCTCGACGCGTTCGGGCTCACCGAGGCGGCGGGCAAGCAGGTCAAGAACTACTCCGGCGGCATGCGCCGCCGGCTGGACATCGCCGCCAGCATCCTCAACACGCCCAAGCTGCTGTTCCTGGACGAGCCCACCACCGGGCTCGACCCGCGCAGCCGGAACCAGGTGTGGGACATCGTGCGCGCGGTCGTCGCACACGGCACGACCGTGCTGCTCACCACGCAGTACCTGGACGAGGCGGACCGCCTGGCGAGCCGGATCGCGGTGATCGACCACGGGAAGGTCATCGCCGAGGGCACGCCGGGTGAGCTGAAGTCGTCGGTGGGTCGCGGTGCGATCCACGTGCGGTTGCGCGACGCCGATCAGCGCGGCAAGGCGGAGTGGGTGCTGTCGGAGGCGCTCTCCGCCCCGGTGCAATTGGACGCCGATCCGGTAGCACTGACCGCGCGCATCTCGGGGCACGAGACCGAGCGCGGCGCGGCCGAGCAGGCGTCGCGGGCCCTCGTGGCGCTCGCCGAGGCCGGCATCACGGTCGACGACTTCTCCCTCGGCCAGCCCAGCCTGGACGAGGTCTTCCTGGCCCTTACCGACAAGCCCGCCACCGACCAGCCCACGCGGCACGAGGAGATTTCGGCATGACCACCGCGACCACCACCGAGGCCCCCACCACCCACACCTTCTCGCCCGAGATCCTCAGCACGGTCCTCGCGCCGGGGTCCAATCCACCGCGCCCGAGCGCGCTGTCGGCGTCGATGACGTTCGGCTGGCGGGCCATGCTGAAGATCAAGCACGTGCCCGAGCAGCTCTTCGACGTCACCGCGTTCCCGATCATGATGACGCTGATGTTCACGTACCTGTTCGGCGGCGCCCTGGCCGGCTCGACGACCGAGTACCTCCAGTTCCTGCTGCCCGGCATCATGGTCATGAGCGTCGTGATGATCACGATGTACACCGGGATCGCCGTCAACACGGACATCCAGAAGGGCGTGTTCGACCGGTTCCGCACGCTGCCGATCTGGCGACCGTCCACGATGGTCGGTTACCTGCTCGGCGACGCGTTCCGGTACACGATGGCCTCCACGGTCATCCTGCTGGTCGGGCTCGTGCTCGGCTTCCGCCCCGACGGCGGCGTCCTCGGCGTCCTTGCCGGCATCGGCGTGCTGGTGGCGTTCTCGTTCGCGTTCTCCTGGCTGTGGACGATGTTCGGGCTGTTGCTGCGCACGGAGAAGTCGGTGATGGGAGTCAGCATGATGGTGCTGTTCCCGCTGACGTTCCTCAGCAACGTGTTCGTCGAGCCGACCACCATGCCCGGCTGGCTGCAGGCGTTCGTCAGCGTCAACCCGATCTCGCACCTGGTGGCGGCGGTGCGGGCGCTGATGGACGGCGGCTGGGACACCGAGGCGATGACCTGGGTGATCGCCTCGGGTGTGTTCTTCACGGTGGTGTTCGGCGCGCTGACGATGCGCCTGTACAACCGCAAGTAGCGCTACCTCACCGCACCCTGTTTCGTCGATCAAGGGCAAACGCACGCGTGCGTTTGCCCTTGATCCATGCGGTTGTCACAGCGCGCGGCGGGCGGCCGCGTGGGTGTGCTCGTACTCGGCGCGGCGGCGGAGCATGACGACGAACATGAGCGGCAGCATCGCGACGTGCGTAGCGATCATCAGGACACCGCCGGATATGGCGCCCGCCATGCTCAGCGGCGCGAGCAGGACGGCCGGCGCGGACATGGCCGCCACCATCTCCAGGGTGGCGGCCCACCCATGCCCGCGATAGCGCATCCAGACCACCATCCCGACCGACATGTCGAAGGCCATTCGCAGCGCCATCGCCTCGGGCGAAGAGGGAAGCGCCAGCCCGGTGACCGCCTCGGCGCCGGCCCACGCCGCGGCGAGAACGCCCATACTGACGAACATCGCGACGACCATCTCCACGAAGTGGCGTTTCATGCTGGCGTCCTCCCGATCGGGTACCCCAGGGGGGTATGGTATGTCGATCCTGGGAACATACCAGCCAGGGGTATGCCGAGCAAGCCCAACTTTTCCGACCGCTGCCCCAAGGAACCGGACGGAATACGACGCCTGACGTATGCGCACCGGTGGATGGCATGCCACTGTGGAACACGCGCGACTGTGCGGAAGCGGGGCAGATGCGGTGGCGGACGGGGGAGATGCGGTGGCGGGAGTGCGGATCGCTGTGCTGGGGCCGTTCGAGGTGTCGGTGGACGGTCGCCCGGTGACGTTGACGGCGGGGCGGCTGCGCACGGTGCTCGTGGTGCTGGCGCTGGCGGCGGGTGAGCCGGTCACAGTGGACCGGCTGGCCGCCGCCGTGTGGGGAGAGGACCTGCCCAAGGACGCGCGGCGGACCGCGCAGCTGTACGTGACGCGGCTGCGGCGGCGGCTGGGGGCCGCCGCCATCCGCACCGCGCCGAGCGGGTACGTCCTGGACATCGAGCCGGACCGGGTCGACGCGGTGCGGTTCACGCGGCTGCTCGACGAGGCCGCGGCCGCCACCGGCGCGGAGGCCGAGCGGCAGTCGCTGGTGGAGGCGCTGGCGCTGTGGCGCGGCGAGCCGTTCGAGGGTGCGCGCTCGACGTGGCTGGACGGGGTGGAGGCGCCGCGCCTCATCGACCGGCGGCTGGCCGCGCTGGAGCGGCGGATCGAGCTCGACCTGGCCACGCGGCGAGGTGCTGACCTGGTCGGCGAGCTGCAGAGCCTGACGGCTCGCTACCCGCTGCGGGAGTGGCTCTGGGGCCACCTGATGACCGCGCTGTACCGGGCCGGCCGGCGAGCCGACGCCCTGGCGGCCTACCAGCGGCTGTACCGGCTGCTAAGCGACGAACTGGGCATCGAGCCGAGCCAGCAGATCGCCAAGATCCACCGCGGCGTCCTCAACGGCGACGCGCCGCTCGACCCGGCAACGGCCAGCGCCTGACTCGCCCTGCCACCGCCGCGCCAGCTGCCGGCCGCGACCGGCCACTTCGCCGGCCGCGACCGGCCACTTCGCTGGCCGCTCCAGCAGTCTCGCTCAGCTCGACGCGCTTCTACCGTCCGAAGTGGACGCGCAACCAGACGCGATGCCGCGCGACGGTCCGTGAGCGTCGCTATGCGGAGGCTCTCAAGGGCTCGAGGGCGGCTAGGACGAGGTCGAGGCCGAAGACGAACTCCTCCGCCGGGTCGTAGCCGGCAGCGACGAGCGCCGCGGCGGACTCGTTGAGGTAAGGGAACTCGTCAGGAGGAAGCTGGGGCAGGAAGACGTCCTCGGTCATGTCCGCGAGCTCATCGGCGGTGTCGAACGGCAGGCTGGCTTCCTGCAGGGCGAAACCGTAGACATAGCTGTCGAGCAACCAGTTGGCGTGCGTCGCCATCAGGACCGAGAAGCCAGCCCTCCGCAGGCAGGCGGTGACCGCTTCGCGGTGGCGGAGGTTCGCGGGCCCGGGCGATGTCCGCGACTCCATCAGGCCGATCGCCCACGGGTGGCGTGCGAGAACCTGTCGGGCGGATGCCGCCCGCCGTCGCATCGCTGACTGCCAGTCGGTCCCTTCGGGCGGGAGGTCGATCTCCTCGAACACGATGTCGATCATGGCGTCCAGCAACTCCTCCTTGCTCGCCACGTAGTAGTAGAGCGACATCGCGCCTGCGCCGAGCGCGCCAGCCAGCCGGCGCATGCTCAGTCCGTCGACCCCCTCGCGGTCGGCGAGCCGGACCGCCTCGATGACCACCCGTTGCTTGCTCAGCCCCGCGTCTGACGCGACCTGGCGTTGTTCCTTCGCAGACACGGGTCTCCTCGCTCCCTCGAATGGCTTGACAATCGTCCAGCGTACGGTCTTGGTACAGTGTACTATTCGTAGTACGCTGTACGACGTACGGTGTACGAATCAGCGAGGGTCGTAGCTCGGACGTGAGGAGGCTTCTGTGGGAATCGAACAGCGATCGAACGCCGGAGCATGCCTGGCGCCGGGGCGAGTCCGGCCGGGGGCGACAGCGATGCGGGGCCGCCATCCAGCACCGCTGCGGCCCGCCCTCAGCGCTCGAGTCGTCCGAGGTCTGGCTGCCGCTGCCCGGTCTAGGCGATGTGCTCGTCCAGGTGGGTGCGGCCTCGGTACATCCCTGCCGTCACTCCGGCGGAGGGACCGCTCTTCTCGAAAGAAGAACCGATGACCACCCGAACGAAAACCCCGAACCTGCTCGACAACCCGCCGATCCCCGTGCAGGCCAAGCTCGCCGCCGCATGGACCAGCTTCATGTTCCTCTACATTTACGTCGACTACTTCCACCTCTACAAGCCCGGCGTCAT
The DNA here is from genome assembly GCF_036906915.1 of Micromonospora sp. CPCC 206061. Taxonomy (NCBI): domain Bacteria; kingdom Bacillati; phylum Actinomycetota; class Actinomycetes; order Micromonosporales; family Micromonosporaceae; genus Micromonospora; species Micromonospora sp. CPCC 206061. The sequence continues at coordinate 31,533 of NZ_JBAKHX010000055.1, forward strand.
CGATAACCTCCGCGCCGGCGTCGTCTTTGAGTTCGACATCAGCCCGACGTTGTTGACCATGATGCTCGCGTCCGTGGCGATCCCCGCCCTGATGGTGATGCTCTCCATGACGCTGCCCGCCCGGGTGAACCGCGCCACGAACCTCGTCGTTGCATCGCTCTACATCCCCTACTCGGCGGTCAACGCGGCAGGGGAGTCCTGGGACTGGGCCTCCTTCTACGGCCTCTCCATCGGACTCGAGGTGCTGCTCCTGGCCTTCATCCTGCGCTCCGCCTGGACCTGGCCTCGAACCCCCGCCGTCCCAGCCGATCCCGCAACGACCGACCTTCGACAGGACCTTCGACAGTAGGTATCCGTGTAAAAAGTCCGCACCGGCGGCCGCCAGCCTCGCCGGCCTGCCACCGCGCGGGTGCGCGAACTGCTCACCGAGCTCGTGCGCATCCACATGCTTGTGGAGCACGCACCAGGCCGGTACGCCCTGCACGACCTGTTGCGGGCGTACGCGACCGAGCAGGCCGCCCGGTGGGACTCCGGCGACCAGCGCCGGGCCGCGGTCCGCCGGGTCCTCGACCACTGATCACGAGGTGGTCGCGGGCAGCGGGGCGCCGCGGCGAAGTTGCCTTCCGGTCAGGTAGCGGCGGCGGTCGGTGATGAGGATGGTGGCGAAGGCGCCGATGGCGAGCCAGACGGCCAGGTGCGTTGCGCCGGTCAGCAGCCCCGGGCCGCCGGTGACCATGGCGCGCAGCGCGAGGGTCGCCGCGTGGGTGGGCAGGTATCCGGCGACCGTGTACAGCGGACCGGGCAGTGTGGACAGCACCCCGGTGGCGGCGGTCAGCACCAGCACCGCGAGCGAGGCCAGCCGCCCCGGCCGCCCGAAGATCGCGGTCACGGCCTGGTTGAGCGCGACGAACGCCGCCGACGCGAGCAGCGCGACGGCCAGGAAGCCGAAGGCGCGACCGATGCCGAGGTCCAGCACCGGCACGGCTATCGCGGTGATGGCGAGCGCCGCGAGCGCGGCGGCGGTGGCGCCCGGAAGCGCGGCGCGGACGATGATGCGCCAGGTGGGCTCGCGGGCGGTCAGCACCGCGTCGGGGACCGCCCGGGTGACGATGTACGTAGCCAGGGCGAGCGCCCACAGCGCGAGGGCGGCGATCAGGGTGACGGCGAGCGTGCCGACCGGGGTGCGGTCGGTGGTGGCGGTGCTGGGATCGGCGACGACGGTCTTGAGGTGTGCGCGCTCGGCGTCCGAATAGGACGGTACCTGGTCGCGCCCCTTGCCCAGCTCGGTGGCGAGCTGCTTGGTGCCCTCGTCCACCCGCCCGGCACCGGTGTTGACCTTCCCCGCCCCCTTGGCGAGGTCGGTGGCGCCCGCCGCCACCTGCTCGGCGCCGTCCGAGAGCTGCCGCGCGCCGCTGTTCGCCCGCTGTATCCCGTCGTCGAGCTGGCGGGCGCCGGCCGCGGCGCTGGCGATCCCGCTCGCGAGGCTCCCGGCGCCGCCCGCCAGTTGGGCGTTGCCGCTGGCAACCTGCCGGGCGCCGGTCGCGAGCGCCGTGACGGACTCGCGCGCCTCGACGGCGGCGCCACGGATGCGGGCCTTGGCACCGTCGATCGCGTCGGCGTCCCGCGCGAAGCGGCGCGCCGCGTCGTCGAGGCGCTGGCAGAACGCCGCGCCGCCGCCGGCCGGTCCACATTGGCCGGCGAGGCGCTGGAACTCGGCCGCGGCCGCGGCAGCCGAGGGCAGCGCGTCGATCGCGGCGATGATCCGGTTGGCGAGCGGCACGACGGTGGCGGCGAGCTGCTCGTTACCCCGGGCCACTCGCGCGGCGCCGTCGGCCAGATGGCGGGTGAGCTGGGGGAGGCGCGCGGTGTCGCGCTCCGCCTCGGTCAGCCCGCCGGACAGCCGCGCCGATCCGGCGGCCAGCTGCGCGGTACCGTTGGCGAGTTCGTCGGCGCCGGTGGCCAGCTGGCCCGCGGCCGTCGCCAACCGCTCGGCGCCCTCGTCGACCTGCCTGGCGCCCGTGCGGAGCCGGCCGGTGCCGCTGGCGAGCTGGCTCGCGCCGTTGGCGCCCTTGCCGATCTGCTCGTGGATCGTGCCGAACGCGACGTACACGTTGTCCAGGTAGGTCTGCACGACCTGCTGGTTGAGCGTGCGCCGCGTCGCCTCGGCCACCTCGGCGCTCAGCGCGGGATCGGCCACGCCCGCGGCGTCGGAGGTGCGGATGCGCAGCTCCGCCTTGGTGGCGGCGAGAGGTTTGCCGGTGGCCGCGGAGGTGGCCCGCGCGGAGAAGTCCTTCGGGATGGTGACCGTGGCCGCGTACGCGCCGCTGGCCAGGCCGTCCGTGGCGTCCTCGCTGTCGGTGAGCACCCACGTGTAGGCGGAGTCCGCGTTGTGGGTGAGGTCGCCGGCCAGCTGCCGGCCGAGCGGGACGGTCTGGCCGTTCACCGTCACCGGTTCGTCGTCGTTCACGACCGCGGCGGTGGCGGTGCCGTGGTCGGTCTCCGGTGACCAGTACGCCCACGTGAGCAGGCCGGCGGTGAGGACGGGTACGACGATGAGGCCGGCCCAGGTGCGCCAGGTCAGCGGGGCGGAGGCGAGGGCACGGGCGGAGTCGGCGAACGGCGTGAGCATCAGGGAACCTCCGCGAGCGGTGCGGGCGAAGCGGCGAGCGTGAGCAGGTGGGTGCCTTCGGGTAGCAGGTCGCGTACCCGGTCCGGATCCTGGCAGGTGAGCACGACCGAGACGTGCCGACCGGCGGCCGTGCGGCGCCGGCCGAGGATGTCGCGCACGGCGGCGCGGGCGTCGGTGCGCAGCACGAGGTCGACGTCGTCCAGCAGAACCAGGTCGACGCCCTCGTCGAGCGCGGCGTTGACCGCGCCGGCCGGGTCGTGGACCTCGTGGCAGCGCGCGACCGCGACCGACCGGCGCAGCGCGTGCGCGTGCTGGGGCAGCACCCGGCCGAGCACCTTCAGGTCTCCCTTGTGGGCGGTCACCCGGCCGGCGAGGGTCATCAGCAGCGCGGTCTTGCCGATCGGGCCGGGCCCGTGGATCACGAGGACATCGCCGCGCGGCAGGTGGATGTCGACGCCGGCGTATACGGCGTGGCCGCGGTCGTCGTCGAGACGCAGGTCGCGTGCGCTGACCGCCTCGTCGGCGCCGGGCCAGTCGGCCAGGCGCAGCTCGTGGACCAGGGCGTCGCCTTCGGCGTCGAAGACCGGGAGGGCCCTATCGAGCTTGGGCGGCAGGCCCCAGGCGCGGTGCCCGAGCAGGGCCAGCACCGCCGGTACCAGGGTCATGCGCACCAGGAACGCGTCGACGAACACCCCGACGGCGAGGCTGAACGCGATGGGTTTGACGGTGGCGCTGCCCTCGGGTACGAACGCGGCGAAGACGGCGAACATGATGACCGCGGCGGCGGCCACGACACGCGACGCGGAGACGAACCCGGACTCGATGGCGTGAGCCGGGTCTCCATGATGGACGTAGTGCTCGCGGATGCGGGAGACGAGCAAGACCTCGTAGTCCATGGCGAGTCCGAACAGGACACCCATGAGGACGATGGGCAGGAAGCTGATGACGCTGCCGGTGTGCGTCACGCGCAGGTGCTCGGCGAGGTGCCCCTGCCCGAACACGAACCACGTCGCGCCGAACGCGGCACCCACCGACAGCAGGTATCCGGCGGTCGCCTTGATGGGCACCCAGACCGACCGGAACACCATGGCCAGCAGGACCAGCGACAGTCCGACGACCAGGATGCCGAACGGCAGCAGCGCGCCACCGAGCTTGGCCGACACGTCGATGCCGATGGCGGTGATGCCGGTGACGGCGGTCCGGGTGCCGTACGCGTCGAGGAAGTGCTTCTCCTGCTCCCGCAGCGTGGTGACGAGCTTCTCGGTCTCGGGCGAGTCCGGTGCGCTGGCCGGGACCACCTGGATGACGCCGGTGTCGCCCTTGGGGTTGGGCGTCGCGAGGGGCACGGAGGCCACCCCGGGCAGCGCGCGGATCTCGGCGGCGATCTTGTTGACGAGGCCAACCGGGTCGGTGCTGGTGATGATGTCCGCCGTCACGATCAGCGGCCCGTTGTACCCGGGTCCAAAGTGGTCGCTGACCACGTCGTACGCCGCGCGGGCCGGGCTGCCCTCGGCCTCGGTGCCGTTGTCGGGCAGCGCCAGCCGCAGGCCGGCCGCGGGGAGCGCGCACACCGCGAGGCCGGCGACCACGACCAGCACGGTGACCAGCGGCGCGCGCGTGACCGCGCGCACCCACCATCGCGCGATCCGCGGCCGCGGCCTGCGGGTCTTCTTCTTGGTTCGCGGGCGCAGCCATCCGCCCGCGAACGACAGCAGCGCCGGCACCAGCGTGACCGCGATGGCGACCGCCAGGCTGACGGCGGCCGCCGCGGCGACGCCCATCGTGGTGAGGAACGGGACCCCGGCGACCCCGAGCCCCAGCAAGGCGATCACCACGGTCAGCCCGGCGAAGATCACCGCCGATCCGGCGGTGGCCGTGGCTCGCGCGATCGACTCCTCGACGTCGAGCCCTTCGGCGAGCTGGTCGCGATGCCGGGAGAGCAGGAACAGCGCGTAGTCGATGCCGACCGCGAGGCCGAGCATGACCGCCAGCATCGGCGCGGTCGACGAGATCGGCGTGACCAGCGTCGCCATGAAGATCACTCCGACGGCGATGCCCACGCCGAGCACGGCCGTCAGCAGCGGCATCACCGCCGCGATCAGTGACCGGAACGTCAGCAGCAGTACGAGCAGCGCGATGACCAGGCCGGTCCCCTCGGTGGGGCTGAGCCTGGGTACCCGGTTGGAGAACGCGTCGCCGCCGGTGTATACGCGGGCGCCGTCACCGACGGTCGACGCCAGGTCGGCGGCGATGGCCGACAGGTCACTCTTCGTCGCCGGCGTGACCTGGGCGAGGTCCACGGTGAGCGGTATCGCGATCAGGGTGGCGCGGCGGTCCGCCGACATCGCGGGTTCCGCCACGGTCGCGACCTGTGTGACTCCTTTGATCCGCTCTACCGTCGCCGACGTGGCGGCCTTGGTCTGCGCCGTGTCGACCCGCCGCCCCTCCGGCACGACCAGCACGAGTTGGGCGGAGGCGCCGCTGACCTCGGGAAACACCCGGCCGAGGTAGTCGAGGGCGTCCTGTGACTCCGAGCCCGGTATCGCGAACGTGTCGTCGGTGCCCTGGTTGAACGTCGAGGCGAGGCTGCCCATCGCGAGCAGAGCGAACAACCACACCGCGAGTACCAGCCCGCGAGCCCGCACGGCGGTACGGCCCAACCGGTAGAGGAATGACGACACAGCGGCTCCCGGCTCGATCGCTAGTTACGGGGTGTAACGATCAGGCGAGCCGAAGATCACGCCCGATCCACGGCGGCTTGCGCGGATCGGGGGCCTCGGCCATCATCATTGGATGATCCTCAACCGAAAGGGCGTCCACGCCCTCGCGCGATGACCGCGCCCGTGCGGCGCAGTGACGCCGCACGATCTCCGGTTGGCCTTCGTAGCACCACCGCTCACGACCTGTGGCAGCGCGCTGTCCACCTCAGGCAGGAGTGGCTGGAGCACGGGCTGTGCACACAACCGGCCGACAGGACGACCGCCGAGCGCAGCCTGGCGGCCATCTACGCGACCATGTCCCGTCCCCGACCGCGGTTCGAGTGGGTGGACTCGCCGGCCAAGGCGTTGCCCTTGGTGGGTGCGCTGCCGACGCTCGAGGCGCTCTACGGCTGGGTCCGGGATCCGCGTCCACCCGGACCGCCACCCTTGGCCAGCGATCTCGCGATGATGGTGTCCCGGCTGCGGGCCGCCCTGAGCGCGGGCGTCGTCCACAGTGACCCGGAGCTGTCTCCGGCGCGCCGGGGCAAGAACAAGGAGCCGTGGCCCGAGCTGCCGCCGCCGCGCGCACTCGACACGGGGGTGCCGCTGGGCGTCGTCCTGCACCAGGGCGTCCGCGGCACGCTGCACCGCAGCCTGGCCACCGGGTTCGCCCTGCGCGTCCGGGACGCGCTGGCCGGTGACGGCCCGGTGCCGGTGTGCTGGTACGGGCAGCAGGACGTGGCCTGGGTCGGGTACTACGACGTCCTGCGGCGACTGGGACTGGCCCAGTACGGGTCGGACGAGACGAGCCAACTCGGCGACTGGGCCGCGCTGGCACGTTCGTGCGGCTGGTGGTGGCCCGGCGACGACGTGTGCGTCGTGGTGGAGCGGCCCCAGACCGTCCACACCGAACAGTTGCCCGGCACCTGGCACGACGAGGTCCGGCTGGAGCGCCGCGGTGTGCGGTACCGCGACGGGTGGTACCCGATGCTGACCTGACGCGAAGGCCGGCCGGGGCGCGGCGCTAGCCGCCCCCGGCCGGTGCGTCAGGCCCCGTCGATGGTGAAGGCGATCTCGCCGGTGTTCTTCGCCGATGGTGGGTCGTTGTTGAGCCACCCCAGGTCGAGCAACTGCAGGGCGTACTGGCCCGGTGCCGGCCACGTCAGGGTGAACAGGACCGTCTTGTCCCTGGCCACCTGCTTGGCGCCGAGCAGGTCGTGTACCCCGAAGGTGGGCGCCTCGACGGTGACCTTGTCGGGGAGCTTGAGGCGGTTGTTTCGCTCGTCGAGGTTCTGGCCGCCAGGGCGGCCGCTGGCGCCGTGGTACGTGATGGTGACCAGGCAGGCCAGGTGGCGCTGGCTGTCCTTGATCTGGTACCCGCTGTCGAGGTTGTCCGGGCGTATCTCGCACCTGGTGACCGCCATCGTCAGGGCACCGGCCGACACGGTCTTGTTCTCCAGCACGGTCTTCGGCTCCAGCGAGACGAGCTTGCCCTTGTCCCCGAACGGAAGCACCGCCTGGAGCTCGCCGGCCCGGCCCACGGTCAGTACCGCGTCGGCGAGCCTCGGCGGTGGCTCCTGGACGCGGAAGCCGTACGTGACGGTGCCGGTCGCGAGCGCGGGCAATGGCTCGAAGCGGTCCGTGAAGCCCTCGTAGCTCTCGCCGCCCACGTTGAGGACCATGTCGACGCCCGGGTACGCCCCCTGGTTGGCGAGGTTCTGCACGGTCGCGCCGATGGTCAGCGGCGGGTCCTTGGACGCGTCGTACTCCGCCGTCCCGAAGGTCATCTTGCGGCCGCCGTACCAGACGGTCTTGTCGATCTTCGCGGTCTGCCGGTTCGCGCCGGGCTCGGCTTCCTCCACCTTCGGCTCCTTGCCGGCCGTGATGCTGCCCGGGTCACCGCCCTTCTCGTCACCGCCTGAGCGGTCATCCAACCACCGGTACCCGGCGACCCCACCGGCGGCCATCAGCACCAGCGCTGCCGCGGCGGCGGTCAGGGCGAGCGGCCGGGTCCGCCGGCGCGGCATCCGGTCGGACACGTGCGGGCGGGTGGGCGGCTCCGGCCACACCGGCGCGAGGGGCACGGACCGGGTCGTGTCGGCGGCGGGCGCCGGCGAGGCGGGCGCGGCCGAGACTGGCAGCGGCGGCGGGACCGGATAGGCGGATCCTGGGGACGCGGGCGCGGCCGACACCGGCGCCGCCGGTGGTTCACCGGGCGGTGCCGCCGCTAGGCTGCCCAGCGCGACCACCAGCTCCGGCTGCTCGATGACCGTCGGGGCGATCCCGAGGCGCTGGTGCAACATGGTGCCCACCAGCGGGATCCGGCTCGACCCGCCGACCAGGAACAGCCCCGCGACCTGGCTGGCCGCCAGCCCGGTGCGGGCCAGCAGCGCCTCGGTCTCCTCGACGGTGCGCGCGATCCACGGCCGGGCCCGCTCCTCGAACTGCTCCCGCGTCACGTGCGCGTTCGTGTCGAACAGCGGCACGTGCACCGCCGCGCTCGGGGCGCGCGACAGCTGCTCCTTGGCCGCCCGCGCGTCCTCCCACAGCGCCCGCCGGGCCCGCCGCGTGTTGTCCTCATCGGACTGTCGCAGCCGTGTCCACAGTGTCGCGTCGCGTGTGGACATCGCCTCGCCGACGAGGTCGACGAGCACCGCGTCGAGGTCGAGGCCGCCGACGTCGATGCCGTCGCTGGCGAGCACGTCCCAACCCTGGTCGGGGCGGCGGCGCAGCACGCTCGTGTCGAACGTGCCGGCGCCGAAGTCGTACACCACCAGCCCGGCGCCGGTGGGCACGGGCCGGCCGAGCACCGTCGTGAAGTAGGCCGCGGCCGCGACGGGCTCCGGCACGAGGGTCAGGGATCGCAGGCCCGCGAGGTGGGCGGCCTCCGCGAGCACGGTGCGCCGCGTCGTCGCCCAGTTGGCCGGGTACGTGAGCACGGTCGTCCCCGGCGAGCCGCCGCCGACCCGGCCGGCCTCGTCCGCGACCCGGCGCAGGGTCGCGGCGAGGAGCTCGGCGACCGGGTACTCCCGGCTGCCCAGCAGGACAGTGCCGTCGTCTATCCGACGCTTGGGGTTGGGCTCGAAGCGGGTCGGGTCGAGCCGGGCGCCGCGTTCGGCGTCCCGTCCGGCGACCAGCGGCCGGCCCTCCTCGGCGAAGACGGCCGAGGAGAGCAGCGGGCTGGAGTCGAACAGCAGCTGTTGTACCTGCGTACCCCGCACCGCGAGGGACGCGACCGTGTGCGTCGTACCAAGATCGATACCAAGTGACGACGCCGTGTATCCGAGCACGGCGCCACCGTAGCGACGCACGTCAACGGCGGCCCGCCGCCTCGATGGCGAGACCGGTCGCGCAGAGCAGGTCCTCGCCGTCCATCGGCCCGACGAGCTGCAGGCTGGCGGGCACCGGCAGCCCGGGGGAGGGCACCGGCATCGCCAGGGCCGGTACGCCCGCGAGGTTGAACGGCGCCGTCAGCTGGGTGAACGGGAAGCCGGCGGAGTCCGCCACCAGCGGCGGCACCCCTACCAGCGTCGGTAACGCTAGCAGCTCCACCTCGTCCAGGACGGCCGCGATCTCCGCCTGCCAGCGCTGCCGGATGGCCATGCCCTCGTCCAGCTGCTCCCCAGTGACGGCTCGCCCCGCGTGCAGGCCCTGGTTGACGAAGGCGCCCAGGCCGTCGGCGTCGAGCAGTGCGTGGTGTGCCCTCCACAGCTCGCCCGTGATGATCCAGTGCAGGGCCCAGTTCGTGGCGTCCCAGCCCGGCAGTCGCACGTCGCGCGCCTTCAGCCCCGCCGCGTCGAGGGCGGCGTCGACGGGCTCCTCGACGGCGTTGTCGACGCCCTCGATCCGCAGCCGGCCGACGGTGCGGGCGGGGCGCGGTGCGACCGTCCACCCCGGTGCGAGCAGGCGCATCCCGGTGGCGACGTCGGTGACGGTGCGGGCGATCGGTCCAACGGTGTCCAATGTGGGCGCTAGCGGCCAGACACCCTCTGTGGGTACGCGTCCCCAGGTCGTCTTCAGGCCGACGATGCCGCAGCAGGCCGCGGGGATGCGCACCGAGCCGCCGGTGTCGGTACCCAGGCCGATGTCGGCCTCCCCGGCGGCGACCGCGACCGCGCTGCCGCTCGACGAGCCGCCCGGCATGCGGTCCGGCGCCAAGGGGTTGACCGGGGTGCCGAACGCGGCGTTGTCGCCGGCTGGGTTGACGCACAGCTCGGTCAGCGTCGTCTTACCGACGATGGCGGCGCCCGCCGCGCGGACTCCGGCCAGACACGCGGCGTCGGCGGTGGCCGGCACCGCCCGCTCGCGCACCGCGGCGCATCCGGCGGCCGTGACGAAGCCGGCGATGTCGATGGCGTCCTTGACGGCGACCCGGAGGCCGTCCGGTGCCCCGAGAGGCGGGTCGAAGCGCTGGATCCAGGTGGTCACGCTGAGAACCTACCCGGGAACCTGGTGTCCTAGGATGCTTTAGGTGGTGTGGTGGGTGGCACGCTGGAGGGGCCGAGGCCGGCGGGAAACCCCGGCGGCGGCCGCCCCGAGGCACAGGTCGTTCACAGGTAAGCCACAACTGGCTCATCGGAGCGGCATCGAGAGTGAGTCGTGGCGCCAGGTGGCGTCATCACCATGATCGGAGGAGTCATGCCGCACCAGCCGCGAAAGTCGGTCCCGACCTACGAGGGCCGTCCGTTTCCGAGGCCCGACGAGGAGCTCGTCGACCAAGGGCTCGGCTTCGACCTCGGCACCGTGATGGGGCGCCGGCGGATGCTGCAGGCGCTGGGTCTGGGCATCGCGGGCGTCGGCCTCGCGGCGTGCGGGTCGAACAACGGCTCGTCCTCCTCGCCCCCCTCCTCGTCGTCGTCCGCTTCGCCGTCGTCGTCCGCGACGACCGCCGCCAGCGCGACCGGTGAGATCCCCGAGGAGACCGCCGGCCCGTACCCGGGCGATGGCTCCAACGGCCCCAACGTGCTCGACGACAGCGGCATAGTGCGCGCCGACATCACCAAGAGCTTCGGCGACGGGAGCGGCACCGCCGACGGCGTGCCGATGACGCTCGAACTCGACATCAAGGACCTGGCAAACGGCGGCTCGGCGTTCGCCGGCGTCGCGGTCTACGTCTGGCACTGCGACCGCGAGGGCCGGTACTCGATGTACTCCGACGGCGTCACCGACCAGAACTACCTGCGAGGCGTGCAGATCGCCGACTCCGCGGGCAAGGTCAAGTTCACCAGCATCTTCCCGGCCTGCTACGACGGCCGGTGGCCGCACATCCACTTCGAGGTGTACCCCGACCAGGCCAGCATCACCGACTCCAGCAATGTGATCGCGACCTCGCAGGTGGCGCTGCCCAAGGACGTCTGCGAGAAGGTGTACGCGACCTCCGGGTACGAGCAGTCGGTGTCGAATCTGTCAAAGGTCTCGCTGTCCAGCGACAACGTCTTCAGCGACGACGGCGGCGCCAGCCAACTCGCCGCCGTATCCGGTGACATCAGCTCCGGGTACACGGTCCTGCTCTCCGTCGGTGTCGACACGACCACCTCGGCGGGCGGCGGCGGCCAGGCCCCCAGCGGCGGCGGTGGGCCCGGCGGCAGCTCCCCACCGTCACGCTGACCGTGACGGTGCGGGGCTGCAGTGGTGCCAGCGACCTTAGACCTCGACCAGCGGTGCGCCCGCAGGCAGCTCGCCGGCGGCGCACCGAGGTCGGCGGCCCCGGATCTGCTAGCCGGCGCTCACCGCGCTCGCGCGGGCCCGCTCCGCGGTCCAGACCGCGCCGCCCCAGGGCCGGTCGAGCGCGAGCAGGGCCAGGTTGGCCGTGGTCGCCGCGCCAGCGATCGTGGTGAGAAGCGATACGAGGCCGGCGGCGGCACCGAAGCCGAGCGCTCCGCCGAGGAAGGCCCCGGCGAGCGCCGCCGCGAGGCCGAGCCGGCGCGGGCGGTCGCGGCGGGCCCAGGCCAGCCAGGTGCCGAGGCCGACGGCCAGAGCGACCGACGGTACGGCCAGCATGGCGTCGCCTATGAACAGTCGCGGCCACACCGTCCACACCAGAAGCGCCGCGAGCAGCCAGCCGCCGATGCCGAGCGGAAGGGGCGTCAGGAACCGCAGCCATACGCCGGCTCGCGGGCCAAAGCCGCCGCGGCGGCGTACCCGGAGCGCCATCCACCCGAGCAGTAGCACGGCCAGCAGCGCACCGCCCACGGCGACTCCGGCGAGGATCCGCGCCATCCGCGACATCGTGGCGAAGCCGACCTCGAAGTCGACGGTCTGCGCCCGGTAGCCGGACTCGTCCACCTCGCCGCTGTCGAAGAACCCGGTCAGCAGCCGCGCGCCCGCGTCCCGCTGGTTGCCCCAGAAGTCGGCGGAGTGGCCCATGCCGGTGAGCTTCACCTGGCGTCCCCTGGTCAGTGACGGCATCAGCTCGCCGGTCGACAGCTCGGCCGGGGTGGTGAAGTCGACGGTGCCGTTGATCACGAGCGTCTCGACGTCGGAGCGGCGCAGCGTCCGGTATTCGGCGTTGTCGGGGCTGTCCGGCCAGGCCCGGTGGAACCCGTCCGGGCCGCCCCACAGCAGGTCAGTGGCGGCGTTGCCCAATGTGGAGCCCGGGTCGCCGCCGGCCGCGTAGTACCGCTCGGCCGCCGGTGCGTCGATCATGCCGAACGAGGCGAACTCGCCCCACACGAACGAGCTCGGGATGGTCAGGTCGGCCAGCACCGACATCGCCCACATCCCGGCCGCGTCGCCCTCCTTTGCCGCCAGCCAGGCGTCGACGATGGTCGGTGCGTTGAGCGGGGCGGCCGCCTTGGTGCTGTGGAACATGCCGTACATGCCGGCGACGCGGACGTTGCCTTCCTTGATCGGCAGGAGGCCCCACCGGGCGGGGACGTCGCCGGCCTCGGCGCGGACCGTCGCCGCCAGGTCGTCGGTGCGGCCGGCGCAGGTGCCGTCCTGGGCGCACAGCTGGGTGTACTGAGCGAACTGGCTGTCGGTGATGCGAGGATCCCACACGAAATGCCCCGGGGGATTCGCCGCGATCATCACCGAGCGGTGCAGTGACGCGGGATACCGCCACGAGTACACCATCGCGGTGCGGGTGCCTGCGCTGGAGCTGATCAGGTTGACGCGCTGGTAGCCGAGCGCGGTGCGGGCAGCTTCGAGGTCGTCGACGCGCTGCGCGATCGAGTAGCCGGTGAGGTCGATCCCGTCGCCCGTCAGCCGTTGCGCGCAGCCGGAGAACGCCTCGGTGGCGCCGCGCAGCGACGCCTCTCCGGCGAGGTCGGCGGAGCGCCTCAGCGCCGAGGTCACCTCGGGGCAGTCCAGCTTTCGTGACCCGTCGACGCCCCGGTATCCGACGAGGACCACGTCGTGCTTATCGGTCAGGCGGCTGACCTGCGGGAACTCCAGATTGGTCGCGCCGGGGCCGCCGTTGAGCCGGAAGATCGGCTCGGCGGGCCGCTCGCTCGTGGCCCGGATCCGGACCACCGGCAGCGCGATCAGGTCGGAACCGCTGTCGCGGCGGTTCTCCGGCACGACCAGCGTGCCGCAGTCGGCGGCCACGCTTCCTGCCTCGGTGTCGTACGTGCACGACGACATGGAAAGTGCACCGGGGCGCGCACCGGCCGGGACCGCCAGGGTCTGCTCGGAGCGCACGTTCAGGTAGCCGAGCGCGAGCACGAGCGCGCCGGTAATCCCCAGGGCGGCGAACTTGGCAGTGGTCATGCGGTGAAGGTAGGTGCGCGGCGACGGCGTCTCGTCCCTCCGCGGAGGCGCATCTGCGTACCTCCGCTGGGGTACCCCTTGACGCGCGCAGACGACCACGCCGACGCCCAGCACCTACACGCTGGCCGCCCGGCACAGCGGGAAGCTGCTCGACGCCTACAACGCGTCCACAGCGGACGGTGCCGACGTCGTGCAGAGTTCGAGGAGTTCCTGCCCGGCGCCACCGACAACGGCGTCACCGGCGACGGCCGGCGCAGCGTGGTGCTGTCCGTGTCCAGCCTGCTCAGCGACTACCCGCGCCAGCAGCGCGCCGCCGACACGCTCGTCGAGAACGCTCTGTGCGGTGACAGGTAGCGCCCAGGCGGCGTACAGAAGCCGTGGCGATGCTCGGAGGAGCATCGCCACGACAATCACGGTTGGCCCACACGGGCAACACGCCTTGCGTCCGTTTGGAGTGGACGGTGCGCAGTCCGGATCTTCGCGCGGCTATGTGGCTACCGCGCGGCGATGGCGACTTCCGGATACCGCGACGACGCCGTCTCCAGCAGAGGCTGCGGGCGGTGTCGCAGGTGCAGGTCGAACACCGCCCGGTTGTACCGCCGGGTGATCTCCATCGAGCGCGTGCCCGTGATGGTGGCGCCCGACGGGATGCCGAGCTGTTCGGCGAGGACAGCCGCGTCGTGGAACGAGCCGTGTACGGCGCCGTCGACCACGAGCCACCGCTTCCACCCGGTCATCAGGCTCCAGTCGACGTTCCAGCTTTCGTCCGGGCCGCCGGGCACGTGCGGTGGCGCGCCGAGGAACACGAACGGGCGGGACAGTCCGGTGGCGGGGATCGCCTTCGAGGTGGTGCCGTCCATGTTGACTCCCACGTCGATGCGGGTGTCGCTCAGCATGGCCGGTATCGCGCTGGCGCCGCCGGACGAGTGGCCAGACGCGCCGATCCGGGACGCGTCGATGAGCCGGGCGCCGGACCATGCGGCGCGCGGCCCGGTCAGGCTGTCGATGACGAACGAGACGTCGGCCGCCCGGACCTGGTGCTGCTTGGCGCGGAAGCTGGACGGACCGTCGACAAGGCACGCGGCACAGGGGGCGATCCGGCCGTCCGGGAAGGTGACCGCGTACGTCTCGTAGGTGTGGTCGATGACCGCGACGACGTAGCCGTGGCTGGCGAGGTCTTCGGCGAGGCCGGTGAGGAAGGCGCGGGGTTGGGTGTGGCCGGGGGAGAGCACGACGAGCGGGAGCCGGCGCCCGGCTGGTTTGGCGTCGGCGTACGCGTGCGTCCGCACGGTGCTGAGGACATCCGGCGCCACGTCGGGTATCCGCTTGCCTTCTACGTAGAGCTTCGACTCCTCGGGCGTCATGTACTGGGTACGGGCGCCGTGCCGGGCATTGGTCGGGTACCAGACGGTGACCATCAGCTCGCGCGCCTCCACCTCGGGTACCCAGGGGTCGGGGCGGGAGGTGTCCTTGAGATGGACGTCCGTGGCGCCGACCGCGTGCGGCCCGGTCGGTCCCGGCAGTTGGAGCGTGTCGCTGGCCCGCGCCGGCGTCGCACTCGCCACCGGTGACAGCAGGGTAGCGGCGACGGCGATGCCGACAAACGCCATACGCCCCCGTGAGAAAAGTGTCATGCGTCGATGCTAGGAATGGCCCGCGGTGCGGCGCGTCGGTCGCCGTAACGATTTCCGGTACCTCCGGAGGAGTCATCCCCCCGATGTACGCGACACGGTGACGAGCGTGAATCAGCCGATCATCGACAGCTGCGTGCGGCGCGCCTCCCGTACCGATCAGGGCCCGGCCCTAACCCACCACCGCGGCGGCCCTCGTGGACGGGAACAGGCTGTCGAAGACGGCGCCGCGGTCGAAGCCCATCGCGCGGCTCCGGGCGCGCAGCTCCAGTTCCCGCCGCTCGGCGGCCGGAATCTCCAGGACGACCCGGTCGACCGCGGCGGCCAGGCCGGCGATGTCGCCAGCCCTAGGGTTGCATACCCTAGGGGGGTATGGGTAAGGTGTCCTCATGCAGACCATGAGGACACCCGTCAAGCTGACGGCGTACGCGCTCGGCCTGGTGGCGGTGTTCGGCGCCGCCGCCGGCATCGGCAGCGTGGTCGGCCTGAGCGAGGCCACACCGCCGGCATCCCACGACACCCACGCCGGCGACGCCCGCGCCGAGGGTGCCGCCGCGGCGCAGGTGCCGGGTGGGCTGCAGGTCACGCAGGATGGGTACCGGCTGGTGCCCGTCACCGGCGCCCTGGCGGTGGGCGGCGCGCAGCCGTTCGCCTTCCGGGTGCTCGGGCCGGACGGCGAGCCGGTCACGGAGTACACGACAAGCCACGACAAAGACCTGCACCTGATCGTCGTGCGGCGCGACCTGTCAGGCTTCCAGCACCTGCACCCGACCCTGGCGGCGGACGGCGCCTGGTCGCTGCCGCTGTCGGTGGCGAGCCCCGGGCAGTACCGGGTGTTCGCCGACTTCCAGCCCGCCGCCCGCGCCGAGGGCCTGACCCTCGGCGTGGACGTGCCCGCCGCCGGCGACTACCAGCCGCGGCCGCTGCCGGCACCGGACCGCACCGCCGAGGTCGACGGATACACCGTCACCCTCGCCGGCGACCTGGTGCCGGGCAGCTCGTCGAAGCTGACCCTGTCGGTGAGCAAGGACGGCGCACCGGTCACCGACCTGCAGCCCTACCTGGGCGCCTACGGGCACCTGGTGGCGCTGCGCGACGGCGACCTGGCGTACCTGCACGTGCACCCCGACGGCGCGCCCGGCGATGGCCGCACCGCCGCCGGACCCGACGTCACCTTCTTCGCCGAGATCCCGTCGGCCGGCGCCTACCGCCTGTACCTGGACTTCCAGCACGGCGGCAAGGTCCGCACCGCCGAGTTCACCGTCACGGTCGGGCCGCAGACCCTGACCAGCGTCGCGCCCGAGCCGAGCCCCACCGGCCCGCCGAGCCCATCTGAGCACGGCGCGCCCGGCCACACCCACGAGTAGCAGGAGGTCACGATGGCTCTCCAGACCGCGCCGCAGCGGATCGAGCTCGCGATTGGCGGCATGACCTGCGCCTCCTGCGCCTCGCGGATCGAGAAGAAGCTCAACCGCATGGACGGCGTCACCGCCACCGTCAACTACGCCACGGAGAAGGCCACAGCCACCGTCGAGGGCGGGGTCACCGCGAGGGACCTGATCGCGACGGTCGAGAAGACCGGGTACACGGCCGCGCTACCCGCCTCGGACAAGGCTTCTCAGACGCCATCGGACGGCCTGCGAACCCGCCTGCTGGTCTCCGCCGCCCTCAGCGTTCCCGTCGTGGTGCTGGCCATGGTGCCGGCGTGGCAGTTCACGTACTGGCAGTGGCTCTCGCTGACCCTGGCCGCCCCGGTGGTCGTGTACGGCGGCTGGCCGTTCCACAAGGCCGCGGCCGTCAACCTTCGGCACGGCGCCGCCACAATGGACACGCTGATCTCGATGGGTACGCTCGCCGCGTTCGGCTGGTCGTTGTGGGCGCTGTTCCTCGGCACCGCCGGCGAGCCCGGCATGACCCACCCGTTCAGCCTCGACATCGGCCGCACCGACGGCGCCGGCGCGATCTACCTGGAGGCGGCCGCGGGTGTCACCACGTTCATCCTCGCGGGGCGGTACTTCGAGGCGCGCTCGAAGCGCCGCGCCGGCGCCGCACTGAAAGCGCTCCTGGAACTCGGTGCGAAAGACGTGGCGGTGCTCCGAGAGGGCACCGAGGTGCGCGTGCCGGTGTCGCAGCTGACCGTCGGCGACCGGTTCGTCGTGCGGCCAGGTGAGAAGGTGGCCACCGACGGCGTCGTCGAAGACGGCTCCTCGGCGGTCGACCAGAGCATGCTGACCGGCGAGAGCGTGCCGGTGGAGGTCGGCCCCGGCGACGGCGTCGTCGGCGCCACCGTCAACGCCGGCGGTCGCCTGGTCGTCCGCGCGACCCGGGTCGGCTCGGACACCCAGCTGGCGCAGATGGCCACGCTGGTCGAGCAGGCGCAGGCCGGCAAGGCCACGGTGCAGCGGCTCGCCGACCGGATCTCCGGGGTCTTCGTGCCGATCGTCATCGCGCTGGCCGTCGGCACCCTGGGCTGGTGGTTCGGCACCGGCAGCGGATGGACCGCCGCGTTCACCGCGGCCGTGGCGGTGCTGATCATCGCGTGCCCGTGCGCGCTCGGCCTGGCGACGCCGACGGCGCTGCTCGTGGGCACCGGTCGGGGCGCTCAGCTCGGCATCCTCATCAAAGGCCCCGAGGTGCTGGAGTCGACCCGCCGTGTCGACACCGTACTGCTGGACAAGACCGGCACCGTCACGACCGGCCGCATGACGCTCGTCGACGTGACCGGCGACCCGGACGCGCTGCGGCTGGCCGCCGCGGTCGAGGCCGCCTCGGAGCACCCGATCGCCCAGGCGATCGCCCGTGCCGGCGGCGGCACGCTCCCGGCCGTGACAGGGTTCAGGAATATCGAGGGCCTCGGCGTCCGCGGCACCGTCGAGGGCCGCGAGGTGCTGGCCGGTCGGGTACAGCTGCTGCGTGAGCGCGGTCTGGCGGTACCCGATGAGCTCGAACGGGCCGTGACCGCCGCGCAGGCCGCCGGTCGGACGGCGATCGTGGCCGGTTGGGACGGCGCCGCGCGCGGCGTGCTCGCCGTCGCCGACGTGGTCAAGCCGACCAGCCGGGAGGCGGTCGCCGCGCTGCGCCGCCTCGGCCTGACCCCGGTGCTGCTCACCGGCGACAACGAGACCGTCGCCCGCGCGGTCGCCGCCGAGGTCGGCATCGACGAGGTCGTCGCGGAGGTGCTCCCCGCAGACAAGGTCGACACCGTCAAGCGGCTACAGGCCGACGGCAAGGTCGTCGCGATGGTCGGCGACGGCGTCAACGACGCCGCCGCGCTTGCCCAGGCCGACCTGGGCCTAGCCATGGGCACCGGCACCGACGCGGCCATCGAGGCCTCCGACCTGACCCTGGTCCGCGGTGACCTGCTGGCCGCCGTCGACGCGATCCGCCTGTCCCGGCGCACGTTGCGGATCATCAGGAGCAACCTGTTCTGGGCGTTCGCCTACAACGTGGCGGCGCTGCCGCTGGCGGCCGCGGGGATGCTCAGCCCGATGATCGCGGGCGCCGCGATGGCGTTCTCGTCAGTGTTCGTGGTCGCGAACAGCCTGCGCCTGCGCCGCTTCCGCGCGGTGACAAAGTCAACCTTGTGATCATGGACGGTGGTTGGGTGGCGGTCACTCGGACGGCTGCGGCACAGTGCATTCGACCTTCGGGTTCACGCCCACGTAGTTCAGCGGCCCCGCTATGACGGTGACCGCGATGGTTCCGGCCTCGGTGCAGCTGCTGGAGGACCCGCCGAGGTATCCGCGTTGGCCGGCAGCCACCAGTCCAATGATCAGCCAGACCACGACGATTACTGCTCCGATGCGCACTGGTTGCCTCCTGATGCGGATCCGAACGGTGATTCCGCGGTGGCCTCGTGCTGCCGCGACCGATGCCACACAGGTACCCAGATCGGTGATGTCTTTAACGGACGCCGATGGACAACGTCCGGTAAGGGAACCGCCACTTGTCGTAGCGGTTGAGGCTGTAGGGCGCGCCGTTCGACTGCGGGAGTACAGGCGCCGGCGATCGCCGCAGCGCGCCGCTGATCTCCTGTCCTGCCGGAGTCGCTGCGAGCTGAGCTGGCGGAAAGTCGCCCGCGGTGTCTGCCCATGGAAACGTCTTACGTGTAGCCTGCGAGTAGCTGCGTCGCACAACATGCGCGGCTTGTCGAGCCCGCAACGCCCCATGTCATTCGGGGTTGTTGCCTCCCCGGCCTGGGCCCAGTCCCCGCCCACTCGTCACTCATCGTTGAGGCAGTTGGGCTGGAGGAACAATGTTCACTACCACCTTTTCGCCGGTAACCACGTCGGCGCAGCTACACATCGGCATCAGCTACCCATCGCCGGCCACAGCCCGGGTCGCCGTGGTTGGCGAGGTCGACCTGGCAACCACGCCCCTGCTGCGCGAGCGGCTGCTGCGCATGTTGCGGGACGAACGTCCAGACCTGCTCGACGTCGACCTGACCGGGGTCACTTTCCTGGACTGCACCGGACTTGGTGTGCTCGTCGCGGTGCGCAGCGCCGCCGTCCAAGCCGGATGCCAGATGCGGGTCAGCCACCCGCAACCCATCGTGCGTCGGGTGTTGGAGGTGACCGGGCTGCTAAGCGTGTTCGCCGTCCCGACGATCGCGCCGGCGCCGGCGCCGGCGGGGATCGGGTATCCGTCCAGGGTTGGACCCACCCCGACGGATGTGACGCAGCCGGTGCTTCAGCAGGGGCGCCGTCCCGGCCGGCTCACCTGCGGCGTGTCCCCGTAACGAGCGTCGATCAGCATGACCGTTCTCGCCGAACCCTCCTCGATCATCGCGGCCACAACCCGTCCCGCCGAACCGGTCGCCGTTCTGCCCCGGCGCCGGTTCCCTGTCGGCAGTTGGCCGCTTCGCGTCAGTGACCCGGTCAGCGTTGACGGCCACCGGTTGATCGCACGTCTGGGATCCGGCGGGATGGCGGACGTGTTCTACGCCCTGGCACCAGCCGGCAGGCCGGTCGCGGTCAAACTCCTCCGCCGCGCCAGCGGGGCCGCCGAGGCATGCCAGCGCGAACACCAGATGGCGTCCGCAGTGGACCCGCGCTGCACCGCGGCCGCACTCGGCCACGGCATGTCGAGGGCCGGCGCCTACCTGGTGACCGCCCACCTACCGGGCTACCGGTGCGGCTCCACATTGGTGGGCAGGCCAACACCGGCCAGCCGGCTGTGGAGCCTCGGCGCGGCGCTGGCCCGAACACTCGCCGCGATCCACGCCCGAGGCATCGTGCACTGCGACGTGAAGCCGTCGAACCTGCTCACCCGAGACCACGATGTTCGCGTTATCGACTTTGGTATCGCCCGGCACGTCGGCGAGCGGTGCGGCGACGACGGGATCGTGCAATGCAGTCGCGGCTGGGCCGCACCCGAACAGCTACGCACCGCGCCAGCCACACCGGCGGTGGACGTCTTCGCCTGGGGATGCCTGCTCGCGCACCTCGCCGCTGGCGTCCACCCATTCGCCAGCCGCAGCGAACAAGAATGGATCCTGCGCGTCCAGTCCGCGCAACCAGACCTGTACGGCCTACCCCCGCACCTCGACGACCTGGTGGGATGGGCGCTGACCCGCGACCCGCGCCACCGGCCCAGCGCAGCTGAACTGGTCACGATCTGCCAGACGCACGATGACGGACAACCACAACCGGTGTCCCCACCTCGGCGCGAACAAGCGTCTACACCACGACTTGCCGCCCCGAACGCCGTGACGACGGTCCGTCTGGCCCGCGCGGCCCAAGGACGATGAGTCACCGCTACCACAACTTCACCCTCGTCTTCACGGCGGCACCCCGTTCTACTGACGGTTGCCAGAAATGGCCCCGGGAATCGGCAGGGTGAGCCGGCCGGCGTGCGGCATGCCGGCGCCGGCCGAATCACTCTATTTGGTTGGACTTGAAGCCAAGTTGAGGTCGTATGGTCCTCTCCATGGGGATTCAGGGGGACCGGAGGACGTTCTTCCAGCTGCTGGTCAGCACGCTGCTGGTGTCGGTGATCAACTTCACCGTGTGGTTCGCGATCACGTTCTACGTGTACCTCCAGACGCGTTCGGTGTTCGCGACCGGTGTTATCTCCGGGCTCTTCCTGGTGATGACGGCGCTGACCGGCATCTGGTTCGGCAGCCTGGTCGACCACCACTCGAAGAAGACGATGATGCAGGCGTCGGCGAGCGTTTCCCTCGTGGCGTACGCCGTGGCGTTCGTGGCCTACCAGGTCACCCCGAAAGAGTCCTTCAAGGACCCGACGAGCGTTTCGCTGTGGCTGCTCATCCTGCTGCTGATGGTGGGTGTCATCGCGGGAAACATCCGCACGATCGCGCTGCCGACGCTGGTGACCGTGCTGATCGCCGAGGAGACCAGGGATCGGGCCAACGGCCTGGTCGGCACCACGTCGGGCGTGACCTTCCTGGTCACGTCGGTCATCAGCGGCGTGCTCGTAGCAATCGGAGGCATGTTCTGGGTACTCGTGCTGGCGCTCGTGGTGCTTACCGTCGCGGTAGCGCACCTGGCGCTGGTACCCGTGAATGAACGCCCAGCGGAGCCGGCGCCGGACGCGGCGGCCGAGACCGGCGGACGCCGGGCCGTCGACCTGCGAGGCACCGTGCGGGTGGTGCGCGAGGTGCCGGGCCTGATGGCACTGATCCTGTTCTCCGCGTTCAACAACTTCCTCGGCGGCGTGTTCATGGCGTTGATGGACGCGTATGGGTTGTCGCTCGTGTCGGTGCAAACATGGGGATTGCTGTGGGGCATCCTGAGCACCGGGTTCATCGTGGGAGGGTTGCTCATCTCGCGCACCGGTCTGGGTAGCAATCCGATCCGGCTGCTGTTGCTGATCAACCTGGTGCTGTGGACGGTGATGGTGCTGTTCCCGCTGCGGTCGTCGATCATCATGCTGACCGTGGGCATGTACGCGTACATGATGCTCATGCCCTACGCGGAGGCCGCCGAGCAGACGGTCATGCAGAAGGTGGTTCCGTACCAACGGCAGGGCCGGGTGTTCGGGTTCGCGCAGAGCGTCGAGCAGGCCGCGTCGCCGCTGACCGCGTTCCTGATCTCGCCGATCGCGCAGTTCGTGTTCATCCCCTTCATGACCGACGGCGCGGGGGCGCGGGCGATCGGCGACTGGTTCGGCACCGGCGTCGACCGCGGCATCGCCATCGTGTTCATGCTGACCGGCGTCATCGGCCTGATCGCCACGGGCGCGGCGCTGCGCAGCCGCCCGTACCGCCGGCTGAGCGACTACTACACGGCGAGCGCCCCGGCGGCGGCGGTCCGCGAGCCGGAGCCTGCGACCCAGGCATAGTTCGAGGCTGCGGCGCGCACCTTCGGCGAGGCTGCGGCATCCGGGGCCGGTCGAGGCCACGCCTTCGCCGTCGGCGCGGGCCCGGCTTGCCGTGACGTGGCGCTCGTGGCGGCGGGCCTTGCCCGCGGGTGGCCCGCTCTCCGGGGTCACAGATCAAGGGAGATCGCAGCGCTTGTGCGGCGGGCCTTGCCCGCGGTGGCCCGTCCTCCCGGGTCGTCGATCAAGGAAGATCGCATTGATCAAGGGCATACGCACGTGGAAAGGAGATCGAACCACGTGCATTTGCCCTTGATCGGCGGGAAGAGGGCGGGGCGGGCGCGGCCGGGCGGGGGG
>NZ_JBAKHX010000056.1:0-53438 GCF_036906915.1 Micromonospora sp. CPCC 206061
GTGCTTGTCGTGGCCGCCATGCCCACCGTGCGCGTCGGCACCGTGTGTGCCGTGGGTGCCGTGGGTGCCATGCCCCGCGTGAACGTCGTGCTGATCACGGTGACCGTGGCCGTGATGCTGCTCGGTTGCGGACGCGGCGGCATGGTCGGTGTCATGGTGCTGCATATCGATCCCCTCCTGACCATCTCACTATACCCCCTAGGGGTATGTGTGCAAGGGGCTGTGGCAGGTGCCGGAACTGAACAGCGTTGATCGGCCTTACCGCATCCTGCCCTCCGCCGCGGCCAGACGGGCCTAGGCTTCGGGTGGCGAGACGGAGAAGGGGGTATCGATGAACGAGGCGCAGATGCAGAAGGTGGCCACGGGCGCGGGCTTCATCGCCGCCCTCGACCAGAGCGGTGGCAGCACACCGAAGGCCTTGGAGCACTACGGCGTGCCCGAGGCGGCGTACGCCTCCGATGAGGAAATGTTCGACCTGATGCACGAATTCCGCAGCCGAATCATCACCGCTCCGGCCTTCGACGGCGATCGCATCCTCGGCGCGATCCTGTTCGAACAGACGATGGATCGCGACGTTGCTGGCATGGCCGCTCCGTCGTACCTGTGGGAACGCAGGAATGTGGTCCCGTTCGTCAAGGTGGACGAGGGCCTCGCGGCCGAGGCCGACGGTGTGCGGCTGATGAAGCCGTTCGCGAAGCTCGAAAGCGTCCTTGAGCGGGCGCGGCGCCGGCAGGTGTTCGGCACGAAAATGCGGTCGTTCATCAGCCGGGCACACGCCGGCGGCATCACCGCCGTCGTGGATCAGCAGTTCGAGTACGCCCTCAAGATCCTCGATGCCGGGCTGGTGCCCATCCTGGAGCCCGAGGTCGACATCACCAGCACCGAGAAGGCGTTGGCCGAGCGGTTGCTCCGGCAGGACATCACGGAACGCCTGCCCAGCGTGCCCGAGGGGCAGCAGGTCATGTTCAAGCTGTCCATCCCCACCGAGGACGACTTCTACGCCGACCTGATCCGGCATCCGAAGGTACTGCGGGTGGTCGCGTTGTCCGGTGGCTACCCGCAGCAGGAGGCGAACGCCCGGCTGGCGCGAAACCACGGCCTGATCGCCAGCTTCTCCCGCGCCCTCACCGAGGGCCTGCGGCAGCAGCAGAGCGATGAGGAGTTCGACCAGGTCCTCGCCGCCTCGGTCAAGGCCATCCACCAGGCCTCGATCACCTGACGCCGTTACCCTCCGATTTACGGGAAAGGAAATCGCGTCCCGATACGCTACGAGCGGCGGGGCGCCGGTGTGCCGTGTCCCAACCAACGCGCGGTGTATATGAAGTCAGTCTTGAAGTAGTCGAAATGGTCGCGGAAGAGTTCGCTGATGATCAGGCGGTCGCCGGCGAGGGTGCTTGAACGAGTGTGCGCCGTGACCGGGCTCCGGTCACGGCGCACACTGCGGTTGTTGGATTGCTATTGAACGATGCCGCCGGGCCGGAGCCTGATTGGCAGCTCGGACCTGACCACGGTGACGCCTGGGACCGTGGTGGCGGCCATCTCGCTGGTGACCACGCCCTTGCCGAGGTCGACGCCGGTGACCTGGACGACGTACGACACCGTGGCGCCGGGCGTCGGCGGGCTGCTGGTGATCCGCAGGTCTTCGGTGGGCAGGGTCCCTGCGGGAAGCTGCTCACCGCCGCTGCCGTTGACGTTTTCGGCGCCGACGATCAGTTCCTGCGCGCCGGGTGCGGCGGGCAGGGCGTCCGGGTCGTAGGCGAAGACGATGTCTTCCTCGCCGTTGAGCCCGATCCAGAGCTGGAAGTGCCGGTTGGAGTCGGTTCCCCAGGCGTCGACCTGCCACTCCACGACCAGCCAGTCGCTCACCCCATCGCTGAGGACGGTGGCCAGGATGCCTTGGTCTTTGGAGCCGTCCAGGTCGGTCCAGAACGGCGCCAGGACGTTGTTGGGCCGTGCCGGGTCCGGGATCTGGGTCAGCTCGCAGCAGTTGTTGTCTTCCGACGTGCCGCCGCCAACGACCGCGTACCCGTTGGAGTCGATCCCGATCCTCGTGTACGTCTGTCCACCGTAAACGAACGGCGGCACGTCGAAGTTGAGGATCTCCTCGTCGCCGATCGGTTCCGGCGCGACGCCGAAGTCGGCCAGCGGGAGGTACCCGGCGAGGGTGCCCGGTGCCAGCGACGGCACACCGGGCATGGCGCCGGCCAGCGGCACGTCGTCCTTGACCACGCGGCGCGTGCCGGCTGCGGTCGCGCCCTCGACTCCGGAGACCTTGAGGTTCTGGTTGACGCTGGTCTCCAGGTCGATCACGGCGTCACCGAACGACTCGTTGGTCGCCGTGATCGTGCACTCGGCCGTGCCCTGGAGGGTGACCTGTGCGGGGGCGCAGTCGCTGGCCAGCTTGACGTCGCCCTGCTGCGGCACGAAGGCCACCGGCAGGTGCAGCGTCGGCAGGTTGGACTGCGTCGGGTCGAGGATCACCTGACCGAACTGCTGGCCGCTGGCCGTGGTCGAGGTGATGGTGATCGTCAGGTCCTTCGACCTGCCGGCGCCGAGCGTGAACACGCTCGGCGTAACGGTGATCTTGCTGCCTGCCGGCGACTTGACGCGTACGCGGTAGGTCTGGTTCCCGCTGGTCACGTTCTTCGCGGTGCGAACCGTGGTGAGCCGGCCGGGCATGGTCGGCGCGTTGACCGACGGCAGGTTCAGGTGCACCGCGTTGATCGGGTCGTTGCCGAGGGCCAGCATCCGCGCCGCCGACTCGTCGAAGGTCAGGCCCGGCTTTTGAGCCTTCTTCAGGTCGACCCGCCCGCTGCCGTAGTCGAACGGATCGGCCGGCGTGGTCTGATCCTCCTTGACGACGTCCTGGAAGGCCGTTGTCATCATCGCCGACTTGATCTGTCCCGGGCTCCAGCCGGGGTGCAGGGCCTTGAGCAGCACAGCCGACCCGGCGATGTGCGGCGCTGACATCGACGTGCCAGCGATCGCCTGGAAGTACTCGCCGGGCGGGCCGCCCTCGACCGCGTCAGGCGTCGGCGAGTTACCGGCCAGGATCTGCACGCCAGGCCCCGTGATGTCCGGCTTGATGCCGAAGCCACCAGGGCCGCGCGAGGAGAACGCGGCCATGACGTCGGCCTGCCCGTCCTCCTTCTGGCCAGCCGTGAACGAGCCCGTGACGCCGGTGTGCGTGGTCATGAACGACTTGAACTGGGTGCCGTCTGCCAGGTGGACCGTCGGCAGCCAGTGGTTGTCGGTCTCGATGTCGGCCAGCGTCGGGTTGTAGAGCACCATGCCGACCGCACCGCCCTGCAGGACGTTGTGGCCCTTCGCGATGCGCGCGTTCACGCCGCGCTGACACGCGACGATCTTGCCGGTGAAGGCGCCAGCCGGGGCCGGCGCGGAGCATAGCGCGGAGTACCCGGAAAGCGACTCGGCCAGTACGACCGGGGTCTGCCCGGTGACGCCGGCGGTGATCGAGGCACCCTTCAGGGTCAGCGTGTCGGCCCCGCCGGTGAGGGTCAGCGTGGAGTTGAACTCGCGGGTCTGGGTCGACGCCGCGACGGTCGTGACCCACGGCGACACGTGGTCGGTGGTCGCCGAGCCGGGCCCCGAGTTGCCCGCCGACGCGGAGACGAACACGCCCGCCGCGTACGCGTCCAGGAACGCCAACTCGGCCGGGTCGGTGAACGGGTTGCTACCACCCGAGATCGAGTAGTTGATCACATCGACGCCGTCGAGAACCGTCTGCCCGATCGCGGCGGCGAGGTCGGAGGAGTAACCGCCCGACTCGCCCAGGGCCTTGTAGACCGAGAGCCAGGCGCCCGGTGCGATGCCCTGGATCGGGCCGCGCTCCACGCCGAAGACTGGCGCCGAGGCGAGCACATTGCCGGCCGCGGTGGAGGCGGTATGGGTACCGTGGCCACCGCTGTCCCGCGCGGACTCGTAATCCTCGCCCTCGTTGAGGGCCAGGTACGTGTCCAGGAACGGCGCGCCGCCGATGAGCTTGTTGTTGCAGGCGAACACGTCCGTCTGCGGCGTCAGCGGGTTGTCACCGAAGTCGCATTCGCGCGGCGTGCCATCGGCCTTGGCGGGCGGGGCGTTCAGGTTGCCCTGGTCGGCGAAGGACGGGTGCTCCGGCCAGGCGCCGGTGTCGATGACTCCGATGATGATTCCGGCGCCCGCGTTCTTCTTGCCACCCAGCGCACCGTAGGTGCTGTTGGCCCCGATGAACGCGGCACTGGCGTCGGTCAGTGGCTGGCGCAACTCGTCCTTCTGCACCGCCACCACGCCGTCGACCTTCAGCAGGTCACCGACCTTGTTGGCCGGCACGATGGCCGACACCCCGCCGTACACCGCGCGCAGCCGCTGCCGCACGGCAGCGCCGGGCACGGCCTTGGCGAGGTCGGCGACGATCTCCTGCTCGCGCCGCGCGACGTGCTTCTCGTATGCCTGCACGGCCGCGCCGCGGTCGAGCTTGCGACCGGTCTGGGCGGGGCTCGTCGCGGCCAGACCCGCGACGCCGCCGCTGTATGTGGCTACCGGGTCGTAGTCCAGCTTGACCAGGACCGGGATCCGGGTGGATTCGGTACGGTTCAGCAGCGTCGGGTCGGTCTGGGCCAAACGGCTGGTGGGCGCCTTGGCGGCGGACACCCGGTCGGTTGGTCGCAGGCGCTGCTCGACGCTTAGATCGCCGCTGGGGGCGGCGGCACCGGGCGTTGCCCCGGTCACCATTGCCAGCGGCACGGCTAGAGCGGCCGCGAATCCGGCCCGCAGCCACTTCTTTTGGCGCATCCGATCTCCAAGGGAAGGCGTGTACGCGCCTTCCTCGCGCCCGGCGGTATGCCGTGGTCAGCGCAAAGTCGGCGCGTGGGGGTGTGGGGATGATCCCATGGGACTCAGCAAAAACACAGACCACTCGCGGCTCTATCGCGACTTCGTTTACTTTGCCCACTCCCGACTCGGGATCGTTACATCGCCCTCCTTGTATCAGCTGGGTGACCTCTGGGAGATTGCTGGTAGCGCTGCCAGCGACGGCTGACGATCTCTACTGCTCGCTGCGCGGCGGCGGCAGCAGGGGAAGGGGACAGCCGTGACCCGAAGAGGTCGTCAATCTTTCGCAGCTCTCTTGGTCGGTGTGCTGGTCGTGTCGGCCAGCATCGTCGCTCTCCACTTCGCCGGTACGCCAGCAGCGCCGGCGGCGGTGACGGGGGAGGCGGAATTGCCGACCGCAGTGGGCAAGCATCGCGAAATGCGCCGCCAGGCCATGCCCGGCAACAGCGGCATGGCCCTCGAAGGCCCCGGGTCCGCCGCGGCCGCCGAGTACCTCAAGCGCGCGTACCCCGACTCCGCGGTCGCGGTCACTGAGATCGATACGGCCAAGCGCGCGTTCACCACGTCGTTCAACCGTGGCTTCCCGCGCGGGAAGAGCAAGAAGGGGACGTGGCAGCCGGTAGGGCCGAGCCGCGCCCTCTACCCGGACACGCCGCTGCGCGACTCCTTCAACTACGTGCCCAACGACTACGTGGCGGGTGGGCGCACCACGTCGATCGCGATCAGCGACCGGTGCAGGCCGGGCAACTGCCGGGCGTTCATCACGCCGGCCGGCGGTGGCGTGTGGCGCACCGACGACATCCTGCGTCGCCAGCCGGAGTGGAAGTACCTGGCCGGGCCGCTGGACATCAACACCGCGGGCGCGGTGACGATCGACAAGAATGACCCGACCCGCAACACGATCTACCTGGGCACCGGCGAGGCCAACATCTGCGGCTCCGGCTGCGGCGCGGGCGTCGGCCTGTACAAGTCCACCAACGCGGGGCGCACCTGGATCGGGCCGCTGGGCAAGGCGGAGCTCGGTGGCAAAGGCATCGGCGAGATCGTGGTCAAGCCGGGCGACCCCCAGACGCTGTACGTGGCCACCACCACCGCGCTCACCGGCATGTCGAGCGTCTGCTGCAGCGGCGTCACCCGGCCAACCCCGGGCGCGGCGAAATGGGGACTCTACAAGTCGACCGATGGCGGGCGCACGTTCGGCTTCATCCACAACGGCTCGTTGAACGTCACCGACTGCACCGGCAGCGTGACCGAGTTCGCCAACGGTGCGGTCTGCTCGCCGCGTGGCGTGCGCAACGTCGAGCTCGACCCGGCCGACTCCAACATCGTGTACGCCTCCTCGTACGCGCGGGGCATCTGGCGCTCCTCCGACGCGGGTGCGACCTGGACGCAGATCAAGGAGTCGCTCAACCCGGCGATCATCCAGACCCGGCCGGCGTTCGACGTCACCCGGTTGCCCAACGGCAAGACCCGCATGTACGTCTACGAGGGCAACACCGGCACGCCGTACGCACGGATGCTGCGCAGCGACGACGTCGCCGCCGGCGCGCCCACCTTCACCGACCTGACCAGCCCCAACGTGGCCGACCCGGGCTTTGCCTGGTACAACCTTTGCGGCGGGCAGTGCTGGTACGACGTGTTCATCCACACGCCCGACGGCCACCCCGACATCGTGTACGCCGGCGGGTCGTACTCCTACGGTGAGACGATCGCCAACAAGCGGGCGGTGGTGCTCTCCACCGACGCCGGCCTCACCGGCACCGACATGACCTTTGACGGCACCGACGAGCTGCACCCGAACGGCCTGCACCCGGACCAGCACGACCTCGTCACCAATCCGCGCAACCCGTTCCAGTTCTTCGAGGCCAACGACGGCGGCGTGATGCGCTCCAGCGGCACGTTCGTCGATCGCTCGGCCTGGTGTGACAACCCGCGGCGGGCGCTGACCACCGATGCGCAGCTGGAGCGATGCCGGCAGATGCTCTCCCGGATACCGTCCAAGCTGGACGGCGTCAACGCAGGGCTGTCCACATTGCAGTTCATGAGCCTGTCGGTCAGCCCGCACGACCACAACCTGCTGCAGGGCGGTACGCAGGACAACGGCACCTGGGAGAACTACGGCAATCGCGCCCTGTGGCTCAACACCATCATCGGTGACGGCGGGCAGTCCGGCTTCGACGTCGCCAACAAGAAGTTCCGGTTCCACACGTATAACGACACGACTCCGGAAGTGAACTTCAACAACGGCGCCACGGCCGACTGGATCGACACGTCGGACCCGCTTGCAGGGCACGCGAACTCGCAGTTCTACTCGCCGGTGATCAGCGACCCGAAGGTGAGCGGCACCATGTTCGCCGGCACGGGCCGCACGGCGTACCGGACCAAGACCTTCGGGCTCGGCGACCGCAGCCTGGCCGAGGCCAACCGGATCTGCAACACCTGGACCGGGACGTTCGAAGCCACCTGCGGCGACTGGGCGGAGCTGGGGCCGAACCGGCTCGTCGACCCGTTCTGGGGAGACCGGGCCGGCGGCGCGGTCGCGGCGATCGAACGCACGACGTTGAACACGTCGAGCGCCTGGGCCGCCACGACGACCGGACGGGTGTTCATCACGTCCAACGTGGACGCCGAGCCCGCGTCGGCGGTGACCTGGACCCGGATCGACGACGACGCGGCGGCACCGGGCAGGTTCGTCAGCAGCATCTACGTCGATCCGAAGAACGGCAACCACGCCTGGATCTCGTACAGCGGCTACAACGTCAACACCCCGACGACGCCGGGTCACGTCTTCGAGGTCACGTTCGATCCGGTCGCGGGCACGTCCACGTGGGTCGACCGGTCGTACGACTTTGGCGACATCCCGGTCACCGACCTGGTGCGCGACGACACCAGCGGCGACCTCTACGCCTCCACCGACTTCGGCGTGCTGCGCAACGCGGCCGGCACGACGACGTGGACGAAGGCGGCGCCGGGCATGCCCAACGTGGAGGTGGCCGGCCTGACCATCGTCCCGGGCAAGCGGATCCTGTACGCGGCAACCCACGGACTTTCCGCGTGGCGGCTCAACATTGACTGACCAGAAGGGATGAGGCTTCGCACCGTCGGGGCGGTAGCCGTCGTCGCGGTGTTCCTGCCGCCGCTGCTCATGCTGGTGGCCGGATCGCTTCGCGAGCCGGGGCTGCCGCCCCCTCCAGGTCCGCAGCTCGTCCCCGATCCGCTCTCCGCCGAGGGGTACATCCGGGCGGTGGACCTCGGCGGTCTTGTGCGCGCCGGCCTCAACTCCACGGTCGTGGCGGCGATCGCGGTGCCGGTCAGCGTGCTCGTGGCGTCGCTGGCCGGGTTCGCCATGACCCAACTGCCGCGCCGGATCACCGCCGCCGTGATGGCCGCCTCGCTCGCCGCGCTGGCGGCACCGGCCACCGCGCTGCTGGTGCCGCGCTTCGCGTTGTTTCGGGCGCTCGGCCTCACCGACACGCTCGCCCCGCTCGTCGCGCCCGCGCTGCTGGCCACCTCACCCCTCTATCCGCTGGTGTTCTACCTGGCGTTCCGAGCGCTCCCCGCCGACCTGTACGACGCCTGCCGCCTGGAGGACCTCTCGCCGCTGCGCACCTGGTGGCGGGTGGCGATGCCGCTGGTCCGCCCGGTGACCGCCGTGGTCGCGGCACTGACGTTCGTGCTGACCTGGTCCAACTTCCTCGACCCGCTCGTGTACGTCTACGACCGCGACCTCTTCACGCTGCCGCTCGCGCTCCGCTCACTGTCCACGCTGGACCCGACCAACTTTCCGGTGTTCCTGGCCGGCGCGGTGCTCACTACAATTCCGCCGCTGGTGGTTTTCGCGCTGGCGCAGCGGCACGCCCTCCGCCACCTCCGACTCCACGGGTATCAGGAGACCTGATGCGCAAGATCATCGCATTGCTGGCCGCGGCCCTGCTCGCCGCCGGATGCGGCGCCGCCGAGACCGGGGATACCCGGCAGACAATCCGCCTGCTGGTCTTCGGCGCGCCCGAGGAACTACAGGCATACCGCACGCTCGTCGACGCGTACGCCAAGGCGTCGTCGGGCGCCGAGGTGCAGTTGGTCGAGGCGAGCGATCGGGAAGACCTCATCACCCGGCTCTCCACCTCGATCGCGGGCGGCTCACCGCCGGACGTGTTCCTCATGAACTACCGCTTCTACGGCCAGTTCGCCGCCAAGAACGCGGTCGAGCCGCTCGATGACCGGCTGGCCAAGTCGACAGTTGTCAAGCTCACCGACCTCTATCCACAGGCGACCGAGGCGTTCCGGTGGCAGGGGCGCCAGCTCTGCCTGCCACAGAACGTCTCCAGCCTCGCCGTCTACTACAACCGCACGATCTTTCAGAAGTTCGGCGTCGCCGTGCCCAAGCCCGGCTGGACGTGGAACGACTTGATCGCCACCGCCACCGCGATGACCCGCAACGCGAGCGGCGCGATCGTGCGCGGCACCGAGTCGGAGGGCGGCGGCGCCCGGGTCGCCGTCTACGGTCTCGGTGTCGAGCCGACGCTGATCCGCATCGCGCCGCTCGTGTGGTCGGCCGGCGGCCAGATCGTCGACGACGAGGGCAAGCCGACCCGGTTCACGTTCGACGCGAGCCCGGCCCGGGACGTGCTCCGCGACTTCGTAGCGCTCCGCCTCGCGTACGGCGTGGTGCCGACCGACGAGGAGGTCGAGGCGGAGAACGACGAGTCCCGCTTCAGCAACGGCCGGCTGGCGATGCTGTTGTCGTCCCGCCGGGTCACCACGACCTTCCGCACCGTCAAGGACTTCGAGTGGGACGTCGCGCCGATGCCGATGTACGGCAAGCAACAGGCCGGCATCCTGCATTCCGACGCGTACTGCATCACGAGCGGCTCCAAGGCGAAGAACGCGGCCTGGCGGTTCCTGGAGTACGCCATCGGGGCGGAGGGCCAGCGGATCGTGGCCGCCACCGGGCGCACCGTTCCGTCGAACATGGAGGTCTCGAAGTCGCCCGCCTTCCTCGACCCGGCTCAGCCACCCCGCAACGCGCAGGTCTTCCTCGACGCCGTCCCGACCATCCGGCGGGTGCCGACAATCTCCACCTGGCCGGAGATCGAGGACGCCGCCGGCGGCATCCTGGAGAACGCCCTCTACCGGGGAGACAAGCTCGACGACGTGATCCGCCAGCTCGACGAGCAGACCCGGCCAATCTTCGCCCGCGGCATAGCGCCATGACACTGTCGGTGACAGGCCTGCGGGTCGCGCACGGCGCCAACGAGGTGCTGCACGGCCTCGACCTCACGGTGGCCCGCGACGAACTGCTCGTGGTGCTCGGCCCGTCCGGCGCCGGCAAGTCCACATTGCTGCGTGCCGTCGCCGGCCTCACCCCAGTCTCGGCCGGTCGAGTCACGATCAGGGATCGGGACGTCACCAGGCTGCGGCCCGGCCAGCGCAACGTGGCGATGGTGTTCCAGTCGTACGCTCTCTTCCCGCACCTGACCACCGCCGAGAACATCGCCTTCGGCCTCATCGTGCGAGACATGCCGAAGGCGGAGGCGACCGAACGGGCCCGGCGGGCAGCCGTCACCGTCGGCTGTGGACACCTGCTCGACCGTCGCCCCGGGCAGCTCTCCGGCGGCGAGCGGCAGCGGGTCGCGCTGGCACGCGCGCTCGTCCGCGAGCCGGACGTCTTCCTGCTGGACGAGCCACTGTCCAACCTCGACGCCGAGCTACGGGTGGAGATGCGCGCCGAGCTGAAGGCGCTGCATGCCCGGGTCGGCGGCGCCACGCTGCACGTCACCCACGACCAGGTCGAGGCGCTCGTGCTCGGCGACCGGATCGCTGTGCTGCGGGAGGGCCGGATCGAGCAGGTCGGCACGCCAGACGAGATCTGGCACGCGCCGGCGACGACGTTCGTCGCCCGCTTCATCGGTTCACCCCCTATGAACCTGCTGCCTTCCGGCGGGCCACTCTCCGGCCTCGCCCCGCCCGGCACGCTCATCGGGATCCGCCCGGGCGCGCTCCGCCTCGGCGACCAGGGGACGCCTGCCCGCGTGGAGCGGATCGAGGTCGTCGGTGAGGACGCCCACGTCTACCTGCGACTGGGTGAGCACTCAGCCGTCGCTCGCGTCCCAGCAGCAGAAAGGCCAGCCTCCGACGAAACGCACGTCACCGTCAGAGATGGAAAGGTCCACGTCTTCGACCCCAGCACCGGCAAGCGGGCATGAAAGCACCCCAAGAAAACGCTCCGCTGCGCTCCACGTTTCCCCGGGGGCCCCGCGTCCGGCGCCAGCTGGGGTTCATGCTGGCCCCGTACGCCGTGGGGCTGGTCGCGCTCGTGCTGCTGCCCGCCGCCGCGACGCTCGTACTCGCGTTCGCCGACTACGACCTCGTTCAGCCACCACAGTGGACCGGCACCGAAAACTTCACCGAGCTCGCCGGCG
Source organism: Micromonospora sp. CPCC 206061 (assembly GCF_036906915.1). NCBI lineage: Bacteria > Bacillati > Actinomycetota > Actinomycetes > Micromonosporales > Micromonosporaceae > Micromonospora > Micromonospora sp. CPCC 206061. The sequence continues at coordinate 11,253 of NZ_JBAKHX010000056.1, forward strand.
ACGGCATCTTTCGCACCGCGCTTTTCAACTCGCTCGTCTTCGCGGCCGTGGCCGTACCCCTGCGGTTGCTCATCGCCCTCGGCCTGGCACTCCTGCTGCATCGGCGGGCGCGCGGCGTCGGCACCGCCCGGACGGCCGCCGCCCTGCCCGCCGCGGTGCCGGAGGTGGCGTACGGCCTGCTGTGGCTCTGGCTCTTCAACCCGCTCTACGGCCCCATCAATCAGCTGCTGCGGGTCGGCGGCGAGAACGGGCTGACCGCGCTGGGCCGCACGCCGCCGCAGTGGCTGACCGACCCGACCGACGCGCGTGCCGCGATCATCATCATGAGCCTCTTCACGGTCGGCGAGTCATTTCTGGTGCTGCTCGCCGCGCGGCTCGTGCTGCCGCCCGAGGTGTACGAGCTGGCGGCCGTCGAGGACGCCACAGGTTGGGACGTCTTCCGCCGCATCACGCTTCCGCTCATCGCGCCGGTGCTCGGGCTGCTGCTGGTACGGGACACGATCCTGAGCTTCCAGGTGTCGTTCGTGCCGGCGCTCGTGGTGACCGACGGCGGCCCGCCGCCGTACGCCACCACCTACCTGTCGCTGTTCGTCTACCGCAACGCATTCGAATACCTGCGCTACGGCTACGCCTCGGCGGCCACGATGGTGATGCTGGTCCTGACCGTCGCGGCGGTCATCCTCCAGTGGCGGCTGCTGCGCCGCTGGCGGTGAGTGCGCCGCTCAGAACCAGAGCCGCCATCGCCCCGCTACGCCCATCCGTCATGTCTGACCGTTCAGGGGGATATCGGGGACGGGGAAGCAGCCGGCGAAGGGATCGGGGTAGGTGCGCCAGACCGCCTCACCGTCGGCGAGTTCGGCGTCAGTGAGCAGGCAACTGCTCAAGGTGCGATGCAGTTGGGCGGCGTCGAGGTCGAGGCCGATGAAGGCGAGGTGATGGTGCCGGTCGCCGTAGTACGGGTCCCAGTCGAGCGCGGCGGCAACCCGGCGGTAGGCGGAGACATCGAGCCATTGCGAGTCCGGTACGGCGGCCAGCCAACGGCCGAGGGTGCCCAGCGCCAGCCCGCCACCGGCGAAATCCCACGTGACCACCGTATCCGGCTGGCTGGCCAGCCAGAGGTGACCGCGGGAGCGGATGACGTCGACGTTGGCAGTCTCGGCCAGATCGTGCAGCCGCTTAGGGTGGAACGGGCGGTGTGCCCGGAACACGGCTGACACGATGTCGGCTTGCGGGTGCGGTTCGTGGATGCCGAGCGGATACCCCTCGACCCCGCGGGCGAGGACGCTGGGAATCCGGGGGTCGTGCCGATGGGTGTTGCGTAGGTGCCGGGCCAGGGCGGTGGCGTTGATCCGGTCACCGTCCAGGTGCACGCGAGTTGCCCACGGGGCGAGGCGGTGTAGTAGGGCGTGCACCTGGGCTGTCCCCAGTGGTCCATCGCTGCGGGAGCCCCACAGCACATGGGTGTCGGCGTACTCGATCTGGCGCACCACCACATCGGCGAGCGACCGATGGTCGTCGTCCGTGGCCTGGATGCCCAGCGTGACCAGATCGTCGCCGTTGCCCAACCCGTCGAGCAGGTACTCCGCGTCGAGCACCGTGACGTACGAGTCGACGCGGATCAACTCCGTCAGCGCGACGCCGTCGACCAGGCAGCGGGCGCAGGCAGTGGCGACCGTCTCCGGCTCGACCACTGGAGGCAGCATGAGCAGGATGTCCTGGCCCGGATGGGTGCGCGCCAGCCGCGCCATGGTGGGCAGGACATCGTCGCGCAGCGTGCGAGACACACACCCGTGAAGAAGATCGCCCCGTTCTTCGGATATCCGGTCAGTCTCGGTGCTCATGACGCGGCGCACATAGCCAGCGCCGTGCAGGTCGTAGCGGACCAACAGCATCGACGGGCCGGCAGCCAGCAGCGACCGCGCGACCGCGTAGGTGGCCGCCGGCCAGAATCCCGACAGGACCGTCAGCGACGGGCGCAAGTCGGCGTCCGCGGGGACCGCCGGGTCCCGGGCCACGGGGACTGACGACATACCTTCCCTCCTTAATGAAAACGGTTGTCATTATATTCCGTTCTCGGGTGGTGGTCAAAGGGGGGCGGTCAGTCGCAGGAGCCGGTCCGCCAACGACGCGAGCCGCTTGGCGTCGTGGCTGGCTACCACAACGGCGGTGCCCGCGTCGGCGACCTCGGACAGCACGGTGTAGATGCCGGCGGCGGCGGTGGTGTCCAGGCGCGATACGGGTTCGTCGGCGATCAGCAAGGCCGGTCGGGCGGCGAGGGCGCGGGCAATCGCGACGCGCTGCTGTTGCCCGCCGGACAGGTGCCGGGGCCGGGCATCCGGGTCGACAGCGGTCAGTCCGACGCGATGAAGCAATCTGACGGCCATGTTTCGGTCCGGCGTCGGCAACGGCTCGGCGACGGTCTGCCAGATCGGCCAGCGGGGGTCGAGGCTGGCCGTGGCGTCCTGGAAGATGGGCATGACGTAGCCGGGCGGTGGACTCGGCTGACCGGCGAACCGGATGGTGCCAGCGGCGAGGGGGCGGAGCGCGGCGAGGGTGTCCAGCAGTGTGGTCTTGCCGACGCCCGACGGTCCGACCACGCCGACGATCTCGCCAGGGTGGATGGTCAGGTCGATGCCGGTGACGAGCGGACGCTGGCCGGCGCGCAGTGTCACGCCGGCCAGCTCGACCACCGGTACCCCGGTCTGGCCCTTGGTCGGCTCTTTGGCCCTGGATCGCTCGACGGGCGGGCAGGGGGCGTCGACCAACCGTCCATGGTGGAGCACCAGTCGTCGGTCACAGCGCTCTGCGGTCGCATGGTCGTGGGTGACCAGCAGCAGTGCGCGGGATCGTTCGCGCAGCAGCCGCAGCACGTCGGCGGCGAGGTCCGCGTCGAGCGCTGATGTCGGTTCGTCGGCGACGACGAGGGGCGGGGCGTGTGCGGTGGCCGCGGCGATGGTGGCGCGCTGAAGCATGCCGCCGGACCAGGTGTGTGGCCGGTGCCGCCGCATGGCGCTCACGCCAAGATCGGCAAGGCGCCTGGCGACCACCCCATGGGTTGGTCGCAGCCGATGCGCGTACCAAGCCTCCGCCACGTGGTGGCCAACCGTCCACACCGGATCACACGCGCCGTAGGGGTCCTGGGCCACGTAGCCGACGCCGGTGCCGCGCAGTCGCCGCAACTCCCGCCCGCTCGCCGCCGTGACGTCACGACCGCCGACCCAGACGCGTCCGGAGCGGATGGTGCCAGGCGGCAGGAGGCCGAGTACGGCCCGTACGACGGTGGATTTGCCGGAGCCGGAATCCCCGACCAGCGCGACGGCCTCGCCCTCTGCGACGTGAAGGTCCAGACCGCGGACGGCCACGACACCGTTCGGGTACCGCACGGTCAGGTTCTCGACCCGCAGGGCCGCCGTCATGCCGAGATCCGGTCGAGCCAGGCGTCGGCCAGCAGGGTGACGGCCGCGACGCTGAGCACGATCGCCGCCCCGGGTGCCAGGACGAGCCATGGCGCGGTGACGGCGTAGAGCCGGTTCTCGGCGACGAGCTGTCCCCACTCGGCGGTCGGCGGCTGCACGCCGAGGCCGAGGAACGATAGGCCGGCCAGGCCGAGGATGGTCTCGCCCAGGCCGAGGGTGGCCACGGCGACCACCGCGGTGGCCGTGGGTGGGAGCACGTGGTGGCGGGCGGCCCGCCAGCGGGACAGGCCAGCGAGGCGAGCTGCGGTGACGTAGGGCCGCCCGAGCCGTTCGGCTGCCCAGGCGCGGGCCAGGCGGGCGATCGGTGCCCAGCCGGCCAGCGTCATGGCGAGCAGCAGGTTGCCGATTCCGGGACCGAGGACGCCGACCACGGCGAGGGCGAGGACCAGTGTGGGTACCGCGAGCACGACATCGATGAGCCGGCACAGCAGGGTGTCCAGGATCCCGCCGAGCAGCGCCGCCGCCATCCCCACCAGGAGCCCGACCGCGACGCTGACCGCGCCGACCAGAAGGGCGCCGCCGAGGGAGATGCGGGCGCCGGCGGCGACGCGGGCCAGCACGTCGCGCCCGGCGGCGTCGGTGCCCAGCGGATGGGCCCAACTCGGGCCGGCTAACTTGCCGTCGTACTCAGTGAGATTGGGGTCCGGAGCCAGCGCGGGCACCACAAGCGTCAGCACGCCGAGCGCAACGAGTAGCGCGAGTCCGATGTGGAGGGCCGAGACCTTCACTTCGCGTCGGGCCGGGAATCGATGAGACGGGCTAGTAGGTCGGCGACAAGGCTAGTGGCGACGTAACAGACCGCGCCGAACAGCACGAAGCCCTGTACCACCGGCACATCCCGGGACTCGATCGCCTCGATGAGGTACCGGCCGATGCCGGGCCAGGTGAACAGCGACTCGATGATGACCGCGCCGGCTAGCAGCGAGCCCATAGTCACGCCGACTGCGGCCAGCAGTGGGCGTGCCGCGTTCGGCAGCGCGTGTACGAACAGCAGTCGGAGCCGACCTGCACCCCGCGCGGCGGCGGTCTCCAGATATGGTGCGGTCGCCGCTCCGGCGAGCGCGGTACGCAGGACCCGTGACCAGTAGGCGGCGGTGCCCAGAGCCAGCGGCACGGCCGGAAGCCACGCGGCGCGCCAGGAGCCGTCGGCCAGCACCCGGCCTACACCGGCCTGGATCACGAGGATGTCGAGCAAAAGGGTGCCGGCCAGGAAGCTGGGCGTCGCAGCGGCAATGAACGTCCCAGTACGCAGCAGCGCGTCCGGCCAGCGCCGGCGGCTGGCCGACGCCAGCAGGCTGACCGGAATGGCCACGAGGCCGGCGAGGAGGCCGGTCACCGCGACCAGGCGCGCGGTGGCGGGCAGCCGATCGGTCAGCTCAGTGCGGACCGGCCGTCCGGTGCGCCAGGACGAACCGAGATCCCCGCGCGCCGCGCCGGCATACCAGCCGGCCAGGCGCTCGTACGCGGGCCGGTCCAGGCCGAGCGTGTGTCGGGTCGCGGCGACCTGCGTGGGCAGGGGATCGGTGACGCCGTTGGCGGCGAGCACGCGGCGCGCCGGGTCGCCAGGTGCGAGCAGTTGCAGCGCCCAGATGAGCGCGGCGGCCCCGGCCAGCGTGGCCGCGGCCGTCCCGAGCCGGCTCAGCAGGCGCGCCACTACTTAGCCGGCGGCTGTGCGGGCGGTCAGGTGGTGCAGCACGGATGACGGCCGGTACCCGGCGAATGCCGGCCCCACGATCGCCTTCGCCGCGCGCTGGGCCACGATGATCGTGTACCCACGCTGCGCGATCAACTCCTGTGCCCGTACCAGCAGCGGCGTTCGCGCGGAATCGTCGATCGCGGTGCCGAGCTGGACGACCAGCCGGTCCAGCTCCGGGTCGCTGATCCCGCCGAAGTTCCTCACGCCACTGGTGGTCAGGAAGTCGCGCAGCGGTGCGACCGGATCGTAGGTATACCCGAGGGTTCCGTCGAACGAAAGCCCGACGTCCCACCCGTCCGACTTCTTCATCGCCTCGTAGTTGCTGTCCACCTCGGTGATCCGTACGTCAAAACCGACCGGCTTGAGCTGGGCCTGCATCGCGACCGCGATCGTCTTGGTGTCCGGCTGCTGCGGGTACGTCAGCACGGTGACCGTCAGGGGCCGGCCGGATTTCGCCCGTACCCCGCCCTCGCCCGTGCGCCAGCCGGCCGCGTCCAGCACACGTCCGGCCTCGGCCGCGTCGGTCCGTTGAGTCTCTACGCCGTAGCCGACGACTGGCGGGTAGAGCCCGGTCGGCGTGGTGTAGAGACCGTCCAGCACGTCCTCGGCGATCTGCCGGTAGTCGATGCCCATCGCGAACGCGCGCCGTACCGCCTCGTCGCCCATCGCGGCGGTACGTGTATTGACAATTGCGCGTAGATGCTGCAAGGGCTGGCTCGCGGTGGCCGCGGTCACGCCGGAGCCCGGCTGGCGCACCAGCTCGGTGGGCGGGTAGAGCGCCACGTCGGCCTCGTTGTTGCGTACCGCCAACACGCGGGCCTGACCGTCGGGGACGAACCGGACCCGGGCCTCGGACAGGGCGACTGGGCCACCCCAGTAGGCCGGGTTGCGGGTCAGCGTCATCTCGTCTGCCGTGAGCACGGTCACCCGGAACGGCCCGGTGTGGATTCCCTTGCCCACCAAGGCCGCCGGATCCACGTCCGGGCCGGCCGCGGCCGGGTCGTAGACCATCACGCCCTGCTCGTCGGCCAGGAGGTTGGGCAGGTTAGCGACTGGCACGGCGGTGGTGAGGGTAACGGTCCGCGCGTCGGCCACCGCTGTGGTGGCCCGCGGCAGACTGGCGGTAAGGAGGGCGTTGTCGCGTAAGGCCCGATCGAGCACGGTCTTCAGCGTCGCCGCGTCGAGCGGTTGTCCATTCTGGAAGGTGACGCCGTCGCGCAGGGTCAGCGTCCAGGTCGTCGGGGCGCTGTTGGTTAGCCGCTCCAGCAGCCATGGCTCGACCCGGCCGTCCTCGGTGGCCCGCATGAGCAGCTCGCCGTACCCCCACTCGGCCGCCCACAGCCCCTGCGCCACCGGATCGAGGCTTTTGACCCGGTACGGCGTGACGAACCGGATCGTGTCGGTGCCGGCGCTCGCCGACGGCTCCGTCCCGCCGCACCCGGCCACCAGTCCAGCGGCCAACCCGACGCTGGCTACCGATCTCGCCGCCCTGCCCCACAAACCCATCCGAGTTTCCCTCCCGTGACGCGCCGCGGGCAGAGCCTACTACAATGACAACCGTTCCCAATAACGCCGCGCTTATCTGGCAAGGCGTGGCACTGGCGGTTCGGCCGAGGAGCGGTCAAACCCTGCGGGCCAGTGTGGTCAGGTACTGGACCGGGAGGACGAAGCCGGTGTCGTCGGTGTGGCCGGCGCTGGCGAAGACCTGGGTGACGTCGGCCTGTGCCTGAGACCAGGCACCGGCGGCTTCCAGCGGGGTGTGGGCGGCGACCCAGCCGGGGACCAGGGTGGTGACCTCGTCCACGGCGGCTTCCAGGCTGGGCCAGTGCACGTCCACGCTGTCCACTGTGGTGGCGATGTCGGCGGGCTGGCCGGTGAAGAACTCCCGGATCATCGCCGGGTCGCCCCACGCCTCGAATCGCGGCCGCCCGACGGCCGAGGCCGGAGGCAGATGCCGGAAGGCGATGTCGGCCTGCTGCCCGAAGGGGCTGTCCGGGGTCCGGGCCAGCACGGCGATTACCCCGCCAGGCGCGCACACGCGCACGAGTTCGGCGGCCATGGCGTACGGATCGGGGGCGAACATCGCGCCGAACGGTGCTCGACGCGCTCGCTGGCAGGCGGCGGCCGGTCAGCGCCTTGGAAATCAACGTGCCCGGTGTGTGCGGCCAGTGCCGGCGGGGCGCCGAGGCGGCCTGACGGCGGACGCCGGTCCCGCACCCAACGGGTGCGGGACCGGCAGGCTGTGCACTATCCAACGTGGAATGTGTAGGTGACGAGGCCGGAGGTCGCGCCGGCGCCGTTCTGGGCGGTCGCCCGCAGTTTCAGCGAGTAGTTGCCTTGGTGGGAGAAGACCCAGTTGCCGACACCGTAGCTGCCCGCAGTGAGGCCGCTCGGCCAGACGGAGACCGGGCAGCCGAAGCCGCCGTACGTATTGATCTTAAAGCTCGGCGAGCCCAGTGACGCGGTGTAGATGCTGAACCAGCTTCCCGGTGGGCCCTCGAAGCCAACTAGTTCCATCCGCACCGGCCCCTGGGCTGCCGGTACGTCCACCGCGTTCCAGCCAAGCCACAACAGGTTGGGGTCCTGCACCTGCGGCGCGAGGTAGACGGTGGCTCCGGCCGGGCCGAGGCAGGCCCATTGGCTGCCGCTCGGCACCGTTTTGGCCGAGGACGGCAGCAGCCGCAGCAGCGTGGCCGCCGGCGACAGGTCGTCGCTGCCGGTCCATTGCTTGAGGTCCAGAGTGAGGGCGCCGCCGGAGTAGTCGACGTCGAGGTGGTATTCGCCAGAATCGACGATGGCGTATGGCCGGACGTCGCCGGTGGCGGCGGCCGCGGTCCCCGGTGCTGCCACGAGCGCGGCGAGTATCGCGGCGGCTGCCGTGGCCAATAGTCGTGATCTCGATTTCATGAGTTACTCCCCGTGCCGGTCCCTGGCCGGCAGCCTGGGCCGGCCAGGGAACCGGATTCACTTAGCCGACGGTGAAGTTGTAGACCACGTTGCCGGAGGAGGCGCCGCCGGTGACGGTGGCCTTGAAGGTGATCTGGTAGTTGCCCGGGGTGGAGAAGGCCCAGTTGGCGTGCCCATGTGGGGTGCTGCCGATGGAGAACGAGGATTTCGCGCATCCGCTGGCGGAGCTGCTGCTCAGCACGACCGAGGGGGCGGCCGGTAGGCCGGTCATGTTGTAGAGGGTGACGTGGCCAGGCCCGGAGACGCTGACCAGCTCGATGGTGACCGGGCGGTTGGCGGTGGACACGTCTTCGGTGTTCCAGCCGGGCCAGACCCGGGTGTCCCCTGAGGGAACCGAGGCGGGCGCCACATAGACGGTCGAGTTCAGGGCTCCGACGCACGGCCAGGATCCGGTGCTGCTCGCCACGACCAGGTCGTAGGCGGTCAGCGGGTGGAGCCGGATGCTGTTGGCGGCGGGGGAGACGTCGTCGTTGGCCGGGCTGTACGTCCTCATGTCCAGCGTGACGGTGCCGCCGCTGTAGTCGACGTCGAGCACGTCGATGTGTCCGGTGTCGTAGGTCGCCGCCAGTGCTGGCGAGGCGGTGACTCCGACGATGGCGGCCGTGGCGACCGCCGCAGCGGCCAGGAGCCGGCTGGTGAGTTTCAACATGGGTGTCAGCTCCCGACCTTGAACTTCAGCCAGACCGCGTCGGAGGTGATCGTGGTGGTGCTGCCGGCCAGCACGCCGGTCACGTCGACCTTGACGAAGTAGTACCCGGGCTTCTCGAAGGCCCAGTTCTGGTGCATGTGGGTGCCGACCGGGAGGGTGACGGTGTCTGGCAGGCCGTCTTCGCTGTCGACGAGCACGTTCGGGTTACCGGTGGGGTCGGTGGTGAACAGACTCACCCCGTCCGGGCCGATGACCTTCTTGAACCGGATGGAGATGGTGTCGCCGGCGAACACGCCGGGCTCCAGTTCCTCGGTGGCCAGGCCCGGGAAGAGCAGGGCCTCGTTCTCGACCTCGGGCAGGACGTAGACGGTGGCGCCGGGGGTGCCGAGGAACGCGTACCTGGTGTCGGCGGGGACGGTGACGGCCGACTCGGGCTTGGCCCAGAAGAGCACGTCGGCGGGGTCGCGCTCGACGTCCGGCTCGACCGTCTCGTCGTGGACGGCGATCTCGAACTCCCCGTCTTCGTAGGCCACGTCGACGATATCGACGTGGCCCTGGGACAGCACCACCAGCGATCCTGCCTGGGCGGGAGCCGACCAGGCCAGCAGCGCGGCGGTGACGGCCGCGGTCGCGGTGGTGAGTAACGGGACTCTCAGACGCATGCAGATCCTCCTGGCTTCTATGGACCGAGGTGCTAGACCGAAACGATAACGATTTTCATTAGACTGTCAAGGTGGCTGTCTGGTAGCAGGCGGTAGTGGCTGTCGACGTGCGCTGTCCAATGTGGTCGCATGTCGTCGACGCCCGCAATAGGGAGTAAATACGGCATATCGGCTGTCGCGGCACCCCGTTGGCCAATGGGGTGACTAGACAAGGCGCGTCTAGCTAACGATAATCATGTTCAAATCGAGCCCTCTGGGAGCAGGTTGATGCGCGACACGACAAGACCGCGATGGCTCGCGGGCGTACTCGGGATGCTGGCCCTGCTGGCAGCGGTGCCAGTGGTGACCGCCGGGTCCGCGGGGGCGGCGCCGCCGGCGAGCCGGCAGCGGGTGGTCTTGAACGACGTGCACGCCGACGTGATCCACGTCGAGTACGCCGACGGCGCGCTGCGGCTGCGGGCGCGGGCCGGGGAGGTGCCGTATGACGTCTACGACCCGCGAGATGTGCTGTTCCAGCTCAAGGACGCCGACCAGGTCTCCCGATACCCGGTGCCTGACGTGCCGGAGTACGCGTTCCTCGGCAGCCCGGGCGATCCGGTCTGGATCGCGCCGCAGACCGAGATCGACGAACTGCTGTTCGCCGGCTGGGACACCGAGTCCATCCTGCCCGGGATCCTAGCGGGCGACACCGTCGAACTGAGCCTTGTGGACGTTGCCGGGCCGGGCCGGGTAGAGCTGTTCGAAAACAACCCAGCCGGCGGGCCGGTGCGCATGTTCAGCGGCACCGACCCGCAGTTTCGCACCTTGAACCAGTCAGTTTCCGAGCACCGGCACGCCAACTGGGCGTTCGGCGCCCTGGGGCGCTACGAGCTGACCTTCGAAGTGCGGGCGACCGCGGCGGACGGCACCGTCCTGGCACCAGCGCGGGCCACCTACACCTGGTACGTGGGCGGCACGCAGGCCAGCGACGTTGCGCCCGAGGCGACCCGGACGGCGTTGTCGGTCAGCCCGGACAATCCATCCGTGGGCGACGCGGTCACGCTGTCGGCCACCGTGTCACCGGCCTCGGCCACCGGCTGGATCGAGTTCTTCGACGGGACGGTCTCGCTCGGCTTCGGCGCGGTCTCCGCTGGGCAGGCGACGCTCTCCACCTCGGCGCTGGCTGGCGGTTCTCACACGCTCACCGCGCGGTACACCCCGACATATGCCAACGACCACCAGGCGTCCACGTCCGCGCCGGTAACGGTCGTCGTGTCCGGGACGGGCACCCCGTCGTCCTCACCGTCCGTGTCACCGACATCAACCCCATCGGGTACGCCGAGCGCCAGCCCGACACCACCTCCGACGTCGACGCCCACCCCGACCGGCTCGGCCCCATCGACGTCGCAAGTCGCCGCCACAACCGTCAGCCCGTCGCCGTCCTGCACCCCGGTCACCAGGACGTCCACCAGCACGGGTACGACAACCGCGGCGGTCCTCGCCCAGGGGCACGTGGACTACGCGGCCCGGCTCAGCGGCGGCCAACTGGTCTCGCAGGTCAAGGACGGCACCGTGGCTGGCAAGACGACCTGGCGCGACCCATCGGACGTCGTGTTGCACCTCAAGCCGGCCGGTGCCACCACGGTCCCCGCCGGAAACTTCGGCTTCCTCGGCCCCGCTGGCTCGAAGATCTGGCAGATCCCGCAGACCCAGAACTCCAGCATGCTGTGGCTGGGCTGGAATACCGAGGAGATCACGTCGTCCCAGCTTCGCGGTGCCTCGCTGACCTGGTCCCTGGACAAAGTCGAGGGACCAGGCAAGCTCGTGATCTACCTGTTCGAGACGTTCGGCCAGCCCCGGGTCGTGTTCGACAGCGGCAACGGGCTGCCCGACCGATACACCGTGGCGACCGGTACGCACGCGCACGGCAACTGGGCCTTCACCAAGGAAGGCGCGTACAAGCTCACCTTCACCCAGCGGGCAACCCTCGCAAATGGACGGTTGGTGAGCGACACCGCCACGGTCACGTTCGCGGTGGGCAGCACAGATCCGCAGTCGCTGGCGCGGCGGACCAGCAGCCGCACCTACACCTACAGCGGCACGAGCTGCGGTCCGCTGGCGTTGACCGGCACCTCGCTGGTCGGGCCGGTGGCCCTCGGTGCCGGCCTGCTGGTCGGCGGTGGCCTCCTGGTGGTCCTGACCATCCGCCGGCGAAGGGCGTCATGATCGGTCGCTAGCCGGTAACCCCGCCTTTCTTGTCCACAGTAGATTACCGTCGCAGTGTCCCTGATGGAGTGTGTCAGTTGGGTATTCGCAGTTGGATCGCTCGCCTGTTGGCCGGATTGGTCATTACGGGTGCTGCGCTGGTGAGTATCGCTACGCCGGCGTCCGCGGCGACCAGTCGAACGGAAATGTACGGCGTCAACGGCGCCTACCTCGGGTACGGCTACTGGGCGTCGCGGCCGTACGGCGTCCACGACAACGGATACCTGTACGTGGAAGACAACTACTGTGACGGCAGCAATGGCATCATCGCGGGGCTCTACGTGCACAGGTCCGGACGGTGGACGCTCGTTAATGTCGTCAGCGTCAGGGGCTGCGGCTCGACGAACTACATCGACGTCAAGCGCTACTACGATGGCGGCCCCCGCCAGAACGAAGAGATCCTGTTCAAGGTGTGCAAGCTGCTGCCGGACGGCACCTGGAAGGACTGCAAGAACAAGACCTCGTACAACACCGACTTCTAGGCTGGCTGGCTTTCATGTCGGAATGCCGAGCGCTTGCGGCTGCCTGCCTCGCCGTCATGTTGTCAGGGTGCGCCGCGCCGGTCACGTTTACTGGGTCCGAGGATCGGGTGCAGGTGGTCACGACCACGGGGATCCTCGCGGACCTGGTCCGCAACGTGGGCGGTGACCGGGTGCTGGTCGACTCGATCGTGCCGGACGACGCGGACTCGCACGCGTACGAGCCGACCCTGCGTGACGCGCGCAACGTCGTGTACGCGGACGTGGCTTTTAGCAACTACCTGCTGCTTGAGGCGCAAAGTGTGATCAAGGCGCTGGATGCCAACCTGCGTGACGGCGTGCCGAACGTGTCGTTGGCGGAGGGTGCGTCGAAGTACGCGGCCGAGATTATCCCGCTGGTCGAGGATGTCTCGCTGGATACGATCTGGCTGGGCCTGCGGGTACGGGGCACCGGCGCGCAGTACAAGGCCACCCGCGCCTCGGACGTGCTGCTCACCGCCACCGACGTGACCGGTCCGGGTCACCTGGTGGCGTACCTGACCGAGTCGTTCGGGCAGCCGGAGTTCTATTTCAACTCGTCCGACGGGCTCGGCGACGACACCGCGACTCTGCCGCCCGACGCGCATACCCACATGAGCTGGGCGTTCACCGCCCCGGGCGTGTACCGGTTGGCGGTCGAGGCGCGCCTTGTGGTGTCGGAGCGGTCCACGCCGATCGCGCTGGGTCGGCAGACGTTCACGTTCGCGGTCGGCGTGGACCCGCACTCCGTACCCGGAATGGCCGGTGCGGACGTGCTCGGCGCCGGGCACGCGGACGTCGCGGTCGACATGGACGCCGGCCGCCTCTACCTGTACGCGGATCCGCATGGTGGCGGCGCGGTGCGCCAGGCGGAGTACGACCCGGCCCGCACGGTGATCGAGGTGCCGAACAAGGCGTTGAAGGAGGTGCCGGCCGGCCAGGGCTTCCGGTTCCTCGGACGCGCCGGTGAGCGGGTCTACCAGCTGCCGCAGGCGGTGCTCGGCCGGCACGTGCACGGCGAGATCGACCCGCACCTGTGGCAGGACGTCGGCAACGTCCAGTCCTATGTGGAGCTCATCCGGGACACTTTGATCGGGGTCGACCCGGAGGGCGCCGCCGAGTACCGGCGCAACACCGAGGTCTATCTGGCCGCGCTGACCGAGCTGGACGCCTACGTCGCCGCCACGATCGCCTCGATCCCGCCGGCCCGGCGATACCTGGTTACCACGCACGACGCGTTCGCCTATCTGGCGCACGCCTACGGGATACCGGTCGCCGGGTTCGTCACCCCCAACCCGGCCACCGAGCCGAGCCTGGCCGACCGGGTCAAGCTGACCGAAACCATCCGCAACCTCAACGTGCGAGCCGTCTTCCTGGAACCCAACCTGCGTGCCCGATCGTCCACTTTGGTGCAGATAGCCGAGGAGCGGGACGTCGCCGTGTGTGCCATCTACGGCGACGCCTTCGACGACACCGTCGACACGTACGTGAAGATGATGCGCTTCAACGCCGACTCCCTGAAGGAGTGCCTCACCCGATGAAGACACTGGTGGCTGCCGTGGTGACCGCGGGGCTGGTGGCCACGCCGGCGCCGACACCGGATGGCCTGACCCAGTCGCTGGACCCGAACCAGCGCGAGGCCACCGGCCGCGCCGTGCTGGAGCAGGGGCACGTGGACCTCGGTCCTCGGTACCGGGACGGCAAGTGGACCATCCAGGTGCACGACGGCACCGTAGCGCCCCCGGTGTGGCGGCAACCGTCCGATGTGGTGCTCCGGGTGCGGGACGCAGCCGTCGAGCGGGTGCCGGACGACCCGACGTACGCCTTCCTCGGCCAGCAGCCGGGCACACCGGTCCACGTCGTACCGCAGACACAGAACCCCGAGGTGGTGTGGCTCGGCTGGAACACCCAGGACCCGGGCGTTCTCAGTGGGATCGGTCGCGGCGTGACGATGAACCTGCTCGGCGTGCAAGGCCCCGGCAGCGTGATCGTCTATCTGCAGTCGGGAAACCTGGGCGCGCCCCAGGTGCTGTGGAACTCGACGCTGCCGTACCCGCAGCCGCTGTGGGTTGACACCAACACCCACACGCACGCGAACTGGATCTTCACCAAGCCGGGCGTGTACCTGGTCGCGGTCGAAATTACCGCGGACCTGGCGGCCGGCGGGCAGGTCAGCGGCCGCAGCGTGCTGCGGCTCGCGGTCGGTGACGGCACCAGCGTCGACGAGGCGTTCGCCACCCAGTACACCGCCGGCCTGCCCACCGGCGCGGCCAGCGCCACCCCCACCGCCGTGGCGGCGGCGGACCCGGGCGGCGCCGGTTCCGGCGGCGGCGGTTCGGGCGGCACGCTGCCCGTCGTCATCGGAGTCGCTGCGGTGGCCTTCGCCGGCGTGGTCCTTCTCGTGCTGGCCCGCGGCGCACGGGCCCGGCGGCGGGCCGCGGACGAGCAGCTGGGCGGTTCGGCATGAGCGAAGTCCTCGAGGTCGAGAACGTCAGCGTCGAACTGGGCAAGCGGCTGGTGCTGCGCGACGTGAACCTCACCATCGGCGCTGGCCAGCTCGTTGGACTGGTCGGACCGAACGGCGCCGGCAAGACCACCCTGCTGCGCAGCGTGCTCGGTCTGCTGCGCCTCAAGACCGGCCGCATCCAGGTCGCGGGCGCGCCGGCCAAGCCCGGCGCGTCCCGGGTCGGATACGTGCCGCAACGGCACGAGTTCACCTGGGACTTCCCGATCTCCGTCCAGGATGCGGTGATGACCGGCCGCACCAGGCGCCTGGGCCTGTTCCGCCGGCCCGGCGTGACGGACTGGCGCACGGTCGCCGAGGCGCTCGACCGGGTCCGCCTGGCCGACCTGCGCCGCCGTCCAGTGGGCGAGCTGTCCGGCGGGCAGCGCCAGCGGGTGCTCGTCGCCCGGGCCCTGGCCCTGCGGCCAGACATGCTGCTGCTGGACGAGCCGTTCACCGGACTGGACATGCCGACCCAGGAGCTGCTCGGAGACCTGTTCGCCGAGCTTGGCAAGGAGCACGCGGTCCTGATGGCGACCCACGATCTGGCGGCGGCCATGCACACCTGCGACCGGCTGGCCCTACTGAACCAGACCGTCGTCGCCGCGGGATCGCCGGACCAGTTGCGCGATCCTCGACTGTGGATGGAAACGTTCGGGGTCAGCGAACGCAGCCACCTGTTCGCGGCACTCGGCCTGAGCGCCGAGACAGCGAGGACGTGACATGTCACCGGTCGACTTCATCGCCGACCTGTTCAACCCCGACCTGGCGTTCCTGCCCAAGGCGCTGCTCATCGCGGTCATGTCCGCCATCGTGTGCGGAGTCGTCGGCTGCTACGTGGTCCTGCGGGGGATGGCATTCATCGGCGACGCCGTCGCCCACGCCGTATTCCCCGGCCTCGCGGTCGCGTTCGTACTCTCCGGCAACCTGGTCCTCGGCGGCACCATCGCCGGAGTCATCACCGCCGTACTCGTCGCCATCTTCTCCCAACACCGGCGCCTGAAAGAGGACTCCGTCATCGGAGTGTTCTTCGTCGCCGCGTTCGCCCTCGGCATCGTCATCATCTCCCGCGCACCCGGCTACGCCGGCTCACTGCAACAGTTCCTGTTCGGCTCCATCACCGGCATCCCGGACCGTGACGTGTACATCGTCGCCATCACCGGCCTAGCCCTGCTCATGGCCATGTTCCTGCTGCACAAGGAGTTCGTCACCGTCGCGCTGGACCGGGAGATGGCCCGCGCACTCGGCCTACGCACCTTCTGGCTCGACCTCGCGCTCTACGTGCTCGTCACCCTCGCGGTGGTCATCTCGGTGCAGACCATCGGCAACATCCTCGTCCTGGCCCTGCTGATCACACCGGCCGCGGCGGCCCGGCTGCTGACCGACCGGCTCGCCGCCATGATGCTCATCGCACCGCTCATCGGCGGCGGCTGCGCACTGGTCGGGCTCTACGTCTCCTGGTCGTGGGACCTACCGGTCGGCGGCACCATCGTGCTCACCCTGACCGCCGTCTTCCTGACCGCCTGGGTCCTAGCGCCCCGACACGGACTGCTCGCTCGATACGTCTAGTCCTAGAGCCCGCGATGGCCGTCCATGGCGTTCGCAGACCTTGCCGACCGCGCGGCCCACTGCGGTTTGGCCGGCGTTGATGGGTGTCGTGGGTGGCGCAGTCGATGAGTCGGCATGACTTTGCGCTCCCTGTTGAAAACGGTGCCTGCTGTTGCAGACCGTACTGCGCAACCCGCTCGCCGCGCCCGAACTGACCGGGGTCACCCCCGGAGCGGTGCTCGCCGTGCTGGCCGGCATGCAGCTCGGACTGGTACCCGCGGACTCCCCCGCTGGGGCGCTGCTGGCCGCCCTCGCCGGCGCGCTGGCGTTCGTCGGCCTGGTCGTTCCGCACGTGGCCCGGGCGCTGTTCGGCGGCGATCTGCGCCGGACGCTGCCCGCCGTCGCCCTGCTCGGCGGAACCACCGTCGCGGGCGCCGACGCGGTGGCCCAGGCGGTGACCATGCTGCTGCAGTCTGGCCCCGCGACGCAGCGGCTGGGGGTGCCGGCCGGTGCCGTCACCGCGCTCGCCGGGGCGGCCGCCCTGGTCGTCGTGGCCCGCCGATCCGCCCACGTGGAGCCGACATGACCGTGTACTCCATTGAGGACGTCGCCTTCCGGTACCGCGACCGTCCGGTCCTGGACGCGGTCTCGCTGACCGTCGCGGCGGGCGAATGCGTGGCGCTGGTCGGCCGCAACGGGTGCGGCAAATCCACGCTGCTGCGGCTGCTCGCCGGCGCGGCGCGCCCGGCGGCCGGCCGCGTGCTCCTCCAGGGGCGGGACGCGCACACCCTGCGCCGGCGGGAGATGGCTCGCCAGGTCGCCGTGCTGCACCAGCAGCTGCCGCCGATGCCCGGCATGACGGTACGGCAGCTCGTCGCGCAAGGGCGCTACCCGCACCGGGGGCCGCTGGGCATGCTGTGGCGCCCCGACGACGAGGAGGCCGCCGCCGCGCTCCGGGCCACCGGTGTCGAGGAGCTCGCCGGGCGCGCGGTGGACACGCTCAGCGGCGGGGAGCGGCAGCGGGTACGGCTGGCGCTCGCGCTCGCCCAGCGGACGCCGGTGCTCCTGCTGGATGAGCCCACCACCTTCCTCGACCTCAGGCACCAGCTGGAAGTGCTGTCGCTGGTCCGGGAGCTGCACGCCGCCCGCGGCCTGACCGTCGTGACGGTGCTGCACGAACTGGACCACGCGGCCCGGTTCACCGACCGGATCGTCGCCCTGGCCGGGGGCCGGGTCGCCGCCGACGGGCCACCGGCCGAGGTGCTGATCCCCGCGCTGCTCGCCGACGTGTTCGGCGTCCGGGGCCGCGTGCTGCCCGACGAGCAGACCGGTTCGGTGCGGACCCTCGCCGACGCGCCGATACCGGAGGGTGGGCTTGCGTGATAACCCATCGGAGGCTGATCCGGCTCGGTGGCGCGGTCGCCGGCCCGATCGCGGCCTGCGCGCTGCTCGGGGCTGCCGTCTGCGCGGCGTACGTCGGGCAGGCGCTGCTGCTCGCCGCGGTGTTGTCGGCGATCGCCCGGCGGGACCTCGCCGACGTCCCACCGCTGCTGGCCGCCGCGGTGGGCGTGGTGCTCTGCCGGGCGCTGCTGCTGTGGTGGCGGGAGGTGGCCATCGCGGCGGCGGTCTTCCTGGTGCTGCTGGTCGCGGTGGAGTGCTTCCGGCCGGTACGCGACCTCGCCGCCGCCTGGCACGCCGGCTATCTCGGCGTCACCGCCGTGGACGGGATCGAGGAACTGCTGACCGCGCCGGCCGCGGTGCGATACGCCGGCCAGGTGGCGCGGACCTTCCGCGGCGGCCCGGCGATCACCTTCGACGGCGTCACATACCGGTACCGGGGCCGGCCCGAGCCCGCGATCCGGGACGTCACGCTGCGGCTCGCGCCCGGTGAGACGGTCGTGGTGGTGGGCCGCTCTGGCGCGGGCAAGTCGACTCTCGCCAACCTCCTGCTGCGCCACCTGGAAGAAGTGACGAGCCCGGGACTGGGCGATCCGAACCTCAATCGGAGTGTCTGGATGGGCGCAGCGAGGCCTGCTCGCCGAGCTGACCGCCGCCGGATCCACCGCCACCCTGCGGGAGATGGATGTCGTGGTGACCACGCCCCGGCAGCGACCCTCAGGATGATGCGCGCCAGGCTGAGGCGCGCAGCAGCCGCAGCCCGTTGAGGGCCACGATGATGGTGGAGCCCTCGTGGCCGGCCACGCCCAGGGGGAGCGGGAGGTGGCCGACGATGTCCCAGGTGGCCAGGACGGTGATGAACGTGGCCGCGATGGCCAGGTTGGCGATGACGTAGCGGCGCGCGCGACGGGACAGTCCGATGAGCGCGGGGATGGTGGACAGGTCGTCCCGGACGATGACCGCGTCGGCGGTCTGCAAGGTCAGGTCCGATCCGGACCGCCCCATCGCGATACCGGCGTGCGCGGCGGCCAGGGCGGGAGCGTCGTTGACGCCGTCGCCGACCACGAGCAGTCGCACGCCGTCGGCCTGCAGGGCCTGTACGGCGGCCACCTTGCCCTGCGGCAGCAGGCCGGCGCGGACGTCGCCGATGCCTACCTCGGCGGCCAGCCGCGCCGCCGCCCGTGGGTTGTCGCCGGACAGCAGCACCGGAGGCCGCCCGGTGAGGACCGCGAGGTGGGCGACGGCTTCTGCCGCCGCCGGGCGTACCCGGTCGGTGAGGCCGAGTACGCCGGTTGGGACGCCGTCGATGGCCACCACGACCGCGGTGTGGCCGGTCTTCTCCAGCTCGGCGGCCAGGCGGCGCGCCGGCTCGACCGTGGTGGCGGCCAGGTGGGTGGGGCGGCCGACGGTGACGGCGTGCCCGTCGACGTCGGCCCGCACGCCACGGCCGGGCTGTGAGGCGAAGGCGGTAGCGGTAGGGATGGTCAAGCCAGCCGCGCGAGCGGCGTTCACCACGGCGGCGGCGAGCGGGTGCTCGCTCGGCCGCTCGGCGGCCGCGGCCAACCCCAGGAGTCGGTCGGGATCGGTTACCGGGCCGCCGGGCACCAGCCGCACCGCACTGAGGCGTGGGGTCCCCTCGGTGAGGGTGCCGGTCTTGTCGAACGCCACCAGGCTGGTCTGGGCCAGCCGCTCCATCACCACGGCGGATTTGACCAGCACACCATGTCGGCCGGCGGTGGCGATCGCGGCCAGCAGCGGCGGCATGGTGGCCAGCACGACCGCGCACGGCGACGCGACGATCATGAAGGTCATCGCCCGCAGCAGCGCGTCCGTGAACCCTTCGCCGAAGACGAGCGGTATGGCGAACAGCGCCAGGGTCGCCGCCACCACGCCGACCGAGTAGCGCTGCTCGACCTTCTCGATGAACAGTTGCGTCGGTGCCTTCGTCGCCGAGGCCTGCTCCACCATCGCCACGATCCGGGCCACCACGGTGTCGTTGGGCGCCTTGCCGACGCGTATTCGCAGCGCGCCAGCGCCGTTGAGGGTGCCGGCGTACACCTCGTCGCCGGTGGTCTTGGCCGCCGGTAGCGGCTCGCCGGTGATCGTCGACTGGTCCACGTCGCTGGTCCCGTCGACGACGACGCCGTCGGCGCCGATCCGTTCGCCTGGGCGGATCAGGACGACGTCGCCGACCTCGAGGATGGCGGTGTCGACCCGTTCCTCACCGTCGCCGGTGGTGAGCCGGGTGGCCTGCGGTGGCGCGAGGTCGAGCAGGCTGCGCACCGAGTCGGCGGTGCGGTGGGTGGCGAACGCCTCTAACGCGCCGGAGGTGGCGAAGATGACGATCAGCAGTGCCCCGTCGAACACCTGCCCCACGCTGGCCGCGCCGATCGCCGCCACCACCATCAGCAGGTCCACGTCGAGGGTCTTCTGCCGCAGCGCGCGCAGCCCGGCCAGTCCGGGCTCCCAGCCGCCGGCGGCGTAGCACGCCAGATACAGGGACCACCACATCCAGGTCGGCCCCCCGGCAAGGTGGATCACCCCGCCGACAACAAACAGCACCGTGGCGGCGGTCGCCCACCGCACCTCCGCGAGGGTCCACAACCGGGTACGCCGACCGGGCAGCACCGCGCGAGTCGCGCTCTGTTGGCTCGGGCGGGTCTGGATGTCGGTCAGCACCGTGCCACAATATCTGCGCAGTCATGCAGATACGCAAGCTGATGAGCTGTGAGATATTCTTCGGGCATGCACACGTCGCTGCCCGACTTCCGCATGCCCAACGAGGAGCAGGTGCACCTGGCGGCCGAGGGCTTCCGGCTGCTCGCCGACCCCACGCGGATCAAAATCCTGTGGGCACTGCTGCAAGGGGAGTCATCGGTCGCCTGCCTGGCCGAACTGGTCGGCGCGGCACCGACCGCGGTGAGCCAGCACCTGGCCAAACTCCGCCTGGCCGGGCTCGTGCGAGGCCGACGTGAAGGCACCTTCGTGTACTACTCCGCCGCCGACATCCACGTGCGGCACCTGCTCGACGAGGCGCTTTTCCACGCCGACCACGCCGACCGCGACCTGCCTGACCACCCCAGCGACGACCTGTCCACCCACCGACCGCCGGAGCGCAGCCCAGTCGGCTGAGCTGCGGGCGGGGTTCGCGTCGCCGTTGCCCGGGAACCGCGACAGCAGTACCGCGCGCGGGATCGGCGACGGCCGGCGATGTCCCAGGTGACGAGCCGGGAACGAGAGATCGTCCACTGGCGTTTTGTATGCGCAGCTGCGCATGAGACTATGTGTCTGTGAGTGAGGCGCCGCCGGACCAGTATGAGGAGGTGGGGGGCCTGTTCCGGGTGCTGGCTTCGCCGGTCCGGGTGGCGATCGTGGACCTGCTGGCCGATCGGGAGCGTCTAGTGCACGAGCTGGTGACGGCGACCGGATTGGCGCAGCCGTTGGTGTCGCAGCACCTGAAGGTGTTTGCGGGACGCGCGGCTGGTGCGGCGGGTCCGCAGGGGGAGGGAGATGGTGTACACGCTGGGTGACGCCCATGTGGCGCACATCGTGCGGGACGCCATCACCCACGTACGAGAGGAAGAACGAGGATGACGACCGCGACCGAACACCGCCCGCACGCCGGGCACGAGCACAGCCACACCGACAGCTGCGGGCACGCTACCGTCCCGCACGGTGACCACGTCGACTACCTGCACGACGGCCATGCGCACCACAGCCACGGCGACCACTACGACGAATGCAACCTCGAAGGCGTGCACGTCCAGGCTGAATCGCACGAGCACACCCACGCCGACGGCTGCGGGCACGACACCGTCGCGCACGCCGACCACGTGGACTACCTGCACGACGGGCACCGCCACGCCGTCCACGCGGACCACTTCGACGAGCACTAAAGCGCACGGGTGCGCGATGGATGGGCCACTGACCACCGCCGCGTTCAACGCCGCCCGCATCCTCGACGGCGGGCAACCCGTCGCCGCCGTCGAGGACCCGCGCTGTACGTCTGAGCGCGACGTGGACTACTCGCCACCGCCGGGCTGTTGGCGGCGCTCCTGGCGTGGAGCGTCATCCGGGCCGCTCGGCGGCGCTGCCATCGCGGCAGCCGGCGCCGAGCGCTGGCGGTCACCGCTGGGTGGGTGGCCGGCTGCGCCGCGGCGAGCCGTTCTACGACCCCACGAACCGGGGCGTGGGTCAAGGCCGGCGGCGGCCTCGGGCTCCGGCGACGATGGCCACTCCGACAGCGGCGAAGGCGACCTGCAGGATTAGCTCGATCCAGTCGACGCCGGGGGTCTCTGCGACGTCGAGTACGCCTGCGAGCAGGGTGCCCAGGATGGCGGCGACGACGCCGATGAGCATGGTCAGCCAGATCGGGATGTCTTGTTTGCCGGGTACGACGAGCCTGCCGAGTGCGCCGATGATCAGGCCGATGATGATGGCGGTGATGATGCCGGTGACTTCCATGTTGCTGCTCCTGTCCCGCTCGTCGGTGGGTGCGGTGTTCGGTTGTTCCCTGCTGGCGTGTGCCGGCAAACGTGGGGACCGAGCGGTGGGCGGCTTGTCATGAAATCGTCACACGGGTGACTCGTCACAGGTGGCTGTTGCGGCGGGTATCTGAAGGCCGCAGTGACCTCGCCTGCCGCGCCGGTGACACCGTGGGTTGCGGCAAGTTCAGGGGCGGCGTGCGGTGGTGAGGCGGATGGTGGTGGTCCAGCCGAGGGTGCCGTCCTCGGATCGCAGCCGCTCGGCGACCAGGCCGGTGAGCGCGGCGCGGGCGTCGTCGCGGTCCTGCGCCGGGATGCTCTCCATCATGCCGCGCATGCCGGCCGACCAGAGCCAGTCCCAGAACTGCTCGGGTCGCGCGAACACGGTGCGGTGCGCCTTCTCGGTAAACCGCACGCCACTGAATCCGCCGCCGGTCAACAGCTCCACAATGGACTCCCGGGTGCGCAGCCGTGCATCCGGCGGGGGCGGCGAGCCGGGGACCGGCTCGGGTGGCGGTGGCAGGTAGGGCCGCAGCGCCTGCCCGAAGTGGCCGAACCACTCCTTGTCGGCGTCGGACACCTCGGTGAACGTGCTGAGCACGAGCCGCCCGCCTGGACGGAGCAGCCGGGCGTACGCCTGTACCGCCGCTGGCGCGTCCGGGAGGAAGAAGAGCATCAGGCCGGCGAGTACGGCGTCGAAGGACGCGTCCGGGAAGTCGGGGGCTTCGGCGTCGCCGACCTGTACGTGTAGGTGGGCCAGGCCGCGTCGCCGTGCCTCGGCGGCGGTGGCCTCGACCATGCCCGGGGCCAGGTCGATGCCGATCGCGGCGCCGGACGGGCCGACCGCCTCGGCTGCGGGGAACAAGCTCGCGCCGCGGCCGCAGCCGACGTCGAGTATCCGTTCGCCGGGCCGCAGGCCGGCGTGCGCGGCCAGGGCGGCGCCGAGCGGCTCGAAGAACGCCACCCCGGTCTGCTCGTACATCGGCGCCGCGCGGTCGAAGACGCCAGCGATCCGCTGTTTGTCCGCTTCCGCCATGGTCACCACCGCAGCCTACCAGGCTAATGAAAACGGTTCCCATGCCAGATTCGCCCCGTCGGCGACCTCTGATCTCAGGTGGCCGAGCAGGTCGTCGGCAGTGGGGCCATCGTCCTGTCTCCACTGCGCACCAGGCGTGAGCTGCCAGTTCTGTCCGAGTACATGGACCCGACAGCGCCCTCATAGGTTCTTCACAGCTTCTTCGTAGGGACGGGACGGCGGTCGGCGACCATCAACGTCGGCGCGACCCCACCGCCGGTACTGACCGTCAATGTTCGTGGAAGGGAAGAGTCGGGATGCGCGGTGACGCAACACGCGAGGTCGACGCGGATACCCAGGACTACGTCGACTACGTGTCGACGCGGCTTGAGCGTTGGCACCGTGCGGCGTTCCTGCTGTGCGGCGACCGGCACCGCGCCGACGATCTGGTGCAAACGACGATGACCAAGCTATACGTGCACTGGGCGCGGGCCCGAGCCGCGGACAAGATTGACGGCTACGTGCACCGCATGCTGGTGCGGGCGTTCCTCGACGAGCGGCGGCTGGCTTGGTCGAAGGTTTGGCTGATGCCGGCCACGCCCGAGCCGGATACGGCAAGCGACAGCGCCTTGGAGGACCGTGACCTGGTGGTGCGCGCACTGGAGGAGCTGCCGAAGGGGCAGCGGACGGTGTTGGTCATGCGGTTTCTGTGTGACATGCCGGTCGAGCAGGTCGCGGCCGCGATGCGGTGCTCCACTGGAAACGTGAAGGCTCAGACGTTCCGCGGACTCGCGGCGCTGCGGGAACGGCTGGGGGATGAGTTCGCCGGGGCGATGGCCGGCAGGGCGAGGGGCGTTGCCGCGTAGGCGAGCTGACGGACGGCGGGATGTATGCCTGCTCCAAAGGCTGATGGACTCGCGTACGTCGGCGGCCTGCGTCGCGACATCGAAGCCGTTGACTCGGGCCGTTCGAGCCGAGCAGGGCGAAGATGCTGCCCCGCGCCATGTCGAGGTCCACGCCGCACAGCACACGCAGCTGCTTGTACGACTTCTCCAGGCCCCCGTGCGTGGATCGCGGGCCGCTGGACCTGATTGGTTGCTGGCGGGATGCTCATGACAGCCAGCATGGAGGGTTGACGCAGCGTCAGGGTCAAGTCCGCCGGTGGGGATTTCAATGCGACGGAGCAAGGCTGCCTCGGAGGTGTCGCGATGATCACGCAGTACGTGTTGGATCTTCAAGAGGCTGGCGAGACGCAGGTCGCGGTCGTTGGCGGCAAGGGCGCGCACCTGGGGGAGTTATCGCGGATCGAAGGCATCCGTGTGCCGGCCGGCTTTTGCGTGACGACGGACGCCTTCGGGCGGATCATGACCGAAGCGCCGTCGATCGACGATCAACTGGATCGGCTGTCGCGCCTGAGCCCGGATGACCGGGAGGCGATCCGCGCGCTCAGCGCGGAGATCCGCCAGACGCTCGAAGGCGTGGCAATCCCCGACGATCTGACGGCGGCGGTCGCCGACGCGCTCGCACGGCTCGGCGAGCAAGCGGCCTACGCCGTGCGATCCAGCGCGACGGCAGAGGACCTGCCGACGGCGTCCTTCGCGGGCCAGCAGGACACATACCTGAACGTCGTGGGCCCGGCGGCGATCCTCCAGCACGTCAGCCGGTGTTGGGCGTCGCTGTTCACCGAGCGGGCCGTGACCTACCGCCTGCGGAACGGCTTCGACCATCGAAAGGTCCACATGGCCGTGGTCGTGCAGCGGATGGTCTTCCCGGAGGCGGCCGGCATCCTGTTCACGGCCGACCCCGTCACGGGCAATCGGAAGGTCGCCGCCGTGGACGCCAGCTTCGGCCTCGGCGAGGCATTGGTCTCCGGCCTGGTGAACCCGGACGTCTTCAAGGTGCGCGACGGCGAAGTCGTCGCCAAGGCGGTCGCCGCCAAGCAGCTCGCCATCCACGCCCTTCCGGCGGGCGGGACGCAGACACTGGCGATCGACCGGCAGCGGCAGGAGCAGCCGGCGCTGACGGATGCGCAGGTCGTGCGGCTCGTGCAGCTCGGGCGGCGGATCGAGGTGCACTTCGGCCGACCGCAGGACATCGAATGGTGCTTGGTCGATGACGGCTTCCAGATCGTGCAGAGCCGGCCAATCACCACGCTGTTCCCCATCCCCGAGACCGGCGACCAGGAGAATCACGTCTACCTCTCTGTCGGCCACCAGCAGATGATGACCGACCCCATGAAGCCGCTGGGGCTGTCCATGTGGCAGCTGACGGCCATGGCGCCGATGCAGGAGGCCGGCGGGCGGTTGTTCGTCGACGTCACCCGGCGCCTGGCCTCGCCGGCAAGCCGCGCCGGCCTCCTGGATGTGGTGGGGAGGGGCGATCCGCTGACCAGGGACGCGCTGGAAACCGTCCTCGACCGCGGCGACTTCATCCCGACGCTCCCGGACGAGGGTCGCGGCGGGCCGCCGGTCGGCGGCGGGCCAGCCCCGATCGAGACCGATCCGGCCATCGTCACCGAGCTGATCGAGCGCAGCCAGGCGTCCATCGCCGGCCTCCGGCGCGACATCCGGACGAAGACCGGACCGGCGATGTTCGACTTCCTGCTGGAGGCCCTCCAGGAGCACAAGCGAGTTCTCGGTGATCCGCTGAACTTTCAGGCGATCATGGCAGGGATGGATGCCACCTGGTGGCTCAACGACCACTTGCAGGAATGGCTGGGCGAGAAGAACGCGGCCGACACACTCACGCTGTCTGCCCCCAACAACGTCACGTCAGAGATGGGACTGGCGCTGCTCGACGTCGCGGATGTGATCCGTCCGAATCCGGAGGTGGTGGCGTTTCTGCAGGGCGTCGAGGACGAGGGTTACCTGGACGAGCTGCCGAAGCTCGCAGGCGGGACCGAAGCGCGCGCCGCCATCGAGGCCTACCTCGACCGGTACGGCATGCGTTGCGTCGGCGAGATCGACATCACGAGGCCGCGCTGGAGCGAACGCCCCACCACGCTCGTGCCCCTGATCCTGGACAACATCAAGCTCTTCGAGCCGGGCGCCGCCGAGCGCCGCTTCGAGCAGGGGCGGCAGGAGGCGGAGAAGAAGGAACGGGACGTGCTGTCACGCTTGCGGGCCCTGCCGGACGGGGAGCAGAAGGCAGACGAGGCCAAGGGGATGATCGACCGGGTCCGGACCTTCATCGGCTACCGGGAGTACCCGAAGTACGACATCGTCAGCCGCTACTTCGTCTACAAGCAGGCCCTGCTGGCGGAGGCCGAGCGCCTCGTACACGCCAACGTGCTCGCCGAGAAGGAGGACATCTTCTACCTCACATTCCAGGAACTCCACGACGTCGCGCGCACCAACCAGTTGGACGACCAGCTCATCCAGCAGCGCAAGGACGCGTTCCGGTCGTACCAGGCGCTCACGCCGCCCCGGGTGCTCACGTCTGACGGCGAGGCCCTGACCGGGGCATACCGGCGTGACGACGTGCCAGCCGGTGCCCTGATCGGCTTACCGGTTTCCGCCGGAACCATCGAGGGCAGGGCCCGCGTCATCCTTGACATGGCGGAGGCCGATCTCGAAGCGGGCGACATCCTCGTCACGGCCTACACCGACCCAAGCTGGTCACCCCTGTTCGTCGCGATCACGGGCCTGGTGACGGAGGTGGGCGGCCTGATGACCCATGGCGCGGTGATCGCCCGGGAGTACGGCTTGCCGGCCGTCGTTGGTGTGGTGGACGCGACTCGGCTGATCTCCGATGGGCAGCGGATCCGCGTACACGGAACCGAGGGGTACATCGAAATCCTCCCGTGACTGGAGATGTAGGGGGTTGCGAGGCCTCCGTGCCTGGTTGACTTGTCGCAAGGCTTGACGCAACATGTTGAGACAAGCTTTGAGACATCGGAGGCGTCATGCCGAATGAAATGTTGCCAGAGGTTGACCCGTCGGTGCGTCCGGCGGACCTTGAGCAGGCCGGCGTGTGGCTGGCCGGGCACGGCCTGACCGACGTCCGGCCGACACCGTTGCTGGCGACGCGTTTGGCGGCCCGGCGACGTAGGCGTCTGGCCGCTGCTGTCCTGCTCGCCGCGTTCATCATCGCGGTCGCCCTCACTTACATCAGCGCCATGGGCGAGGGTTCCGGGTCGTCCCGACGCTGGTCGCTGCTGGTGTTGACGGCGGTGGTGGTGGGGTTGGTGCTGGGCCAGTCGCTGCTGGACTTGTGGGTGCGGCGGGTCGACCGGCGGGCCGGCGCGATGCTGCCGCGACGGGCGGCCCACCCGGTCCGGCTCGGCTGGCGCACCGTGCTCGGCTGGCCGCGTGCCGCGTTCGCGGTTACCACCTTCGCGGGTGCGATGGTGCTGGCGATCGGCGTCCTGACCATGCAGGACTCCACCGCGAGGTACGCTGCGGTCGTCCTGCTCATCGGGCTGTGCGGGGTCGCGGTCGTAATGGTTGTACAGCTGCGTCATGTTCTGACGCACCCGGTCGTGGCGGACGACGAGGTCTCGCTGACCGCCGACGTCATCATGCGGGTCGAGGACGCCCGAGACGTCACCGTGCCAACCGTGGTGTGGTCGCTGCCGGTCACGTCGGTGTTCAGTACCGCCTTTGGTTGGTGGAACGTTGCCTGGCTCGTCTTCATCGTCCTGAGCGTCATCGCGCTCGCCCTGATCGATGCGCGGACCGCGCGGAGCGGCACGGTGGCGCGGCACGTCACGAGCGCCCGGTGAACCGAATGATCGTCATCGACTCGGCCTCGCCCATCCCACCGTTCGAGCAGCTCCGTGGCCAGCTCGCCCGCCAGATCCAGGACCACACGCTGGCCGTGGGCACCCGGCTGCCGACCATCCGCCGCCTGGCCGCAGACCTTGGTTTGGCCGCCAACACCGTCGGCCGGGCCTACCGGGAGCTGGAGGAGGCGGGGCTGATCGAGACCCGCGGAGCAGCCGGCTCGTTCGTGTCCGCAGCCGGCGAGCAGGGACGCGAACGGGCACGCCACGCCGCCGCCGAGTACGCCGCCGTCATCGCCAGCGTGGGCATCGACACCAACGAGGCCATCCGCATCGTCCAGGCCGCGCTGGCCAAGGGCATCGCAGTGTCGCCCTCGTCGTGACTGACCACCTCGTACCTGCCGGAGGCGACCTGCCGTGATCCGGGTAGGTCGCTGATCAGCGCATCTGCCACCACGTTTCCGCGAAGGACCCTGCGCGGGGGGTGAACCCCGGGTCGCCTCGCGGAAACGTCGCCCGGCGACGGTGGGAATGGCGAGGGCCGTCGCCGTACCACCTCGTGGCAGTCCCGCCCGAGTGACGCGCATGTTTACCGGTCCTGGTTTCGGGTCAGTCGGTTATGCAGGTTCGCCGAGAAGATGAGGTGATCCAGTCATGAGCGTGCTGCGCACGAAGTCGGTCGAGGAGTCCATCCGGGACACCGAGCAGCCCGAGCACCGGCTGCGCAAGGAGTTGTCCGGATTGGACCTCACCGTGTTCGGTATCGGGGTCATCATCGGCACGGGGATCTTCGTGCTGACCGGCGTGGCCGCGAACCAGACGGCCGGGCCAGCGGTCGCGTTGTCATTCGTGGCGGCCGGTGTGGCGTGCGCACTCGCTGCGCTGTGCTACGCGGAGTTCGCGTCGACGGTGCCGGTGGCTGGCAGCGCGTACACCTATTCGTACGCGGTCCTCGGCGAGCTCGTCGCCTGGATCATCGGGTGGGACCTGATCCTGGAGTTCGTCCTCGCGGGCGCCACAGTGGCCGTGGGCTGGTCGCAGTACTTCGCCGTGCTCCTCGATACGATCGGCGTGAGTCTTCCGGACACCTTCACCGGCGGCGTGATCAACCTTCCAGCGGCACTCATCGTTCTCATCCTCACCGCGGTCCTGATCACTGGCATCAAGGTCTCCTCGCGGGTCAATGCCATCGTGGTAACCGTCAAGGTCGCGGTGGTGCTTTTCGTCATCACAGCCGGGCTCTTCTTCATCAAGGGCGGCAACTACACGCCGTTCATTCCGCCGGCCGAGCCCGCATCAGGCGGCTCCGGCACGGAGGCGACCCTCGTGGAAGCCATCTTCGGCCAGGCGCCGGCCAACTTCGGCATCAGCGGTATCCTCGCCGCGGCGGCGCTGGTGTTCTTCGCGTTCATCGGTTTCGACATCGTCGCCACTGCGGCTGAGGAAACCCGGGTGCCGCAGCGGGACGTGCCGCGGGGGATCCTCGGCTCGCTGGCGATCTGCACCGCGCTGTACGTCGCTGTCTCGCTGGTGGTGGTCGGTATGCAGAACTACACCGAGCTGGACAGTGAGGCTCCACTCGCCGCGGCGTTCCAGGCCGTCGGGAGGCCGGCGTTCGCCAACCTCATCACAGTCGGCGCCCTCGCCGGGCTGACCACGGTGGTGATGATCCTGATGTTGGGGCAGAGCCGGGTCGCGTTCGCGATGAGCCGTGACGGGCTGCTCCCGCGGTGGCTCAGCCGCGTACATCCGCGCTTCGGAACCCCGCACCGCATCACCGCCATCGTCGGTGTGCTGGTGGCCATTCTCGCCGCGTTCGTCCCGCTGGAGGAGCTCGCCGAGATGGTCAACATCGGTACCCTGTTCGCGTTCGTTCTCGTCTCGGTCGCGGTCGTGGTGCTGCGTCGTACCCGGCCGGACCTGCCGCGCGGCTTCCGCGTTCCCTGGATGCCGCTGATACCAGTGCTGTCGGTGATGGCCTGCGTGGCGCTCATGCTGTTCCTCACCGTCGAAACCTGGCTGCGGTTCGTCGTCTGGATGGCCCTGGGGCTGCTGGTCTACTTCCTCTACGGCCGCCGCCACAGCAGGCTCGGCCGCCGCGAGCGCGACCGCCCATCGCTGCCAGACCAGCAGCAAGACCTGCGCACCGGACTCGGCTCGTCGTCGCCGTCGCCGTAACCGCTAGGCCCTGGATGACTCACCGGCAGACTTCGCGCGTCAAGCCATTCACAAACATCACTGAAACTATGTAGGCTGGCCTGGGAGCCGCGAGCCGAGGCGGGCAGTCTTTCCGCTTCCCGCTCAACCGACGTCACATACGTCGACCTTCGCGCGCCCTCGACGCTATCGAGACTCGTCGAGCGCCCACGCCAGGTCCAGGACTTGCTGGAGTAATGATGAAAGTTTCACGGCGAGCCAGGCGGCTCGTACTCGCTTCGATCACCGTCGTGGTCGCCGCTTTGACGATCGTCGTCATCGGCCGCGCCGGCCCGGCGTCGGCACACGGTTCGGTCACCGATCCACCGTCGCGTAACTACGGATGCTGGGAGCGCTGGGGCGACGACCATCTGAACCCCAACATGGCGCAGACCGACCCCATGTGCGCTCAAGCCTGGCAGGCCAACCCGAACACCATGTGGAACTGGAACGGGCTGTACCGCGAGAACGTGGGCGGCAACCACCAGGCCGTGGTACCGGATGGCCAGCTCTGCAGCGGTGGTCGCACCCAGGGCGGGCTGTACGCGTCGCTCGACGCGGTCGGCGCGTGGGTCGCCAAGCCTGTGCCGAACAACTTCACCCTGACGATCACGGACGGGGCACGCCACGGTGCCGACTATCTGCTGATCTACATCACCAAGCAGGGCTTCGACCCGACGACGCAGCCGCTCACCTGGGGCAGCCTCGAGCTGATCCAGCGCACCGGCAGCTACCCCACCACCGGGCTCTACCAGGCTCAGGTGAATGCGGGGAATCGCACCGGCCGGCACGTCGTTTACACGATCTGGCAGGCGAGCCACCTCGACCAGCCGTACTACCTGTGCAGCGACGTCATCTTCGGCGGTGGCACCAGCACCCCGCCGCCGACGACACCGCCGGTCACCACCCCGCCCACCACGCCGCCGGTCACCACTCCGCCGGTCACCACTCCGCCGGTCACCACCCCGCCGCCCGGCAACGGCGGCTGCACCGCGACGTACGCCAAGACCAGCGAGTGGAGCGGTGGCTTCGGCGCCACCGTCACGGTGACGGCCACAAGCAGCGCGATCAGTGGTTGGACAGTGCGCTGGACCTGGCCGAACGGCCAGAGCATCACGAATTCGTGGAATGCGACGGTAACGTCCAGCGGCGCGTCGGTGACCGCCGCGAACGTAGGTTACAACGGCCGGTTGAACGCCGGCCAGAGCACGAGTTTCGGGTTCAACGGAGCCTGGAACGGCACGAACACCGCGCCCACGCTGACCTGTACGGCCAGCTGAACCAAATCCGGTGGGGGTGGCACCGTCACGGTGCCACCCCCACCGCTACGTCGGAGCCTCACCAGGGTCGGGCGCCGCTTTGCACGGAGGATTCGACGGGCGCTAGCCGAGTTGGTCGCGGCGGCGGATCAGGTAGGCGGTCTCGGCGGTGTTGCCCGCCAGCTCGATGGCTTTGTCGTAGGCCGCGCGCGACTGCTGGCTGTGGCCCAGCCGGCGCAGCAGGTCGGCGCGGGTCACGTGGTAGGCGTGGTAGCCGGCCAACTTGTCCTGGAGACGGTCGACGGCCGCCAGTGCCACCTGCGGGCCGTCGAGCTCGGCGACCGCGATGGCCCGGTTGAGGGCGATGATCGGCGAGGGGGCGGGCTGTCGCCGGGATCAGCCCATGTTCCCCACGAGCCGGCGAAGATCTCGTAGGTCTGCCGACCGAACAGGAACGCCTCTCACCCCTGCAACGAACACGTCGGCCCCAATCCGACACCACCTCCCCGATTTCCTTCGAGGATTTCTGGTACGCCGGTTGGGAACGATCGACAGCCAGACGCTTCCGGGACGGCTGCGCCGGATTCCGACGACTACGCCGAGCGGGCGGCTCTGATGCCGCAATCAGTGCACCCGCTGATCAGCATGCTCAGAGCCCGGCCGCGGCGTCGTACCGGCGGCGCAGGTCGGCCATCTCCGGGTCGGGCAGCGCCTCCTTGAGCGCCAGCTCCGCGTACTTGTTCGGGAACATCTCCCGCAGGCGGTCGACGTACATGACGTCGGCGGTCGCCTCGACCACCTGGATGCCCGGAGGCTCGGTGGACATGTCCATGATCACCGGGCCGGCCAGCTTGACCGCTACGTCCCAGGGGCGTTTCTGTTCGGCGACCCCGCAGAGGTGGAAGCCGTAGACCGTCCGCACGTCGGCGAGCGTGGTGACCTCGGCCGGCTCATAGCCGTAGACGCGGACCCCGCAGATCACCGCCGGCTTCGCCTCCTCGGTGGTTATCTGCTCGAGGTTGTGTCCGGCGTGGTTGTGTTGCCCCGGGTCCGCCTGTTCGAGCGTGGTACGCATCCGGTTCGTGATCTGCGTTTGCAGATCCACCGGCTCCGCCTCCGAACTGGCCGAATTGACCAGTACAACCGCGCTGACCGACACCGCCAGCAGGATCACCGCCACCCACACGAAGCGGTTTCGGTACCACCCCGCGAAACTCTCCCGGGAAATCATTTGTTGCCTCTCACCTCGTCGTCGGTTCTGGTGTTTGGGCCGTCTGGGCGAATTGGCTGGCGAGCATCGGGGGACCCTCCGGCCCAGGACGTCAGTCAACGTCCTGGGCCGGAGAGGTGTCACGGCTGCCGGTCCGGGTCGATCAGCCGAAGTTCACGTCGCTGCACCACATGTAGGCCTGGTCGAGGTGCGAGGCCTGCCAGATGACGAAGAGGATGTGGTGTCCGGTGTAGCCGGAGGTCGATACGTTGAACGTGATGTTTTGCGCCGGTGCGTAACGGCCGGTCTGGGTGATGAAGTCGAGGTTTCCCCAACCGAGGCGCTGGGTGGTTGGGTTGAACCCCTGCTTGCTGACGTAGACCCGGAAGTAGTCAGCTCCGTGGCTGGCCTGGTCGTACAGCTGGATTGAGAAGCTGCGGCTGAGGTTGGTCGTCTTCCACGCTCCCGGCTGGTTCAGGCTGTCGTTCCTGGACAGGCCGTTGCTGCACAGCTGTCCGTCGGGGGTCCGAGCCTGGAACTGTCCGCCGAGGCCATCTCGCAGCGCGCTCATCCAGTTCCACATGGTGTCGGGGTTAGCCTGAAAGGCCTGCCAGCACATGGGGTCTTGTTGTTGCATGGCAGGGTTCGTGTGCTGGTTTCCCCAGGTCTTCCAGCACTGGTAGGCGCGGGTTGCCGGGTTGATGATGGTGCCGTGGGCCTGGGCTGCGCCGGTCCAGGGCAGCGTGCCGACCATCATGGCGAGCAGCAGGACGAGCGCTCGAACGGGCTGGCGGAAGGCTGACCGGGATCGCCCACCGGATTGGTCGAGCTTGTGTGAACGCACTGTGCATCCTCCGTTCTGCGGCGGTAAAGATCCGTCTGGGAGCGCTTTCGACGAGTGTTACATCTATAGACTTAAATATCAAGAACGTCTATTAATGTCGGTGTGGGTCGAGTTGGCCGGAGTCGTGTCGAGTGCGGCTTGCGGCTGTCTGCTTCGGACAGTTGTTACTTACGGCAACCAGGGTCGACAGCTCGACGAGGGTCGCTGTGGATCACCATCGCCCGTGATTCTGGCGGGGCCCGCTGACCCGGACGCCTGATACAAACGCGGTCATGAATCTCCGCGAGGTGGCCGTGACGATCCTGCTGGGGCCTGGCGTGTTCCTGTGCTGCGTCGTGGTGCTCGGCATGGTCAATGCCATGCTGTGGTCGGTCCTGCGGGCGAAGCTGCTCGACCCGGAGTTCGTGCTGGCTGGGCGGTGGGGTCTCGGTCCGACGATCCGGCGGGTGTGGCGGGCCGACCTCGAACACGGCACCTCCGGCTTCTCCTCGGTCTCCGTTGCGGCCGCCTGGGTTCAGGTCTTCGCCGCCGTCGGCGGCGGGCTCACCGCGACCATCGTGCTGTGGCCAGTGCCGGTGCCTCAGTCCTGGCTGGCTGGCCCTGGGGCCGCGGTCGGTGTGCTGGTGTACTCCGTCCTCCTCTGGCGTGGCATACGCGCGGTGTCCCGCCCTCGCCTGGTGGTCTACGGGCGGCTGGTCAACCGGCCGGCCCGCGCCGCCGCCACGCTGGCCGCGTTCCTGTACTGGGTCTGGAGCAAGACGGTCAATATGGCCTGGGCGCTGTCTGGCGTGTTCCTGCTGGCCCAGCTGGTCGGCACGGCGTGGGGTCGGCCCGAAGACGAGATCCTCGGGCTGGTCGGCGTGGCGTTCCTCACCGCTCTCGCCACCGTGCCGGTCGTGCTGCTGGTGACCGGGATCGTGGACGAGTTCTGGATCGGCGTCGTCACCCGGCGGGCGATCGCTATGTTCCTCGCGTCGCAGGGGCGGGCCAGGCGCCCAAGGCGTCCGACCGGGGCGGCGTACTACAGCCCACACAGGGTCCCTGACCGTTTCGCCGCCGATCGCGCGTCGCTGGGCCGGATCGCCGAGCTGCTGGCCCGGGCCGCGGACCGGATCGACCGGTCGGTGCCGGCACCTGCCCGGCCGCAGCCGGTCGCCACCCTGCTCCGCGGCGCAGTGGACGTCCTCACGGTGCACCTGCGCAGCCTGCGGTCAGCTGCGGGGCCGACGACACCGGAGATTTACGCGCTGCTCCAGACGGTGGCAGCGGTCCTCGTCGGACCGTGGCGCGGCGCCGCCTACGACGAGCTGAACCGCCAGGTCAACGGGTTCGACCCGGACGGACGGCCGGCTGAACGCTTGCCCACGCTCGGCGAGCGGAGCCTGACCCGGTACGCCCGGCGGATCGCCGACGCGGTGGACACCAGCCACCGGCTGGCGGTCGCCGTGCTCGGCCTCGCGTCTCTTGCGTATTTGGTATATCTGGTCGGGATCGGTCACCGCGGCCTCTCCGAGGTGTTTCGCCCCTGACCAGCCCGCGCGGGCGTCTCAGCTGAGCTTCGGACGAAAACACCCGCGGCCGAGTCGGGTTGCTGAAGTAGCAACATAGTTTGTCAAACCTCAGCGAGATTCAGGATGCTGGCGGGCATGGAAATCAACGAGTCCAGCGACTTGGTCGTCGACAAGACCGCGGCGCCGCACCAGAGGGGAGCCACCCGATGAGTGGGCACGGGCACCACCTCACCGAGGATGAAGCGGCTGCGATGTTCGAACCGGCCGCCTGGGACGAGCGGTATAGCGCACCGGAGAAGATCTGGAGCGGGAACCCCAACCCGCAGCTGGTCGCCGAGGTGGCCGGGCTGACGCCGGGCACCGCGCTGGACGTCGGCTGCGGCGAGGGGGGAGACGTGATCTGGCTGGCCCGCCAGGGCTGGACGGTCACCGGCGCCGACTTCTCCGCCAACGGCCTGGCACGCGCCGCCCGGCACGCCGAGCAGGCCGGGGTCGCCGACCGCGTCGACTGGTGGCAGGTCGACGCGCGGACATTCACGGCGGACGGCCGGTCGTATGACCTGGTCACCAGCCACTACCTGCACCCGCCGGCTGGCGGGATGGTCGAGGTGATCGGTCGGTTGGCTGAGGCCGTCGCGGCCGGGGGCCGACTACTGGTCGTTGGCCACGCGCCGTCCGCGGTGTTCAGTCACCTGACCGGGAGCCAGCACAAGGCGATGTTCGTCGCCGAGGAGCTGTTGCCGGGCCTGCCGGACGACTTTGAGACGCTCGTGGCCGAGCAGCGGCCGCGGACAGTGACCCGCGACGGTGTAGTGGTCGACATTCAGGATTCCACGCTGCTCGTCCGCCGTCCCCTCACAAGTGGATCCCGCGACGGGCTACATCGTGCGGGCCCGGACTGGCATGACCCGACTGTGTGAGAATGGATCAGGCTGCACGCTTCGCCGCTGGTCGTCACCGTCCTGGCCGGCGTGCTCCCTTACCTGATCTCGGCATCAGGACGCTGCCAACCAGACACCGACGACGTTTCGAAAAGCGGGCGGACCACGTTGTCGAACATGGTGAGCGCGGAGCCGATCGCCATGTGCATGTCCAGGTACTTGTACATGCCGAGCCGCCCCCCGAAGAACACCTGGTGCTCCGCGCGGACGCGATCACGGTAGCCCAGCAGCCGGGCGCGGTCCTCGCCGGTGTTGATCGGGTAGTACTGCTCGTCGTGCCGCCGCGCGAAGCGCGAGTACTCCCGCGCGATGATCGTCTGATCGTCCGGGTAGTCGCGCCGCTCCGGGTAGAAATGGCGGAATTCGTGGATGCGGGTGAACGGCACCGTCTCGTCCGCGTAGTTCATGTGCGCCGTCCCCTGGAAGTCGCCGACCGGCAGGACCATCCACTCGAAGTCGAGAGTGCGCCACGACAGGTCACCCTCGGCGTAGTCGAAGTAGCGGTCGACGGGGCCGGTGTAGACGATCGGCACCGCACCGGCCAACCGGGAACGTACGTCGAAGAAGTCGGTGCCGAGCCGCACCTCGATCCGGGGCTGGTCGACCATCCGCTCCAGCCACGGGGTGTACCCGTCGACCGGCATCCCCTCGTACTTGTCGTCGAAGTAGCGGTTGTTGAATGTGTACCGCACGGGCAGCCGGCTGATGATTTCGGCGGGCAAGTCGCGCGGATCGGTCTGCCACTGTTTCGCCGTGTATCCGCGGATGAGCGCCTCGTAGAGGGGGCGGCCGATCAGTGAGATGGCCCGACCCTCCAGCCCGCCGGTGCCGTCGGCAGCGCTGGCCTGCTCGGCGATCAGCGCCCGCGCCTCGTCCGGCGACATGGCCCGCCCGAAGAAGTGGCAGATGGTGCCCAGGTTGATCGGCATGGGGTAGACGCGGCCGCCGGCGAGCGTGAAGACCCGGTGCTGGTAGTCGGTGAACATGGTGAATTTGTTGACGTACGCCCATACTCGCTCGTTCGACGTATGGAACACGTGCGTGCCGTACCGCTGTATCTTGATGCCCGTCTCCGGGTCCGTCTCATCGTATGCGTTGCCGCCGATGTGGTCACGGCGATCCAGCACGAGGACGTTCACGCCGAGTTCCGTGGCGCAGCGTTCGGCCATTGTAAGGCCGAACAGTCCGGCCCCGACGATGACGAGATCCGCGTTCACAGCGCTCACCACCCAGTCTGACTGTCCACAGCGGAGACAGCGGCAAGCCCAGCCCGCAAGCCACCATTGCGGCCATTGTTGTATCTCGCGGCTTCCCTGTGAAGACTTGATGGCGTATTTCCGGTACCGTGTTCGTGTCGATGTGACGATGAGGAGGAAGCTGATGCCTTCCGGATCGGTCCTGCCGAGAGTCCATCTTGCCGCCGTCGTGGGCGGCGGTGACGCCTTGCTGCTGCGGCATCTGGTCGAGCACTACCGAGCGCACGGCGTGGAGTCCTTCTACGTGTGCCGGCACGTCGAGTCCACCTCCGACCCGCTGTACGAGCAGATCGAGCAGGCCGCGCGCGACGCCGGGATCGAGATCTTCCGGACCTTCGTCGGGCCTTGGGATGACGAGATGTACGAGCGCCTGATGCTCGAGGCCCGGTCGCAGCACCCCGACGACTGGTACGTCGTTGTGGACCTGGACGAGTTCCACGTCTACGACCGGCCGCTCGCCGACCTTATCGAGCTGGCCGAGCACGGTGGATATGACCACGTCGACGGCTGTTTCGTGGACCGTGTGGCGGCCGACGGCGGGTTCCCGGACGTCGACGGAGATTCGCTGTGGGAGCGGTTTCCACTCGGCGGTTCCATCACCTCCCGGCTCGTCCAGGCGCCGTCCATCAAGACCGGCCTGGCCCTCGGCCGGGTCCCCCTGCACATCGGGCACCACGGCGCGCGGGGTGGGCGAGGACTGCCTCGCGAGGTGAGCTACATCCAGGTGCACCACTTCAAGTGGACCGGCAGCGTCGTCGACCGCATGCGTAAGCGGATCGATCGCTTCGAGAGCGGAGAGTGGAAGCTCGTCTTCCCGTCGGTGCTGACCGAGACACGCCGCGTCCTGACCTACCTGGATCGCCACGACGGTCGCATCGACGTGGGTTCCCGGCGGCTGCATCTACGGTCGTGTGGCCGTGGCTACGATGACTATCCGCTGTGGGCAGAGGTGGCCGACGACGCCCAGCGCTGGCGCTACATCCTCCAGGAGAGCTGACCGCGCCGCCGGCCGGTAGCATGGCCGCATGCCGGACTTCGTCGTCAGACGCTGGGATCTCGCGCACTATCCGGGTGACCAGGCGCCGCCCCACATCCACCATTCTTCTGACGAAGCCTTCTGTGTGCTCCGCGGGAGACTGGAGGTGCTGCTGGGGGAGACCCGGCACCTGCTCACCGAAGGCGACTACCTGGTGGTTCCGGCTGGCACGGTCCACACGTTCGCGACGGCGGACCCGGAAGGCGCGCGAGTACTGGTCGTGATGACGGCGGAGGTCGACGAGCTTGTCGCCTCGCTCCACCGGGCGTCGTCGGACGAGGAGCGCGAGGCCGTGTGGGCGCGCTACAACTCGTCAGTCGTGGCCTAGCGTCAAGCTAGTCGACGCCCGCGCTGATACAGGACGCCGTCGGACCACACCATGTCGGTGCCGCCCCACTCCAGCGCCGAGCGGACGTCGGGGAAGAAGCCGCGTCCCAGAAGGTTGGCGCTGGTGTTGCACAGCAGCGGAATGCCCGACAGCCGCTCGTAGCTTTCCAGTACCCGCGCGAGCCGCGGGTGCTGACGAGAGTTGATGGTCTGCAGGCGGGCGGTGCCATCCACGTGGACCACGGCGGCCACTCGCTCGGTCCACTCCGGACGGACGCGGTGGTCGAAGAGCATGTACGGGTCCGGCGTACCCGGGTCGAAGATCTCTGGTGCGCGGGATTCGAGGCACACCGGGGCCACAGGCCGGTACCCGGCTCTGGCCTTCATCTCGTTCAACCGGTCCTTCATCGACGCCTGTACCGGTGCGGCGAGGATGCTCCGGTTGCCCAGTGCCCGCGGCCCCAGCTCCGCCCGACCGTCGAGGAACACGACGGGGTGGCCCTGATGCAGGATCTGCGCCAGGCCTCGCTCGTCGCACGGGCTGGCAATCCATCCAGGTGGTGTCGAAACCTCGGCGAGCCGGGGTCCCTGGTACACGTTCCACGCCAGGCTTGCGGCGCGCTGCGTCTTGGCCATTTCCGCGCACGCCGCGCCCAACGCGACGCCGGAGTCGTTCGGGAACGGCGGCACCCACACCTCGCGCACGAGGCCGCTGCCGCGCAACAGGCTGTTCCACTTGATGTTGAGCGCGCAGCCGCCGGCCAGACACAGGTTTCGCGGCGGATCCGGCATCTCGGCCAGCCGCTCCCGCAGGCCGGAAACCAACACCTCGCCCAGGTAGGCCTGACAGGTGGCGATCAGGTCGGCGCTGGAGAGCCCGGGGAACGACATGTCGCACTCACGCCGGACTGTCTCGGTCATCCGTGACGGTTCCGACAGCGGGATCCCGTCGATGGCCTTCCAGACCTTCGGATACAGGTCGAACGCCTCCGGCTCGACCCGGCCCAGAGCCGCGTACGCCATCGCCTTACCAGCCACCTCAAGATGCACGCGCAGCTGCTCGTCGAGCGGCAATCCAGTGGTGTCGCGCCAGAAGGGGTCGAACTGCGCGGCGAAGAACGCGAACATGCTGCCCGGCAGCGGGAAAAGGGCGCCCAGCGGCTTGACGTCCAGGGTGCCGCCGCGTACCAGGTAGAGCAGCGGCAGCATCCCGCCGTCCCACACCAGCACAAGGGCGTCTTCGCCGCGGGCGGCGAACGGACTGGTGCAGTACGCCGAGTACAGGTGGTCGGTGGCGTGGTGGTAGCTGACATACGGGTAGGCGCGCCCGTCGATGGTCAGTCCGGCGAACTCGTACCGCTGGTGGACCTCGCTCACGCCCTCGATTTCGTGATACGGGGCGGCGGCGAGCGTGTCGGAACGCCCTCCTGCGGTGACCGGCAGGGCTGCGAGCGGCCCGTCCCGCCACTGCCAGCCGTCGACGGCGAACACGTCGATTTCGTCTGGGGTCAAGCCCTGACTGGCGAGTATCTCCGCGATCTGGTCCAGGTCGGACAGCGAGCTGTATCGCCGGTTATTGGCGATCTTCTCCAGCTCGATGCTGAAGAGCAGCTCCGTCCCGTCGACAACCGCCACTGTGCCGTCGTGTGTGAGCTTCAAGCCACAAATCATCATCGTGTCGATTCTCGCACCGAAAAACAACATAAGGGAAGACCGATGGCGTATTTTGGCAGAACCTGGCTGACGGCGAGTACCGTCACCGCGGCTCGGCCCACGCGGGCCCGGCGGCGTGCCCGAGCGCAGCCGCGATAGTGGCCACGACAGCCGACCCGGGCACCGGCTCGGTGGTGTGGCCGTTGTCGATGGCGGCCAGGAAGGCGTTGATCTGCGCCACGAGGGCCTCACCTGGGGGCACCGCGAGCCACTCGGCAGGACCAGTGGTGTGGCGCTGCAGCCCGGCGGCCGTCCACTCGACCGTCACTCCCGTGGTGGCGACGGCCAGCCGCCAGCTGTTGGGCGGGGACGGGTACGCGTCAAGCCTGGCGTGCGATCCGCCGTGCCAGCGCAGCTCGACGCGCACGCCACGGGCGCCGGCGAGATTTCCCGCCACGTCGTCGGGTGCGCGGCCCACGAGGGCGTGGGCGATGCCGACCGGGTGGGGCAGCAGCTCCCAACCCAGGTCCAGATCCGGCGGCACCGGCTTGTGCCAGGCGGCGCTGATCCGCAACGGTGATCCGCCGGCGACGGCGGCCGCCAGCGAAGCGAAGGCCGGATGGTGCAGGAAGACGTGTCCGGTCCGGAGCACCAGTCGCCGGTCCCGCGCGAGGTGTTCCAGCTCTCCGGCTGTCGTGGGTGACGTACACAGCGGCTTTTCGACGAGGACGTGCTTGCCGGCGGCCAGGAAGCGCGCGGTGAGCTCGGCGTGCGTGTGCGTGGGCGTGGCGATGACGACCGCGCCGATACCGGGGTCGGCCAGCGCCTCGAAGACCCGCAGCGACCGCGGTACGCCGGGCGCCGCCGGGTGCAGGTCGGCCTCGTCGCGGCGGACCACCACCGGCTCGACGCCTTGGAGACCGGACATTACGCGGAGGATGTTGGTGCCCCACCGGCCGGCTCCGACCAGCGCGACCGGGCGAGTGACCATCGCGGACACCGGCTCACACCCCCAGCACTAGCGCGGTGACGGTCTGCGCCGCCGTGGTACAGGTGGTCAGCTTGCCGGAGAACACCGTGAAGACCCGCTCGTCGTGCTGTTTTACGAGCGTGGGGCGGGCGTCGGTAGCCGACACGCCTGCGAGCGTGGTGCGCACGACGAGCTGCGAGCCGAGCAGCCGGGCGCCGTCGAGACCGGCGTAGAACTCGGTGCCGGTCGCGAGCCAGCGCCGCCAGGTCGCCGCCGAGGACCGCCGCCGCGCCGCCTCGGCCTCGAATGTGCATACCATCCGTGTCTCCTCCACATGGTGCATCTCGGTGACGTGGCCGACGACGTGGTGACCGGTTCGGCCGCAAGGGTCGAGGGAGGGAAAGTCGCCGTCCATGACCAGGCAACTGATCCCGTCGTACGTCGGCGGCAGTTTGACCGAGAGCAGCTCGGCGAGCTGGTACCGGTACGGCGTGGCGGGCAGGCCCGCCGCGCGCAGCAACTGGTTGTTGGCCGCGTAGGTGGCCAGCACCACAGTCTCGCCGGGTGGCAGGTCACACCAGCGGAACACCGTGC
Organism: Micromonospora sp. CPCC 206061; assembly: GCF_036906915.1. NCBI lineage: Bacteria > Bacillati > Actinomycetota > Actinomycetes > Micromonosporales > Micromonosporaceae > Micromonospora > Micromonospora sp. CPCC 206061. The sequence goes on from NZ_JBAKHX010000056.1 coordinate 52,912, forward strand.
CCGTGCGCACTTGGACTCCGGCCTCGCACAGCAGTCGGGCGCAGGTCCGGCGCAGCCGGGTGAGATCGACCGCGGCCTCGTCCACCCGGATGCAGCACGCCACGGTCTCGGCCCGCACCACCGGCGGCCGCTCGATCCGCCAGGTGAGCCCCATCCGCGACAGAGCGGCGAGGTAGTCCGCCGCGCTCAACCGGCTGCCCGCCCTGGCAACGGCGTAGTAGTGCGCGTGGTCGTCGATGACGGCGTCGTGGAATGTCCGCCGGAACGACTCCTCGGCGGCCAGGCATGCGGCCACCGTCTCGGGGCTGCGCGGGTAGTGGAAGCCGCGGTGCAGGCGGTACTGGTTGACGCCGCTCGCGCCGCGCAGCAGCCCGCTGGCGCGCTCGACCAGCGTGACCTGGCAGCCGGCGCGCGCCAGGGCGCACGCGGCGGTGACGCCGAACAGGCCGCCGCCGACGACCGTGACCGCGCGCGGCATCAGGCGCGCCCGCCGCCGGCGCGGCCCGCCGGCGATGTGGCGAGCAACC